>RXJO01000497.1 GCA_003987795.1 Curvibacter sp.
AAACTTGGCGACCCTACGGGGATTCGAACCCCGGTACTCACCGTGAAAGGGTGATGTCCTAGGCCTCTAGACGATAGGGTCAAAACCTTGGACTACTCAAACATCAAATCAAACTGTGGTGGAGGTAAACGGGATCGAACCGATGACCTCTTGCATGCCATGCAAGCGCTCTCCCAGCTGAGCTATACCCCCACATCTGGACTGATCTGACTTCAAGTCAGCTCATTTGTCTTCAACATCGTTTTATTTATGTCGTTAACTCCTGAGCCTCAAATTATAGTCACATTTTTAGGCGTTTCGCAATCTCAGCGAAATTTTTTCTCGACCGAGCAATTCAAGCAGGGCATCGACCGACGGCGTATGTGCCGTACCGGCGGTGAGAACACGCACCGGCATCGCCAAGAGCGGCATCTTAAGGCCAAATTCGGTCAATGTTTCCTTGATGGCAGCAGAAATCGATGCCTTGTCCCAGGCGCAGACCTGCAGACGGGCATCGAGTGCCTTGAGCGCAGGGCGCACCGCGTCGGTGACGTGCTTCGCCAGTTCGTCGGCCTGGGGGCTGACTTCTTCGGCATAGAACACCTTCACCCAATCGGCCAGGGCCACCAGCGTGTCGCAGCGATCCTTGAACAGACCGCAGATGGCCGGCAGACGACCGTCATCCAGACCTGACAGGCCCAGCTTGGCCGCGAAGGGGGCCACCAGGCCCGCCAAGACCTGATCGTCCAGGGCCTTGAGGTGCTGGGCGTTCACCCAACGCAGCTTGGCTTCATCGAACTGGGCTGCGCTGCGGCCCAGGTGGTCCAGATTGAACCAGCCGAGGAACTGCTCACGGCTGAAAATCTCGTCGTCGCCATGCGACCAGCCCAGGCGAGCCAGGTAATTGACCATGGCATCGGGCAGGTAGCCCTCGTCGCGGTACTGCGTCACAGGCTTGGCACCATTGCGCTTGCTCATCTTTTCGCCCTGCTCGTTGAGCACCGTGGGCAGGTGGGCATACACCGGGGGCTCCTTGCCCAGGGCGCGGAAGATGTTGATCTGACGCGGCGTGTTGTTCACGTGATCATCACCCCGGATGACGTGGGTGATCGCCATGTCGATGTCGTCCACGACGACACAGAAGTTGTAGGTTGGCGTGCCGTCAGGCCGGGCAATGACCAGATCGTCGAGTTCGTCGTTGCTGATCTCGATGCGCCCCTTGACCTTGTCCTCCCACACCACCGAACCCTCTTGGGGGTTCTTGAAGCGGAGCACCGGTTGCACCCCCTCGGGGATGGCGGGCAAAGTCTTGCCGGGCGCCGGGCGCCAGGTGCCGTCGTAACGCGGTTTCTCCTTGGCCGCCATCTGACGCTCACGCAGCGCATCCAACTCAGCCACGCTCATGTAGCACGGGTACACATGCCCGGCTGCCTGCAACTGGGCCAGCACTTCCTTGTAGCGCGCCATGCGCTGCATTTGATAGAACGGGCCTTCGTCATGATCCAGGCCCAGCCAGTTCATGCCTTCGATGATCACGTCCACAGCGGCCTGGGACGAACGCTCCAGATCGGTGTCTTCGATGCGCAGGACGAACACCCCCTGATTGGCTCGGGCAAACGCCCAGGGATACAGCGCGGAGCGGATGTTGCCCAGATGGATGAAACCGGTAGGCGAAGGTGCGAATCGGGTGCGCACAGGGGTGGGAGCGGTGGTCATGATGTTCAGTGCTGAAAGGCCACTGGCCACCGAAGTGGCCAGGGCAGGATGAAGAGCGGAAAACGGCCGAGGGGGCTCAGGCCTCCTGGGCGTTGGGCAAGGCCAGGCGCGAGGTATCGGGCTCGCCCTCTTCCTGTCCCACGCGGTTCTCATTGAGGCGCGCGATTTCATCGGAGGTGATGTCACCTGTCACGTAGATGCCATCAAAGCAAGAGGCGTCGAAGCCGCTGATGTTGCTGTTGAGGGAGCCGATGGCCGCCTTCATGGCGTCCACATCCTGGTAGATCAGGGCATCACAGCCGATGATCTGGCGCACCTCTTCCACGGTGCGGTCATGGGCCACCAGCTCAGAGCTGGTGGGCATGTCGATGCCATAGACGTTGGGATAGCGGACCGGCGGCGCCGCGCTGGCCATGTAGACCTTGTTGGCGCCTGCATCACGAGCCATCTGGACGATCTCGCGACTGGTGGTGCCACGCACGATCGAGTCGTCGACCAACAGCACATTGCGGCCCTTGAATTCGCTGCCGATCACGTTGAGCTTCTGGCGCACCGACTTCTTGCGCACACCTTGGCCCGGCATGATGAAAGTCCGGCCCACATAGCGGTTCTTGACGAAGCCTTCGCGGTAAGGGATGCCCAGCAGATGGGCCAGTTGGGTGGCGCTCGGACGGCTCGACTCGGGGATGGGAATCACCACATCGATCTCGCTCGGCGGCACGGTCGAGACGACCCGCTTGGCCAGGCTCTCACCGAGGTTCAGGCGGGCCTGGTAGACAGAGATGTTGTCCAACACCGAGTCGGGACGGGCCAGGTAGACGAACTCGAAGATGCAGGGGTTGAGCTTGGGGTTGTCAGCACATTGCTGGGACGACATCTGGCCCTTGAGGTCGATGAAGACGGCCTCACCCGGCTCGACGTTGCGCTCGAACACATGGCCCGTGCCCTCCAGGGCCACCGATTCACTGGCCACCATCACGGTACCGTCGGCGCTGCGACCCAAGGCCAGGGGACGGATTCCATGCGGATCACGGAAAGCCAGCAGGCCATGACCGGCGATCAGAGCGATCACCGCATAAGAGCCCTTGATGCGCTTGTGCACGGCACGGACGGCCGTGAACACCTCTTCAGCCTGCAGGGGCAAGCCGCGGGTGGCCCGCTCAAGCTCGTGGGCGAACACATTGAGCAGCACCTCCGAATCGCTCTCGGTGTTGGTGTGACGATGGTCCGTCGAGAACAGCTCGGAGCGCAGGGTCTTGGCATTGGTCAGGTTGCCGTTGTGCACCAGCACGATGCCGAAGGGCGCGTTGACGTAGAAAGGCTGCGCCTCTTCCTCGCTGTAGGCGTTGCCGGCCGTGGGGTAGCGCACCTGGCCCAGGCCCACTGATCCCGGCAGGGCTCGCATATTGCGGGTGCGGAAAACGTCACGCACCATGCCTTTGGCCTTGTGCATGAAGAATTTGCGCTCCTGCTGGGTCACGATGCCGGCCGCATCCTGGCCGCGGTGCTGCAACAGCAGCAAGGCATCATAGATAAGCTGATTCACAGGGGCGTTGCTGACAACGCCGACGATTCCACACATGA
This sequence comes from Curvibacter sp., assembly GCA_003987795.1. Taxonomy (GTDB): domain Bacteria; phylum Pseudomonadota; class Gammaproteobacteria; order Burkholderiales; family Burkholderiaceae_C; genus Curvibacter. The sequence goes on from RXJO01000497.1 coordinate 3,280, forward strand.
CAAAACCCCGATCAAGGAAGATATCTTCCAAACTGTGCCGGCAACGCCGGCTTCAAACCATCCAGCACCGCCGCAAGCACCGGTGCACCTTTTGACTCCTGCCACCATCCGCCCTCGTGCAGCGGCGTGACCTGGATCACCACCGCCACCGCGAGCAGTAATACTGCTCCCCGGACCAGGCCGAACAAGGCCCCCATGGCCCGATCCGCAGGCCGCATTCCGACGGCAGCCACCAACTTCTGCGCCAGGAAGGCCATCAATGCCGAGGCAAAGATGGCCGCCACGAACACCACCAGAAAACCGGCCGCATAACGCAATGCCCCATCCACCGCCCCGAGAGGCAGATACGCTGCGGCATCCAGCGCAAACCATTGCCCGGCGATGAAAGCCACCACCCAGCCGGCCAGCGAGACCATCTCATACACCAGCCCCCGCCAGGCACCGATCACCAGGGACACCCCCAGCACCGCCAGCAAGGCGATGTCCGTCACAGCCATCGACATCCGTCAGACTCCTGCACCACTGGTCACAAGGTCAGGATGGATGCCGGAAGATCAAGTGACTTGATGCGAGAGGCCGCCTTGTCCGCCTCGGCCTTGCCAGCAAATGGCCCCACCCGCACACGAATTCGCTTGCCGTCACCGGTCTCGACCACCTGGGTATAGGTCTTGAGCCCGGCCTTTTCCAGCTTGAGCCGGGCGTCACGTGCCTTGGCCGCATCACTGAAAGCGCCCACCTGGACGATGAATCGAGCCCCCTCTGCTGCCGCAGGCGCATGCGACGCGTCGGCCGCACTCTTGCCTTCGAGCAAGGCACGCGCCCGCGCGGCATCGTCAGACGCCTTGCCTTCGGAACGGGTGTCCGGCTTGGGCTCGGGCTTGGTCTCGGCCTTGACCACGGCACGGGTTTCGGGCTTGGGTTCAGGCTTGGATTCCGGCTTGGGCTCGGGTTTGCGTTCCACCCGGGCTTCAGGCTTGTCCTTGTGCTCCGGCTTGGGATCAGGCTTGGCGTCGGGCTTGACCTCGGTCTTGGGCGTCTCCTTGCGCGGCTCGGCAACGGGCTTGGCCGCGACGACACGACTCTCTTGACGCGGGCTGTTGGAGGGCACGACCTCTTCGTCAGGGCCCAGACCGGAATCAGACGCGCTGCTGACCGCCACCGGGGGCGTGGGCAGGGCCAGGGCAGGTGACTTGTTCTTGTCAGGGATGGCGATGGGGATGTCGACCGGGATCGGGCGGGGCTGGGTGTCGAACAGCAGCGGGAAACCCAACACACCGGCGAGCACCAGAACGGCAGCACCGATCAGGCGATGCCGGGCTCGGCGGCGCAGCACTTCCACACTGTCACCTTGCGATGCAGCGGGCGGCCGTTCATCACGGCCTTTGGAAGCGCCCCCCAGGGGCCAGCGGAACTTGAAAAAAGCCATGAAGTGTGGGCGTCAGGCGTCCAGATGTTTGGCGTGAAGGCGGGGAATGCCGTCTTTGAGAACACCACCCACCGTGAAGAACGAACCAAAGACCACGATTCTATCAGCCGGGTCCGCAGCAGCCACTGCCGCGGCCAGGGCCTGCTGAGGATCCGCAAAAGTGGCGGTACTGACCTCGCGGCGCCCGCCCGCCACCATCTGCAGTGCATGCCACTTGGCTTGCAGCCCTGCCGCGGACTCGGCACGAGGGGTGGGCAGATCGGTGAAATACCAGCGATCCACCAACGGGGCGATGCGCGCCAGCATGGGCCCCAGGTCCTTGTCGGCCATGGCACCCAATACGGCGTGGGTGCAGGGGTAGAAGCCCATTGCATCGAGGTTGGCCGAGAGCGCAGCCACCGAATGCGGATTGTGGGCCACATCCAGCACCAGGGCCGGTTGGCCGGGCACGATCTGGAAACGCCCCGGCAACTCCACCATGGCCAGCCCATTGCGCACCGCTTGGGCCGTGATGGGCAGACGCTCACGCAAGGCCGTCAGGGCCGCCAACACGCCCGAGGCATTGACCAATTGATTGGCACCCCGCAGCGCCGGGTAGGCCAGGCCACTGTAACGGCGACCGCGACCGGCCCAGCCCCACTGCAGCTTGTCGCCGGAGAAGTTGAAATCAGCACCGAAACGCCACAGATCCGCACCGATCTCCAGCGCTCGATCCAGCACGCTTTGCGGCGGCAGCGGGTCACTCACCACCACCGGGCGACCGGTGCGCATGATGCCGGCCTTCTCGAGGCCGATGGTTTCACGGTCGTTCCCGAGGAATTCCATGTGGTCGAGATCGATGCTGGTGATGACCGCGCAGTCTGCATCGATCAGGTTGACCGCATCCAGACGCCCGCCCAGACCCACTTCCAGGATGGCCACATCCAGGCCCGACATCGACAGGCAGCGCAGGATGGCCAGCGTGGTGAACTCAAAATAGGTCAGCGACACTTCATCACCGCGCACCCGGGCCACCTCGACCGCCTCAAAGTGAGGCAGCAGGGTCTCGGGCGCGACGATCTCACCATGAACCCGGCACCGCTCCTGGAAATGCACGAGGTGCGGCGAGGTGTAGACACCCGGCCGGTAGCCGGCCTGCAGCAAGATGGCCTCCAGCATGGCGCAGGTCGAGCCCTTGCCGTTCGTGCCCGCCACCGTGATCACAGGCACATCGAAACGCAGATCCATGCGGCGCGCCACCTCGCGGACGCGGTCCAGACCCATCTCGATGTTTTTCGGGTGCAGACGCTCGCAATGGCTCAGCCAGGCTTCCAGGGTGGTAGGCAGGGGATTTCTCATAAGACCCGGGATTGTCGCGCAGCGCGGGGTGCTGCATCATCTCGGCCCATGAATCACCCCAAGATCACCGTCTACGGCATTCCCAACTGCGACACCGTCAAAAAGGCCCGTCAATGGCTCACCGAGCAAGGGCGGACATTTGACTTTCATGATTTCAAGAAACAAGGTGTCCCCGAAGCCGGGCTGGACGCCTGGCTGCCCGCCCTGGGCTGGGACAAGCTGGTCAACCGCCAGGGCACCACCTGGCGCAAACTTGATCCTGCCGTGCAGGCCGGGGTGCAAGACAACGACAGCGCCCGGGCCCTGATGCTGGAGCAGCCCAGCGTCATCAAACGCCCCGTCGTCGATTGGGGGCCACAAGCGCAACCCCGGTTCACCGTGGGCTTCAAGGCAGAAACCTGGGAACAGTTGGGCCGCTGAGCGACTGCCCACACCGGGCTCACGCACTGTTACATCCTTTTACAGCCGCGTCGGGATACCTCAGGAACCCGCTCTCTAGACTGCGGGTCAACCCTTGGACGCACCCAAGCGTTCAATCTGCAACACATGAACTGAGGTTTTCCATGAACAAGCCCTATGCCTTCGGCCTGGCCCTTTTGAGCACTGCCATGATCGCTGGCACGGCGTCGGCCCAGGAAATGGCCCGCGTGCTCTCCACCACCCCCATCGTGCAGCAGGTGGCGGTGCCCCAGCAGGTCTGCACCAACCAGCAAGTGGCCACCCCTGGCGGCACCTCGGGCGCCGGTGCCGCGATGGGCGCAGTCGCGGGCGGGGCCCTGGGCAACGCGGTGGGCGGCGGCAGCGGCAAGGCCATTGCCACCGTCCTCGGGGTGGTCGGTGGCGCGGTGCTGGGCAACTCCATTGAAGGCCCCAGCAAACCTCAAGTGCGCAATGTGCAGAACTGCAGCACCCAGACCGTTTACGAAAACCGCACCGTGGCCTACAACGTGAGCTACGAGTACGCCGGTCGCCAATACTCTGTCCAGATGCCCAACGACCCAGGCCAGTACCTGCCCGTGCAGGTCAGCCCGGTCATCAACGGCCGAGCCAGCCACCCGAGCTACCCGGTTTCCGGGGCCCAGCCCGTGACGGCGCCGGTCTACAACAGCACGCCTCAGCCCTACCCGGCCCACTGAGGGGCCCCGCGTGCAGGGTGCGACAGCGAGTGTGAGTCCGCGCGCCCGGCGACAGGCCCGCCGCGTGGCCTAAAATCGAGGTTTGCCCGAATTCGACTTCACGCGCACCGCCTGCCGGTGCGGGTCGGCTTGTGGCCTCACCTCCAACGGATTCACCTCCATGACCACTGAAACCATCCAGAACGTGGCCCTGACCACGAAAGCCAACGTCTACTTTGACGGCAAGTGCGTGAGCCACGGCTTCACCCTGGCCGACGGCACCAAGAAAAGCGTCGGCGTGATCCTGCCCGCCACGCTGACCTTCAACACCGGTGCCCCGGAGATCATGGAAGGCGTCGGCGGTTCGTGCGAATACAAGCTCGCTGGCAGCACCGAATGGGTCAAGGCCGGTGCCGGCGAATCGTTCAAGGTGCCGGGCAACTCCTCTTTCGAGATCCGCGTGACCGAGGCTTATCACTACATCTGCCATTTCGGCTGATCCACCCACAAGGACCGAACATGGCCACCATTCTGCAAGACCTGCCCCTGGGGCAAAAAGTCGGTATCGCCTTCTCCGGCGGCCTGGACACCAGCGCCGCGCTGCTCTGGATGAAGAAGAAGGGCGCCCTGCCCTACGCCTACACCGCCAACCTGGGCCAGCCTGACGAGCCCGACTACGACGAAATCCCGCGCAAGGCCAAGCTCTACGGTGCCGAGCAGGCCCGCCTGGTCGATTGCCGCACCCAACTCGCCCATGAAGGCATCGCCGCCCTGCAGGCAGGCGCCTTCCACATCTCCACCGCGGGCGTGACCTACTTCAACACCACCCCGCTGGGCCGCGCCGTGACCGGCACCATGCTGGTGGCCGCCATGAAGGAAGACGACGTCAACATCTGGGGCGACGGCAGCACCTTCAAGGGCAATGACATCGAGCGCTTCTACCGCTACGGCCTGCTGACCAATCCGGCCCTGAAGATCTACAAGCCCTGGCTGGACCAGAAGTTCATCGACGAGCTGGGTGGCCGTGCCGAGATGTCGGCCTTCATGACCGCCGAAGGCTTCGGCTACAAGATGTCGGCCGAAAAGGCCTACTCGACCGACTCCAACATGCTGGGTGCCACCCACGAGGCCAAGGATCTGGAGAACCTCAACAGCGGCATCCGCATCGTCAACCCCATCATGGGCGTGGCCTTCTGGCGCGACGATGTCGAGGTCAAGCGCGAAGAGGTCAGCGTGACCTTCGAAGAAGGCCAACCTGTGGCCCTCAATGGCGTGCAATTCAACGACCCGGTCGAGCTGATCCTGGAAGCCAACCGCATCGGTGGCCGCCATGGCCTGGGCATGAGCGACCAGATCGAGAATCGCATCATCGAGGCCAAGAGCCGTGGCATCTACGAAGCCCCTGGCCTGGCCCTGTTGCACATTGCCTACGAACGCCTGGTCACCGGCATCCACAACGAAGACACCATCGAGCAGTACCGTCTCAATGGCCTCAAGCTGGGCCGTCTGCTTTACCAGGGCCGCTGGTTCGACCCGCAGGCCATCATGCTGCGCGAGACCGCCCAGCGCTGGGTGGCTCGCGCTGTGACGGGTACCGTCACGCTGGAGCTGCGCCGCGGCAACGATTACTCGCTGCTGAACACCGAAAGCCCCAACCTGACCTACGCGCCGGAACGCCTGTCGATGGAGAAGGTCGAGGACGCCCCCTTCTCCCCGGCTGACCGCATCGGCCAGCTGACCATGCGCAACCTCGACATCGTCGACACCCGCGACAAACTGGGCATCTACACCAGTGCCGGCCTGCTGTCGCTGGGCGGCAACTCACCCCTGCCTTCGCTGCCACGCAAGCAGGATTGATCCCCCTCTGGCGCCCACCTCGGGCGACCTTGCCAAAGCCAGCGGCCATGCGCCGACTGGCTTTTTTTTCGTCCCTGCATCGCTTGCTCCCGAGCGCATCACCGACATCACCAGATCTGGTCCCCCCATCAGTCCAGACAAACAAATAGTCACAAACATCACCGAAGCTACCGCCATCGGCCGACGAACTTCGTCGATTCATGAAGCCGTCATGGTTTCGCCATCGGCGGGTCATGACATCCCGGAAAGATCGATGGCCTGACCCAGCCACAGGCCGATCCGCCCACCAGGATCGTCCAACGGCGGGGCCCACCCTACAGATCCTCGCCACCAACCCCTGTGCGGCCACAAGCCTGCGCGGAGCAACTGGTGGCCCGACCTTCACGAAGGACACAGCCATGAACATTCGCCAACGCATCGTGTTGCTGATCACCCTGGCCTTTCTGGCCCTGAGTTCGATCGGCACCTTTGCCGTACTCCAGTCCCATGGGAGTGCCACCGAAGTGCGCAACGTGACCGAAGGTGTGGTGCCCAGCGCAATGCATTCGGTGGAGCTGCAAGGCCAACTCAAGGATGTGCAGATGGCCGCCATGAGCATGGTGGCAGCCACGGATGATCAGGCCGTGGCCCGCACCCGGGACGAGCTCGCGCAGAAGAAGGAAACCCTGCAGAAAGCGCTGGACCTTCAGCTCCAGATGGCCGACAGCAAGGCCCAGAAGGGCCTGGTCAAAGAGGCCGCCGAAAGCCTCAAGAACTACTTCAGCGCGATTGACGACACCGCCAACTTCAAGCTCAAGGGCATGAAGGACATGGCCGAGGCCAATATGGGCGCCACCGTCGACCAATACCTGCGCGAGCAAGGCGCTCTGCTCGACACCCTGCAGATCGAAAAGCGCCGCAGCAAGGATGCCGCCATCGAGAGCATGAATCAGCACCTCACCAGCACCACCACCGCACTGAGCGTCACCACCGTGCTGGCCGTGCTGCTGCTGGTCGCAGTCGGCCGCATTCTCTACCGTCAGGTGGTCTACCCGATCAAGGACATGGAACTTAAGATGACCGAGATCGCGACCAGCCAGGACTACACGCACCGCCTCCCCGTCACCCGCCTCGATGAGGTGGGGCGCTCGATCACGGCGTTCAACACCATGATCGAGAAGATCGAAGAGAGCACCACCCTCGTGCGCCAGAAGACCGCCGACATCCACGCCATGCTGCACAACGTGCCCCAGGGCATCTTGACGATCGAGAACGGCAACACCATCCACCCCGAGTATTCAGACTTCCTGAGCTCGGTGATTGAGACTGAGGACATCGCAGGTCGGGATTTCATCGACGTCATCTTTGCCGGAGTGAACCTGGGCGCCGATACCCGATCGCAGTTGGAGACCGCGGTGGCGGCCTGCCTCGGTGAAGACCGCATGAACTTTGACTTCAATGCCCACCTGCTGCCGCACGAGGTGGAGAAGACGCTGCCCGACGGGCGCGTCAAGATACTGGACCTGATCTGGTCGCCGATCACCAACGAACAAGACATCACAGAGCGCTTGCTGCTGTGCGTGCGCGATGTGACCGAGCTCAAGTCGCTGGCCCAAGCCGCCGATGCCCAGAAGCGCGAACTGGCCATGATCGGAGAAATCCTGTCGGTGCCGCCAGACCGCTTCAAAGACTTTCTGGGCAGTGCGCGTCAGTTCCTGGATGAAAACCAGCAAACCCTTGAAGCCGCCGCCAGCCAGGATGATGTCACCCGCCGACAACAATTGGGCGTTCTGTTCAGGAACATGCACACCGTCAAAGGCAATGCGCGAACCTACGGGCTGCAAACCCTGACCGACGTGCTGCATCAGGCAGAACAAAGCTACGACGACCTGCGCCAGCAGGCCGATCTGGCATGGGACAACGAGCGCTACCTCGACGAACTCACCGCTGCGCGCAGCCTGCTCCAGGAGTACGAAGACCTCAACAACGGCAAACTCGGACGGGGTCAGCAGCCTGTCGGATCTGTGGCTGACGCCGTCTCACAGGCTGACATCCAGCACACCCTGCAACTGCTGGAGGGCGTGGACACCAACGACCTCAGCGCCGCAGCGCAGGCCATTCATGAGATCAAAGCTCGGCTTGCGACCTGGGGCTGCGAATCTTTGAACGAGACACTCAGCAGCGTTTTCGAATCCTTGCCCTCCTTGGCACTCGAACTGGGCAAGGAATCGCCGAAGCTGGCTCTGACGGATCACGGCGTCCTGCTGCGCCCAACTGCAGGCCCGCTGCTGCGCAACGTGTTCATGCACCTGCTGCGCAATGCCCTGGACCACGGCATCGAGCCCATCCTCGACCGCGTCGCAGCCGACAAGCCCATTGCAGGCACCATCCGGATCGACATGCAACTGGATGCGCAGGGCCTGCATCTCGCCCTCAGCGACGACGGCAAAGGCCTGGCCTTGCAGCGCATTCGTGACAAGGCGATCGAGCAAGGCCTGCTCGATGCCAGCGAGACCCCGAGCCCCCACGACCTGGCCCAGCTCATCTTCGCACCGGGCTTCTCCACGGCCAAGACCGTGACCGAGGTTTCCGGTCGAGGTGTGGGCATGGATGCCGTGAAGATGTTTGTGGAGGCGGCAGGTGGACGCATTGAACTGCAACTGCTGAACGAAGCGGACCAATGCGATTTCGTGCCCTTCGAAACGGTGATCCATCTACCGGCCTCACTGGGTGTGCCTGCCGCAGCTCGGCAACGCCCCCAAACCGCTTGAGTCAGAACAGGTAAGCAAGATGAACACTACGCTGATGCTGACCCTCCTCACGGGCGCCATCATTCTGAGCCTGTTGCTGGCCTGGCGCATGCGCAGCCTGCAAGCATCTCTGCGGACCATGGTGCCTCGCCAATGGGTTGAGGAAAGCGAACAGAACGCCCAGACGACCATCGAAGAATTGAAGGGTCGAATTGGAGACCTCGAGCAGCAGCTGCAAGAGACACGAAGGCAATGGGATTCACGCGAGCGCGCGCTGATCGGCGAGCAACAACTGCGCTTGACGAGCAGCCAATCCCAGGCCAGTCAGGTGCAGACCCAGATCGCAGGCCAATGCGGCACGCTGGACCGATCCATCGTCGAACTTCGCAACGTGGGCAAGACCTACGAACGCTGGCACGCCAGCATGGACTTCCTGCTGGGCCACAACCGGGCCATGCACAACAAGAACGACGAATTCGCCTCCATCGTGCGCCAGCTCGTGATCGTCGCGCTCAACGCCTCGATCGAGGCGGCGCGTGCCGGGGCCATGGGGCGCGGCTTTGCGGTTGTGGCCGATGAGATGCGTTCGCTGTCGGTGCGAGCCGAGAAGCTGGCGCAGGATTTCCGCAGCAGCCTGTATGAAAACGATCTCATCACCACCACCACCTTCCAGGACATGCAGGCCAGCGGCAAGATGATTGTCGGGGCCGTCACGGGGCTGGAACTGCAGAACCGCAAGATTCTGAATCTGTTGAGTGAGCAGGACGTCGCAGCATGATCAGCAGCCGAGCCAAGGCAGGCTTCGACAACATGGTGATGCTCGGGATGAAAGCGGCCCTGGCGCCCTCGGCCGATGAAGTGACCGAACTGGTCGCCCTGCCGGATATGCGCCTGCCGCCCGAATCTCATGCAGCCCTGCTGAGCATTGCATCTTTGACGTTTCGGATGCTGATCGTGCTGCACTTCAGCCCCAACGCAGCCACCCGCCAGCATTTCGCCCGCCTGAGCCGGCAGAAGATGGAAGACCTGTCGGACCAATCGTTCCTGGACGCGATCTGCGAGGCCGGCAACCTGTGTTGCGGTGGTGTCAATCGCGATCTGGGCACGATCTTTCCGTGGGTCGGCATGTCCACACCCAACATCATCGACAGCCGCTGCACAGCCCATCTGGGCGTGCTCAAGTACGGCCACCTTCGGCACTTTCGCATCAGCGTGACAGACAGCCCACCTTTATTCGTCACGCTCTGCGTCAGCGAATCGGAAGACCTGGATTTCGATTTCCAGATCCCCGCCGTCGCAGAGCAGGGCACTGGTGAGCTCGAACTGTTCTGACCCACAAAGGAAAAACAATGGCACAAATTCTCGTGGTAGATGACTCCAGCACCGTCCGCAATGAAGTCGGCGACTTCCTCAAATCCAACGGCCTGGACGTTTCGTTTGCGGTCGACGGTCGCGACGGCCTCGGCAAACTCAAGACAGATCCCGCCGTCAAACTGGTGATCTGTGACGTCAACATGCCCAACATGGACGGCCTGACCATGGCCGAGAAAGTGCGCAGCGAGCTGAAGAACAGCAGCGTCAACATCATCATGCTGACCACTGAAAACTCACCGACGATGAAAGAGCGCGGCAAGGCGGCAGGCATCAAGGGCTGGATCGTCAAACCCTTCAACGGCCCGGCCGTGATCGCCTCGCTCAAGAAAATGGTGGCCTGAGACCGGTCAACAAGAACCGGGTGCCAGGTCAGATCACCACGGGCTCGGGCTCCAGCCGGATGCCGAAGCGCTCATAGACACTGGTCTGGATGGCCCGGGCCAGGGTCATCACTTCGCCGCCGGTCACGCTGTCGGCGCCATGGCCACGGTTGACCAGCACCAGGGCCTGCTTGTCATAGACACCGGCCTTGCCCACCGACTTGCCCTTCCAGCCGCAGGCGTCGATCAGCCAGCCCGCGGCCAGCTTGATGCTGCCGTCGGCCATGGGGTAATGCACGATGCGGGGCTCACGGGCAATGATGTCGGCACATTGCTCGGGGGTGACTGAGGGGTTCTTGAAGAAGCTGCCCGCATTGCCCACCTCGGCCGGATCAGGCAACTTGCCACGACGGATCTCGCACACCCAGTCGAAGATCTGGCGGGGCTCGGGCCGCTCGACTCCCGCCTGCACACGACGCCTCTCCAGGTCCAGGTAGCCCAGCTCAGGCTTCCAGGGCTTGGGCAAACGCAATCGGACCCGGGTGATCACCGCACGCCCGGCCAGGCCCAGGCCCAAAGGCAGCGCGGCGTCCTGCGGCGAGGCTGGCGCCCGGTGCTTGAACACCGAATCGCGGTAGCCGAAAGCACATTGAGCGGCCTCCAGGGTGAAGGTCTGCCCGGTCAGCAGGTCAAACGCATCGAGTGACTCGAAACGGTCCTGCAACTCGACGCCGTAGGCGCCGATGTTCTGCACCGGGGCCGCGCCCACCGTGCCCGGGATCAGGGCCATGTTCTCCAGGCCGGGCAGGTTCTGGTCCAGTGTCCAGGCCACCGTGTCGTGCCAGGCCTCGCCCGCGCCGGCCTCGACGATCCAGGCCCGGGGCGTCTCGTCCAGGACGCGCAGGCCCTTGATCTCCATCTTCAGCACCACATCGCGCACATCCCCCGTGAGCACGATGTTGCTGCCCCCGCCCAACACCCATTTGGGGGCCGGGCCCAGTTCGGGGTCGGCCATCAGTTCGTTCAGGTCGGCCTGGGCACGCACACGCACCAGGGTCTGGGCACGGGCCGCGATCCCGAAGGTGTTGTATGGCTGGAGCGGGACATTTTTCTCGACTAACATCGGCGATATTGTCTCATTTGCCCCGGTTCATCCTGTCATGCCCTCATTCGATACTGTCTGCGAAGCCAATCTGGTGGAAGTCAAAAATGCCGTTGAAAACGCGGCCAAGGAAATCAGCACCCGCTTTGATTTCAAAGGCACTTCGGCCGCGATCGAACTCAAGGACAAAGAAATCACCCTCTTTGGCGACGCCGAGTTCCAACTCGACCAGGTCGAGGACATCCTGCGCAACAAGCTGACCAAGCGCAACGTGGACGTGCGCTTCCTCGACAAGGGCGCTGTCCAGAAGATCGGCGGCGACAAGGTCAAGCAGGTGGTCAAGGTGCGCAACGGCATCGAATCCGAAGCCGCCAAGAAGATCCAGAAGCTGATCAAGGACAGCAAGCTCAAGGTCCAGGCCGCCATCCAGGGCGATGCCGTGCGCGTCACCGGCGCCAAGCGCGATGACCTCCAGACCGCCATGGCCCTGATCCGCAAGGACATCACCGACATCCCGGTCGATTTCAACAACTTCCGCGACTGATCTGCTGCGCATGCCCCCTCGGTCCCTGCCGTCCACCCCATTGCGGCCCCGCCTTGTCGGCCTGGCCCTGATGGGCTTGGTCTCGGGGCTGAGCCTGCCCGCCGCCGGCCAGGTGGTGCTGTCGGGCATCCTGGGTGGCAGGGCCCTGCTGCTGGTGGGGGCCTCTGCGCCCAAGGCGGTAGCCCCGGGCGAAACGGTGCAAGGCGTGCGACTGATATCGCTCGACAAGGACAGTGCCCTGCTGGAGCAGGATGGCCAGCGCTTCACCCTTCGACTGGGCGAGTCCCCGGTGCAGGTCAAGACGGGTGCCGGCGGGCCTCGCCCGGCCAACGGCAGACGCATCACGCTCACCTCAGACAGCGCCGGGCACTTCAAAAGCCAGGGCAGCATCAACGGCCAGTTGATGCAGTTCGTGGTCGACACCGGTGCCACCGTGGTGTCCATCGGCCGCGCCGACGCAGAACGCATGGGCCTGCCCTTCCTGGGCGGCCAGCCGGTCCAGATGCAGACGGCCAATGGCACCGCTCAGGGCTGGCGCATCCAACTCCAGAGTGTGCGCATCGGCGATGTCGAGGTTTTTGACGTCGAGGCCGTGGTCACCCCGACCGCCATGCCCATGGTGTTGCTGGGCAACAGCTTCCTCAATCGATTCCAGATGCACCGGGTCAGTGACCAGATGGTGCTGGAAAAGCGGCTGTGAGCGGCGATACCCTGCCCATGCACCTGGCCCAGGATGGCCCCAGCGAAAGCTATGAGGACCTGCTGAGCCAATGGAGTGACCTGGAGTCAGGCCTGGGCATGCTTCTGGCCGTGCCAGAGAACGTCGACGGCTTCCATCAGAAGGTCCGGCAACACGACCGCTGGATGCAGGACCTGCTCGAGGAAGATGCCGATACAGCGCTGTACCTGCTGTTCCAGATGGCCGGGACCTCGATCGCCGGCTACAGCACCACCCACTCCCTGGTGTGTGCGGCGCTGTGCCACATCATCGCCCTGGAGCTGCATCTTCCAGCCGAGCAGCGCGACAGCCTGGTGGCAGCGGCCCTGACGATGAACATCGCCATGACGGCACTGCAAGATGAGCTGGCCGAACAGACCACGCGCCCCTCGGTCGAGCAACAGACCAACATCGATGCCCACTCGGTCAAAAGCTGCATGCTGCTGGCACGCGTGGGCATCAAGGATGAGCTCTGGCTGGCCATCGTGGCCTCCCACCATGAAAACCTGCCGATGACGCTGCCCGGCAGCGTTCCGGATCCGGTGCAGCGTCTCACCCACATCCTGCAGGTGATCGACCGTTACGCCGCCATGATCAGCCCTCGGCGCTCACGCCCCGGCAGAAGCGTGACTGACTCGCTGCGCGCGGTCATCAGCGCCAGCCAGGGTCGCCACGACGACGTGGCCCAGGCGCTGGTGCGCCATGTGGGCCTGTGCCCGCCAGGCACCTACGTCCGGCTCGAGAACCAGGATCTGGCCGTGGTGCTGCGACGGACCTCCCAACTCAACCAGCCGCTGGTGGCCAGCCTGATCGACCCACGCGGCGAACCCTACCCCCACCCACGTCTGCGCAACATCGCCCTCGGCGAGCAGCGCATCCAGGCGGCGGTGCCCTCCGATGCGATCAGCCTGATGATCAACCACGCCGTGATGATCTCGGTGGCGCGCTCCCAACTGCCTCGCAGCGCCTGAAGGGGCGACGCCCCAGGCGCCGGGCTCAGGCCTTTTTCTTCTGCCCCAGGCGCGACTCGGTCCCCGCCAGCAGACGCTGGATGTTTTCACGGTGCCGATAGACCAGCAAGGCCGCCATGGCCGCCAGGGCCAGCAACTCCGGCGTCTCGGCATACCAGGCCGTACCGCTGGCCAGCACATAGACCAGGGGCGCCGCCACGGCCGCCGTCAGCGAGGACAGCGAGGAGTAACGGAACACCACGGCCATGAACAGCCAGATGGCCCCAGCCGCCAAGCCCAGAAATGCATCCACCCCGAACAAGACGCCGAGCGCGGTGGCCACCCCCTTGCCGCCCTGAAAGCGGAAAAACACCGGATACAGGTGCCCCAGGAATGCCGCCAGTCCCACCAGGGCCACCGTACCGTCCTCCAGCCCCCAGCGTCGACCATACCAGCGCACCAGCACGACCGGCAGCCAACCTTTGAGCGCGTCCAGCAACAGGGTGACAGCGGCGGCGGCCTTGCTGCCTGAGCGCAGCACATTGGTGGCCCCCGGATTCTTGCTGCCATAGGTGCGCGGGTCGTTCAGGCCCATGACCTGGCTCACGATGACCGCAAAAGACAGTGAACCGAGCAGGTAGGCCAACAACGTGGCCGCCAGTGTGTAAAGAATCTCCAACTTGTTCTACCTCAGTGCAATCTGCGAAATGCCCTGACCGGCAGGCGATTGCCCCCGGTCAGGATCCAGACACTCATTCTGCCAGCGCGCAATGCACCGGCCGGGCCCCCAAGGGATCGACACACACCTGCGGGTCGATGCCGACCAGAAACCCCCGGCGCCCGCCATTGATGCAGATGCGAGGCAGGGCCAGGATGGTCTCCTCGATGTAGACCGGCATCTGCTTGCGGGTGCCGAAAGGCGAGGTCCCCCCCACCAGGTAGCCGCTGTGGCGGTTGGCCACCTCGGGGGTGCAGGGTTCAACCGACTTGGCGCCGATCTGGCGGGCCAGGTTCTTGGTCGACACCTTGCGGTTGCCGTGCATCAGGACCACCAGCGGCTTGGCATCCTGGTCCTGCATGATCAGGGTCTTGACCACGGTATAGGGGTCCTGCCCCAGCACCTCGGCGCTGTGCAGGGCCCCGCCGTGTTCCAGGTAGTCATAGGGATGCTCGGTGTAGGCCACCCGATGGGCCTTGAGCCACTGGGTGGCGGGTGTTTCTGAAACGTGTTCTTTCTTGGCCATGAGATGAACCGAGCCCTGCCGGGTCGGGAAACAACAGGGCTGACATGTTAGCCAAGGACGGAATCCCCGGCCACGGTTGCACGACGCGGTGCCCTGACCCTGACCTTGCGTTTGCCGAACTGGCCCAGGCCGGCCACCATCATCTCGGCCAGCGCCTGCACCGGGGGCAGCAGGGTTCGACCACTCTGCGCCAGCAAGCACAGGCGCCGCTGCTGCAGGCCAGGCTCGGCAAATGGCAAGGCCTTGAGCAGCCCTTGCTGCACCGCATGCGAGACCGTCAGAAAGCCTGCAGGCAACAGATCCTGCTCCCCCATCATCGACAGCAGCGCGGGCGAGAAATTGCTCACCAGGGCCGGGGCGTACTGCAAGCCCTGCAAGGCACACGCCTGGTCGAACAGACGGCGGCTGGTGGTCCCGGGCTCCCCCAGCAGCAAGGGGTAACGCACCGCCTCGCCCAGGCGCACCCGGGGCCGACCTGCCAGCGGGTGGGTGGGGCGCATCACGGCCAGCACCGGGGCCAGCACGGTGTGCAGCACCTCGACATCCTTTTCGGGGCTGAGGCTGTATTTGAGTCCCAGATCGACCTCCCCCTGGCGCAGCAAATGATTGACCTGGTCGGGGGCCACCACCTGCAGCGCCAGCTGAGCGCCCGGGTGGGCCTGCCGAAAAGCCTGCAAGGCACCCGCCACGAAACCTGAGGCAAAGCCCTCGGTACAGGCCAGACGCACCCGCACCCGACCTGCCAGCCCGCCCAACTGCTCCAGCACGAAACGCCCCTCTTCGGTGGCAGACGTCAGGTGAGCCAAAAGGCGTTCCCCTGCGGGGGTGGGCTTCATGCCCCGATGGGCCCGCTCGAACAGGGCCAGGCCGAGCGCGTCTTCCAGCAGGCTGATCTGGCGGCTCACGGCCGAGGCGGCGACATGCAGCTGGCGGGCCGCCTCGCTCACGCTGTGGGTGCGGGCCACCACCACAAAGTAACGCAAGGGCAGGCTGAACAAGGGCAGTTTCACGGGGGTCCTCTGGCATTCAACGTTCTGATCAAGGCAACGTTGCCTTGTGAATTCTCTAATGAAGGCAAGCAGATTTCATGCCCTGACAAACCCTCGATCGGCTTCTAATGGAGGCCAGCCACTTCTCATTCATCCTGCCGTCGTGCACCGCCGCCCCTGCCGCGGCATCAAAGGAACACCATGAAACGCCGCTGCGCCCTCTCCCTGATCGCCCTGACCGGCTGTGCCAGTCTGAGCCAGACCGCCCTCGCGAGCACCGAGCCTTGGCCCAGCCGATCGGTGCGCATCGTGGTGCCCTTCCCGCCGGGCGGCGGCACCGACATCGTGGGGCGGGCCATGGGTCAGGCCCTGGCCCCCCGCCTGGGCCAGGCCGTGGTGATCGACAACAAACCCGGTGCCTCCACCCTGATCGGCACCGAGGCCGTGACCCGGGCAGCACCGGACGGCTACACCTTGCTGGTATCGGGCTCGACCACCTTCTCGGTGAACCCAGCCCTGAAACCCAGGCTGAACTACGACCCGTTCAAGGATCTGAGCGCGGTCGCCGTGCTGGCCCGGGCACCCCTGGTGGTGGTGGTGCCGGCCCAATCGCCTTTCAAGACCTTGCCGGAGTTGCTGACTGCGGCCCGGCGCCAACCAGGCTCGGTGCGCTACGCCACCTACGGCAGCGCCACCGCCCCCCACCTGGCCGGCCTGCTGCTGGGCTTGAGCGCCGGCGTCACCCTGCAGGACATCCCCTATAAGGGCAGCGCCCAGGTGAGCACCGCCCTGATGTCGGGCGAGGTCGAGGCCACCTTTGACACCGTGGCCAGTGCCGGCCCCCTGATCAAGGC
>RXJO01000230.1:0-10147 GCA_003987795.1 Curvibacter sp.
CTGCCCGATCTGCTGAGCGGCGATCGGGCAGCCACCGTGCCTCTGCCCCTGGGCCTGCACCGGCTGCAGGCCCACGACACCGGGCGCGGCTGGCAATTGAGCGGCCAGGGCCTACAGGCCGTGAATGCGCCGGCTCAGGGCTTCTCTTTTGTCGCACCGGTGCAGATGGGCGCCGCATCGGGCTGGTGCCTGCTGCGCAGTGAAGAGGACGGCTTTGATGTCCGGTCTGCCAGCGGTTCGGCTGCGCCCTCAGGGGCCTGGACGGCCCGCATCGACCTGTGCCAGGTGTTTTTCAGGGAAGACGAGTGGCTGGGCGACAGCACCCTGGAGGCCGCGGTCCACCCCGTGCGCCTGGCCTTGGGCCGGGTGGCCGAGCACCTGCAGCGGCAGGTGGCATTGATCTGAGGCGGCGGCGCTGCCGGACGCCAGGGCCTGTCCCTAGGCCTGGCGGGGAAAGCTCAGCGTGAAACGGGTGCGCCCGTCCACCGAGCTGGCCGAGGCGGTGCCACCATGCGCCTGCACGATCGCCTGGGTGATGGACAGGCCCAGACCCGCGCCATCGGACTCTGAACGGTGCCGTGCCGGATCGACGCGGAAAAATCGATCGAAGAGACGCGACAGCACCTGCGGGTCGATGTCTTCGCCGGTGTTCTCGACCGTGATGTCGGTGCTTGGTCCCGTGCTGTCGATCATGACCTGGACCTGGCCCCCCTCAGGCGCGTGGCGCAGGGCATTGGACAGCAGGTTGCTGACCGCACGACGGAACATCAGCGGATCGCCCTGGATGTCGCCCTGGCCCGCCACGCTCATGCGGATGCCTTTCTCCTCGGCCAAGGCTTCATAGAACTCCAGCAGCGCCTCGACCTCGTGCAAGGCGGAGAAGTTTTCCTGGCGGGGCAGTTGGACGCCGCGCTCGGTCTTGGCCAGGAACAACATGTCGGCCACCATCCGGGCCAGGCGCTGCAACTCTTCGGCGTTCGAGGCCAGGATGTCGCGGTAGGTGGCGGCATCGCGGTCCATCGACAGCGTGACCTGGGTCTGGGTCAGCAGATTGCTGATGGGGGTGCGCAGCTCATGCGCCAGATCCGACGAAAAATCCTGCAGGCGCGTGAAATCACTCTGCAGCCTGTCGAGCATCCGGTTCAGCTCGCGGGCGAGCTCGGCCATTTCCACGGGCACCGCGTCCACGGGCATGCGCTCGCTCAGTTGCTGCCCGCTGACCCCGGCGGCACGGGCTCTCATGGAGTGGAGCGGCGCCAGGCCGTGGTGGGCCGCCAGCCAACCCAGCAGGCCGCTGACCACGATGGCCAGCAAGGCGTAAAGCGTCAGGCGCCAGCGCAGATCGGCCAGAAACTGCGCATGGTGGGCCGTGTCCATCTCGAGGGTGACCGCCAGTGAGTCGCCCGCCAGGTAGCCGGCTCGGGCCTTGAACAGCAGCGCCCGCAAGGCCCGGCCATCGGGCGAACCCAGCTCCAGCACCGACTCGGTGTCCGGTCGGGTGCTCAAAGCAGGCACCTGGGGCAAGGGCACAAAGCCATCGGACCGGAACAAGCTGTCGCCGCCCGGCGTGACCACGGTCGCCGACAGACCGTGGTGGTGGTTCAAGGCCTCGTTCAAGCGCGCCTGGGCGTCTTCTGCCGACTGGGCATGGGCCAGCAGGTGCTCGATCAACTGGCGCTTGTCCTGCAGCGTGATCTGATCGAGCTCTACGAAATGTTGGTCGGAGGCCGCAAAGACCAGCCCCCCCAGTCCCAGCACCACCATCGCCGCGACCGCGGTGAAGAAGACCGTCAGGCGAACGGTCAGCGAGAGGCGTCGCAGCATTTCAAGGCTCCTGCGGGACTTCGAGCACATAGCCCATGCCGCGCACGGTCTGGATGAGCTTCACGGTCTGACCCTCGTCGATCTTGCTGCGCAGGCGGCGTACAGCGACCTCGATGACATTGGTGTCGCTGTCGAAGTTCATGTCCCACACCTGCGAAGCGATCAGCGAGCGGGGCAGGACCTCGCCGTGACGCCGCATCAGCAATTCGAGCAGGCCGAACTCCTTGGCCGTCAGGTCGACCCGCCGGCCGGCGCGCGAAACACGGCGCCGCAGCAAGTCGAGCTCCAGATCAGCCACCTTGAGGGTCGTGACCTCCTGGCCGCTGCGCCCTCGGCGCAGGATGGTGCGCACACGCGCCAGCAGTTCGGCAAATGAAAAGGGCTTGACCAGGTAATCGTCAGCGCCCAACTCGAGGCCCTTCACACGATCTTCCACTTGATCACGGGCCGTCAGGAACATGGCCGGCATGTGCTGGCCACGGGCCCGCAGCCGTTGAAGCACCTCCCAGCCATTGAGCCCCGGCAACATCACATCCAGGATCACCAGGTCGTAGTCCAGCCCCTGGGCCATGTGCAGGCCGTCGATGCCATCCCGGGCCAGGTCCACGACGAACCCGGCTTCGGTCAAGCCCTGCTGAAGGTACTCACCCGTCTTGGGCTCATCTTCAACGATCAAGATCTTCACAAGCCTCGCTCCAGTTTCTGTGCTGGCCCTAGTGTGCCGCCTCCCGGCCCGCCCGGGCTGAAGATGACAAACATGTCATCTTGCAGGCGGGTTTCTGACAGCTTGCCTACCTCAGAATGGCGCCGTGCTTCGAAAGATCAGCAAGAGGAACCCGTCCATGCCATTTCAGTTCGTCAGGCCCCGGTGGCTTCTGATGCTGGCCTGGCTGGCCAACGCCGCGGCCGCCCAGACGCCCATGCCCAGCCAGCCCCCCGCCATCGCTCCCATTTTGACCCAGCCCTTGCAGTACCGATCATCGATCAGCCAGTACCAGGCCTACAGCGAGCAGGCGGTTCAACCCTGGCGCGAGGCCAATGATCGCGTTCAACGCCTGGGCGGCTGGCGCGCCTACGCCAAAGAGCGATCCGACGAGGCTGCGCCCGCCGGCGCGCATGGAGGGACGAAGCCATGAGCCATGCCATGCCTCATTCACGCACGTGCTGGTTCGCGGTGCTCGCGGTGGCGGCGGCGGCCTTGTCCGGATGTGCCGGCGTCTCGTTGCAGCAAAGCCTGGACCGTGTCAACGCAGAAGCCACGGATTTCACCGCAGGCCAACTCACCCTGGCCCAGACCGCCGAAGAAAAGGCCCGGCGCGCCGACGCTTCAGCCCGGCTGCTGAACCAGCCGCTGGGCCAGCAAGAGGCCGTGCAGCTGGGTTTGCTCAACAGCCCGGCTTTGCAGGCCTTGTTGGCGCAGTCCTGGGCCGATTCGGCCACGGCCGCGCAGAGCGGTCGCATCGCCAACCCGGTGTTCAGCCTGGAGCGCCTGAGCGCCGGCAGCGACCTGGAACTGAACCGCGCCCTGTCCTTCGGCCTGCTCGATGTGCTGAGCTTGCCGGCTCGCCAGGGCATCGCGCAACGCCGCATCGAACAAGCCCAGCTCCGCCTCACGGCCGAGGTGGTCGATCATGTCACCCGAGTGCGCCAGGCCTGGGTGCGTGCCGTGGCCAGCCGGCAAACCTGGATGTACGCCCAGCAGGTGTACGAGAGTGCCGAAGCCAGTGCCGAACTGGCGCGGCGGATGCAGTCGGTCGGCAATTACAACCGCCTCACCCGGGCCCGAGAACAGGCTTTCTATGCCGACTCCGCGGCGCGACTGGCCGCGGCCGGCCACGAGGCGACCGCCAACCGCGAAGAGCTGGTGCGGCTGTTGGGCTTGAGCGAGTCTCAGGCACTGCAGCTGCAACTGCCAGACCGCCTGCCTGAACTGCCCCAAGAGGCGCTGTCGCCCAGCATGGTGGGGCAACTGGCCAGCCGGTCCCGCCTGGACGTCAGGCTGGCGCAAAGCGCGTTCGAGTCGGCGGGCCGGTCTCAGGGCCTGAACAGGGTGACCAGCTTCACCGACATCGAGCTGACGGCGCGCCGCAACACCAGCACCACCCCATCGGGCGGCACGGCGGGCACGCGGACCGATCAGCGGGGCTATGAGATCGGCGTTCGACTGCCCATCTTCGACTGGGGAGGCCTGCAGCGAGAGGCCTGGAATGCGCGCACGATCGCCTCGGCCAACCAGCTGGAGGCGACGATCCGATCCGCCAGCTCCAGCCTGCGAGAAAGCTACTCCGCCTATCGCACGGCCCATGACATCGCCCGGCATTTCCGAGATGAAGTCATCCCCGTGCGCAAGGTGATCTCCGAGGAGAACCAGCTGCGCTACAACGGGATGATCATCGGCGTGTTCGAGCTGCTCGCCGACGCCCGCGACCAGGTCAATACCGTGCTCAGCGCCATCCGGGCCGAACAGCAGTTCTGGCTGGCCGATGCCGCGCTTCAGTCGTCCTTGATCGGACGTCCCATCCCCACCGCCCTGTCGGTGTCGGGCGGCTCCAATGCCGGCAACGACACCGGACACTGATCCCCCCGAGGCGAACAACATGACTTCCAGACGAGCATTTTTCAAGCACGCGGGCCTGACCGGGGGGGCGCTTGCCGCTGCGGCCGTGAGCCGGGTGGCCCTGGCCGCCTTGCCCGAACCCGTCCTCCAGACCTCGGCTGACACCATGCCCCCCCTGGTTCCCGGTAGTGGGCGCCCCTACAACCCGGTCGTGACCCTGAACGGATGGACCTTGCCGTGGCGCATGAATCAGGGCGTCAAAGAGTTCCACCTGGTCGCCGAACCCGTGGTCCGGGAGATGGCCCCAGGCTTCAAGGCGCATCTGTGGGGCTACAACGGTCAGAGCCCGGGCCCCACGATCGAGGTGGTCGAGGGTGATCGGGTGCGGATCTTTGTCACCAACAGGCTGCCGGAACACCATGCTGTTCACTGGCATGGGCAGCGACTGCCAAACGGCATGGACGGCGTCGCCGGCCTGACCCAAGCCGCCATTGCACCGGGCAAGACTTTTGTCTATGAATTCGTCGCCCGTCGGCCAGGGACCTTCATGTACCACCCGCATGCCGACGAGATGGTCCAGATGGCCATGGGCATGTACGGCTTCTGGGTGACCCACCCCAAGGCCAAGAACCCGCTGATCGATGAGGTGCAACGCGACTTCTGCTTTTTGCTCAACGCGTTCGACATCGACCCGGGCAGCTACACCCCCAAGACGATGACGATGCTGGACTTCAATCTGTGGGCCTGGAACAGCCGGGTGTTTCCGGGCATCGACTCGCTCAATGTGCGGCTTGGCGACAAGGTGCGCATCCGGGTCGGCAACCTGACGATGACCAACCACCCCATGCACCTGCACGGCCATGAGTTCCGGGTGACGGGCACCGATGGCGGACCCGTCCCGCTGCAAGCGCGCTGGCCCGAGGTCACCACCGACGTGGCCGTGGGGCAGATGCGTCAACTCGAATTCGTGGCCGACGAGGAAGGCGACTGGTCGCTCCATTGCCACAAGAGCCACCACACGATGAATGCCATGGGGCACAACGTGCCCAATCTGATCGGGGTGGATCACAGTGGCCTGGCCAAGAAGATCAACAAGCTCATCCCCGACTACATGGTCATGGGGGAGCGGGGGATGTCAGACATGTCCGAGATGGAGATGCCCATCCCGGACAACACCGCTCCCATGATGACGGGAGAAGGTCCGTTCGGCCCCGTGGAGATGGGCGGCATGTTCAGCGTTCTGAAGGTTCGCAAGGATCAAAAGCCGGGCGACTACAAAGACCCGGGTTGGTACCAACACCCCCCCGGCACGGTCGCCCACGAATACACAGGGCCCTTGACGCAGCCCGCCCGCTTCAGTGCTGAAGGCGGCCAATCCATGCCACTGGCCCAGAAGCCGAAGGCCCCCACCGAGGTGCAGGTGCGCAAGCCCGCAGCCCACACCGGGCATTGAAGACAGCCCGCCCCTCTCAGGAGAAAAAAATGAAACCGACTCACATCCTGGCGATCTGCGCCCTCACGCTGGGCAGTTGCCTGCCGGTGGCCGCCTCAGCACAGAACGCTGTTGCCCCAAACAAGACAGCCACTTCAGCAACGCCCGCGTCACTGACCGATGGCGAAGTCAGGAAGATCGATCCTGGCACCGGCAAGGTCACGATCAAGCACGGCGACATCCAGCACCTGGACATGCCGGGCATGACCATGGTGTTCACCGCCAGAGACAAAGCGCTTCTGGCCCCTCTCAAGGTCGGCGACAAGATCCGGTTCATGGCGACGGACGAAGGCGGCAAGCTGATCATCACCGAGATCCAGCCCCTGGCGAGATGAAGGCGCTGGCCGCCGGCCAAACGCACGGTGTGCGACGAAGCCTTCAGACGGCCAAGGGCTCTCTTTGCCAGGCCTGTGCAGCGGCCACTTCACGCTGGGCGATCACGTGCGCCAGGTGCTGTGCGTCTTCGGCAATGCCCAGGAAGCGACCCGAACCCCAGGTGTTGAGCCAGGGCAGGCCAAGAAAGTACAGCCCTGGCACGGGCGACACGCCACGCTCGTACTTGGGGTGGCCTCGACCGTCGAAGGCCGGCAGTTCGATCCAGCGGTAATCGGGCCGGAAGCCAATCGCCCAGATGATGGTGGTGATGCCTGTGGCCTCTGCGTCCAGGCTCAGCACCTCTTGCTCGGGACGCCAGACCTTGACGAAATCCGGCTCGACCGGGGCATCGATGCCCTGCGCGGCGATGTGACGATCGATGTCGCGGCGGATGCCCATGTAGACCTCGTCGGCATCGTCGAGGTTCTTCTCCAGGTCGGGCAGGAATCGCAGCGTGCTGCCGTCGATGTCGGCCATGCTGCCATACAGTTGCACGCCTTCCAGGGCGAACTTGCGCAGATCGATTTCATGGCCACCGTCGCGCCCGGTCATGTAGTGGTTGGTGCGTTCGCGGGCCTTGTCACCCAGGGGGTGGCGGTCCACCGTCAGCTCGTACACGCCCATGTCCATCAGCCACGCCGTGGATTCGCGCCCACGGTACACCCGCGGCGAGCGGGGCGCCGGGCCGACGCACAAGTGCACCTTGCGGCCGGCCAGGTGCAAGTCTTCCATCAGTTGCACACCCGACTGGCCTGTGCCCACCACCAGCACCTCGCCCTCGGGCAACTGCTGGGGATTGCGGTAGTCCACCGAGTGGATCTGCAAGATGGACTTGGGCAGGCGCTCGGCGTAGGCCGGAATGATGGGCAGGTCATACCCACCGGTCGCGACGATGACGTGGCGGGTGTGGAAGTCACCTGCCGTGGTGTTCACGAGCAGATCGCTGTCGGCCTGTCGGGTGACCCGGTTCACAGCCACGCCCTCCACCACCGGGGGGCGGGTCTTCAGCGCAAAGGCCTGCACGTATTCGACGATCTGGTCCTTGAGCATGAAGCCTTCAGGGTCGTCACCGGCGTAGGGAAAGTCGGGCAGGCGGCATTGCCAGTTGGGCGTGACCAGACAGAAGGTATCCCACCGGTCCTGGGCCCACGAGTGGGCGACGAACTTCTTTTCGAGCACGATGTGCTCGATGCCCTGTTGCTTGAGGTAGTGGCTGACCGACAGACCGGCCTGCCCCCCGCCGACCACCACCACGGGGTAGTCTTTCCGATCGAGCAGATGCTCCTGGTTGTTGAAAAGCTTGGACATGGGCTTGTGCTCCTTGGAAAAAGATCAACGGGATCCGGGGGTGAAGGCCAGCACCTGCACGCGGGGCGCGGGCGCTGACTCGAAGGTCTGGGCGCGGTGCTTGATCTGGCCCAACTGGTCGATGGCGCTGGAGCAGAAGTAGCCGTATTTCTGCTGCACCCGGTCTGAGGCCTCGCTCAGGGCGGCATCGCAACGCGCCACGAAGTCGCCCAGCGCGTAGTCCGCGCCCACGGCCAGGTGGTCGGTGATGACCAGTGACGGCGAGTAGCAGCGCTCCTGGGCGCCATCGGGCCACTGCACGGTGAAATACATTTCAGGCATGGGAATCTCCTCAGCAAAAAGACGGTTGGGAAAGCAATCGGGCGGGCTGTTCGGCGAGGGCACGTGGCGCCCTGTCCAGGTCTGAATACAGGGCAACATGCGCACGAGCCGCGGCGGCCCAGTCAAAGCGGCGCGCCAGCGGCAGGCCCCGCTCGCGCAGTGCCTGGGCCCTGCCCTGGAACAACACCTGCAGCAAGGCCTCGGTCATGGAGGGCGCCGAATACGGGTCCACCCACAAGGCGTCGTCGGGCCCCAGGAAATCGGTGAAGGGCTCTTGCCGCGAGACGATGACCGGCACGCCGCTGGCCATGGCCTCGACGATGGCCAGACCAAAACCTTCCAGCAGCGATGGAAACAACAGCGCCGTGGCCAAGCGGTACAGAGCGGGCATGTCGGCATCGGCCAGCACGCCGCTCAGCACCACGGGCTGGCCGGGCCCGGCCTGCAGGCCAGCCTCGGCCAGAACCTGCTCAAAGCGTTGCCGATAGGGACCGTGGTCCAGCAGGCTGGCACCACCGGCAATCAGCAACTGGGCCTGCGGCACGCTGGCCCGCAACTGCACAAAGGCCTGCAAGGCGCCCACGGTGTTCTTGCGCGCCTCGACACCGCCCACCATCAGGTAGACCGGGCCGGCGCCCAGGCCCAGGCGACGGGCCAGATCGGCATCGCGGGCCTGCGGCACGGGGCTGAAGCGGCCCAGATCCACCCCGTTGTGGATGACCTGTGCCTCGCGCTGGAAGCGCTCGCGCAGCTTGGGTGCCCAGGATTCGCTGACGCAGATCAGCCGATCGGCCTGGCGGATGCTCTGCGCCTCCCAGGCATCCACCACCGGGTCGCCAAAGCCGGCATCCACATGGTGCACGGTGCGCACACAGGCCCCGATCCGGCCCTGGCGACGCAGGGCCAGCAGGGCGTTGGCGCCAATGCCATCGTGGGCATGGAACACATCGAAGTCAGGCCGCCCGGCTTCCGACAGGCCCTGCACAAAACTGTGGATGCGGGCCTGAACCACCTCACGCAGGCTGGGGCCCGAGGCCGGCACAGGCAGGATGCGCACGGCGGCCCGGCTGCTCCGAAACAGGGGCTGGCCCGGCACACCGGGGGCATGCACCGTCACCTGATGACCCTGGGCGCAGAGCGCGTCGGCCAGCTCCAGGCAGTGGACCACCCCGCCACGCGGGTTGGTGGAATGGGTGAGCAAAGCAATGTTCAACGAGTCTGCTGTCATGCCAGGCTCCTGACCTCAAGGCCGCGTGCCGGTGTGCCCTGGATGAAAGGCTGCTCGGCCAGGTTCCACAGCAAGGCCCATTCAGGGCCCTGCTGCAGGATCAACTGGCGCACGGCCTTGACCTCACCCACCGCGGCGCAGGCCAGGCCCCGCGCCTCGAAGCGCTGCTGCACGGCGGTCACATGCTCGGGCCGCACACTGAGGATGAATCCATAGCTCGGAAACGCAGTCAACCAACGCAGCAGGGGCACGCCCTCGGGCCGGGGGATCGCGTCCAGATCGACGATGGCCCCCACGCCCGAGCACTCCAGCAGCATCAGGGCCGTGCCCAGGGTGCCGGCCATGCTGATGTCCTTGGCGGCCTCGCACAGGCCCGCCTCGGCGATTTCGGGCAGCAACTCCAGGTCAGCGCGCAGGCGCTCGGCGGGCGCCTCGGTGGAGGCGTTCCAGTACGGAAACGGCTCCTGCCACTGGCCGCGCAGGTCCACCGCCATCAGCAATTGATCGCCCGGGCGAGCCCGGAAGCTGCTGAGCAACTTGCGGGCATGGCCCAGGATGGAGACCGCCAGTTGAGGCCGTTCCGAGCGCAGGTTGCTGTGCCCGCCCACAATGGGCACGCCATAGCGTTGTGAGGCGGCCGCCATGCCGGCCAGCATCTTCTGGGTGTCGGCGCCCGCCCCCTGCGCCCACAGGGCATTGACCACCGCCGTGGGCCGGCCGCCCATGGCATGGATGTCACTGATGTTGACCATCACGCTGCTGTAGCCCGCAAACCAGGGCATGCGGGTGATGAAGTCTTCCACCAGGCCTTCGATGGCCAGCAACTGATAGCCACCGTGACCATCGGGCAGTGCGGCACAGTCGTCACCCAGGGGCACGGCCTGGTCCATCTGGCCCACGCCGTGCACGAGCAGGTCGTCAAAGCAGTCGACCACCGCGCTGATGTCGCGCTTGTGGGCAAAGCCGCGGCTGTCGCGCAGCGCGGCAACGAGTTCGGTCAAGGCGCTCATGGCTGGCCTCCGGCCTGGACGAAAAAGCCCAT
>RXJO01000230.1:10197-18814 GCA_003987795.1 Curvibacter sp.
GGCAAGGCGGGTAATGCGCCAGATCGGCCTGCATCAGGTGGTGCTCGCGACCATGAGCCAGCGAGGTGTCCAGCGAGCGCCAATGCAGCTTCTCGAACAGGGGCACGTTCTGCACCTGCACGTGGGCCAGAAAGGTCTCGCAGCCCAGGCCATGGGCCGTGCAGACGGCCAGGCGGATCAGTTGCTCACCCAGCCTGGCCTGGCGGCGCATGGATCGTTGTACCGCCAGCCGGGAACCCCACCACAGCCCCGGCGACGCCTCATGCAGGCGCACCGTGCCGAGCACGCTGCCGTGGCCCGACTGCACGTCGCAGGCTGCCGCGATCAGCAGGCGGGCCTGCCTGTCGATGTCATCCCGGTCGCTGCCCTTGAACAGCGCCTGCTCGTCGCAGAACACGGCCCGCCGCAAGGCCATGGCCTGTTCGATCTCGTGGTCGAACACAGCCTGGCGCACATGGAAGGACGGGCACGCCGGGGGGGCGATCCTCCCCGGCTCGGGTGAAATCGGTGTCGCATGGTTCAGGCGGTTCATGGGGGCCTCCGTGGCGTCTGTGGACAGGGTTCAGGATTCGTAGACCGACATCGACGAGCAGGCGCCGCACTTGCCGCAACCCGCCTTGATGTCGCTGGAGCGCAGGCCGGCCTCGCGCACGATCTGGCCCAGGGGCTCGAGCACCGAGCGCATGAACTCGGGGTTGGGTGCGGGGTGGCTCTCCAGCGGGGTGCCGCTGATGGGCACGAAGGGCACCACGAAGGGATAGACCCCCATCGAGGCCAGGCGCGCGCTCATGTCCAGGATGGCCTCGCGGCTGTCGCCCAGACCGGCCAGGATGTAGCTGCTGACCTGGCCCCGGCCGAAGACCTGCACGGCGGCCTCGAACGCGCTCAGGTAGCGCGCGATCGGCACCGAGGCCTTGCCGGGCATGATGCGTTCGCGCACCGCGGGCGTGACGGCCTCGAGGTGCATGCCCAGGGTGTCGATGCCGGCCGCCTTCATGCGGGCGAACCAGGCGTCGTCATCGGGTGGCTCGCACTGGCCCTGGATGGGCAGGTCGACCGCCGCCTTGATGGCCCGGGCGCTGTCGCACAGGATGGCCGCGCCCCGGTCGGTGGCGTTGGGCGTGCCCGTGGTCAGCACCATGTGCTTCACACCGTCGAGCAGCACCGCCATGCGGGCCACCTCGGCCAGTTGCTGCGGGGTCTTGTGCGCGATGGTGCGGCCGGCCGCCAGTGACTGGCCGATGGCGCAGAACTGGCAGGTCTTCTTGCGGCTTTCATAGCGGATGCAGGTCTGCAGCACGGTGGTGGCCAGCACATCGGCGCCGTGC
This sequence comes from Curvibacter sp., assembly GCA_003987795.1. Lineage (GTDB taxonomy): Bacteria > Pseudomonadota > Gammaproteobacteria > Burkholderiales > Burkholderiaceae_C > Curvibacter. The sequence continues at coordinate 11,526 of RXJO01000230.1, forward strand.
AATGTGGCGATGTGCGAATAGGGCACGCCGTCGAGGGTCTGCAGCGCATAGAAGCGTGGCTGCCTGGGAAAGCTGATGCTGGCAATCGGGATCGCGTCGCGGGTGATCACGCTGCTCCCCTGGGCATCGGGCGCCTGAGCCACGAAGGGCGAAGTCCAGGCCGTCGAGGTGTGGACCGGCACCATGATGGTGTGGCCGTCCACCGTCACGGCCTTGTGATCTGACGGCCCGGCACCGCCACGTCGACTGGCCACGCCGGCCGTGGTGTCGACCAGGCGCAGGCCCAGCGACTGCAGCTCACTCATCAGGTGCCGGGTGTCCGGCGCGGGCATCAAGGCGACTTGGGGGCTCATGGTGGATCACTCCTGAACAAAGGTGGGAACGGGCGCGGGATCGGCGACTGGCGCAGCGGCGGTTGCCGAAGAGGCGGGTTGGGCACCCGGCATCTCGAAATGGGTCTGGGCCGGGCGCCGGTTGATGGCCAGGCTCAGCAACTCGGGGCGCGCGTAATGGCCCACCGAATCCATCATCCGCTTGCGCTTGGTGACCAGGGCCAGGTCGAGATCGGCGATCACCATGCCCTCGCCCTCGGTCAGCGGTTCGGCCAGGTATTTGCCCTCGGGCGAGACGATGGCGGTGTGGCAGCCGCCGCGCAGCGCGCGTTGCAGGCCCACATCCGGCGTCACGGCCTCGATCTGGGCATCGCTCAGCCAGCCGGTGGCATTGACCACGAAGCAGCCCGACTCGAGCGCGTGGTGGCGGATCGTGACGCCCATCTGATCGGCGAAGATGGGCCCCACCAGCGAGCCCGGGAACTGGGCGCAGTGGATCTCTTCGTGCTCGGTCATCAGCGCGTAGCGCGCCAGTGGGTTGTAGTGCTCCCAGCAGGCCAGGGCACCGACGCGGCCCACGGCCGTGTCGACCACGCGCAGGCCTTGCGCATCACCCTGCCCCCAGACCATGCGCTCGTGGTAGGTCGGGGTGATCTTGCGGCGCTTGAGCTTCAGCGCCCCGTCGGCATCGAAGATCAGCTGCGTGTTGTAGAGGCTGCCGTGGTCGCGCTCGTTCACGCCCAGCACCACGACCACGCCCCGGGCCCGGGCCCGCTCGGCCACGGCCTGGCTCACCGGGCCGGGCACCACCACCGCACGCTCGTAGAGCTGCAGATGCGGCGCGCCTTGCTGGCAGGGGGGCAGAACGAATGAGAAATAGGGGTAGTACGGAACAAAGGTTTCGGGGAACACCACCAGCTCAGCGCCCTGGCGGGCCGCCTCATCGATGGCATTGCAGACCCGGTCCAGCGTTCCGGTGGGGGTCTCCAGATCGGGGGCGATCTGGACGGCGGCGGCACGGACGATTCGAGCTTGGGTCATGGTGATGTTCCCCACTCGCCTCAGACCGTCCAGGTGTCGATGATCAGGGCACCCTCTTTGCGGTGCAGCAGCTTGATGTCGAGCACATCGAGCGGACTGATGGGACGGATGCCCGGGATCAGCGAGCCCTCGCCATGGCCATACAAGGCCTGCAGCGCAAAGCGGCAGGCATAGACCTTACCCCCTTCGGCCATGAACTTGATCAATTGGTTGTTGTGGTTCTGATGCCCCGGAAAGGCCTCGTCGCCCAGGGTGGGAAAGCCGCGTTGCAAGCCCAGGGTGACACCGGGGCCGTAGAGCAGCACCGAGGTCTCGAAGCCCTTGCGCAACAGCCGGGTGGCCTGCAGCAGGTTGACGAAACCGATCGAGCCTTCGAAGGCCACGGTGTGGAAGGTGACCAGGGCTTTCTCGCCCGGGACGGCCTTCACGTCTTCAAAGACTTTCTCTTCGTAGTCGACAAGGAAGTCGCCTTTCTGGTGGGCGGGTTGGGTGACTTTAGGCATGTGGCTGCTCCATGAAGGGTTGGTGGGTAGACACCGGGCTGGATGCCCCGTGTCTGCCTTCTTCATTGCAGGCCACATGCCCGTTCGACCCCACCCGATGCGATCAATCTGCGATCAAGCGCATGGGCAGTGCCCCCGGGCAGCGGCAAGAAAAATCGGGCGGTCTGCAGAGCAGAGCAGCTCTGCCAGAAATCCCCGAATCAGCAGGATTTGCAGTGCGATCAATGCACTCCATCATTGGCCGGCACGGCACCAAAGGCGATCAGCCGGCCTGCCCCTTCAGCCGCTTTGGTGCGGCCTTGGCGCGTGATCGCCGAGCCCGGATGGCATGCTTGATGCAATCAATCCGGCAGCCCCACCGAAAGCCCCCATGCCCATCAACCCCACCCGCTGGCGCAAGCGCCTGAGCCAGGACAGCCGACCGGCCTACCTCATGATGGCCGAGCTGATCGCCGAAGACATCCAGCGCGGTGAGCTCTGCACCCGCGAGCGCATGCCCACCCTTCGCGAACTGGCCCAGTTGCTCAAACTGAACTACACCACCGTGGCACGGGGCTACGCCGAAGCCAAGCGCCGGGGGCTGATCGACTCCCACGTGGGCATCGGCACGGTGGTGCGCGGCCGCATTCCGGGCCTGCCCCTGCGCTCTGGCAGCAGCGCCGAGATGACCATGAACCTGCCACCTGAGCCCCAGGCCCACACCTTGGTGCAGCAAATGCAGCAACAGGCCGGTGAGGCGCTGGCCAACGGCGGCTCCCATGGTTACTACGAACTGATGCGCTACCAGGACTTCGGCGGCAGCAACGAGGCCCGCGACGCGGGTGCGCTGTGGTTGCGCAGCCATGTGCCGCAATGCAGCGCCGACCAGGTGCTGGTCGGGCCGGGCATCCACGGCGTGCTGCTGGCCTTGATCACGCTGCTGTGCCGGCCCGGCGAGGTCCTCTGCGTCGAGGCCCTGGCCTACCCCGGCATGAAGGTGATCGCCGCCCAATTGGGCGTGAAGCTGCAGGCCCTGGCCTTGGACGATGAAGGCGTGAGCGCCGAGGACTTCGAACACGCGTGCAAGACCATGCAGCCGCGCGCCCTGGTGTGCAACCCCACCATCCACAACCCGACCACCGTGACCATGAGCCTGCAACGGCGCCGCGAGATCGCCGACATCGCCAGCCGCTACAGCGTGCCGCTGATCGAGGACGATGCCTATGGCAAGCTGCAGTCCCAGGCCTTGCCCACCCTGTTGAGCCTGGCCCCCGATCTGACCTATTACGTGGCCGGCCTGTCCAAAAGCCTGGGCGCAGGGCTGCGCATGTCCTATGTGTGCTCGCCCAACCCGCGCCTGCTGCAGCGCGCTGCCGGCGCGCTGCGCGCCACCACGGTCATGAGCTCACCGTTCACGGCGGCCCTGGTCACGCGCTGGATCCAGACCGGCGCTGCGCCGGCCATGCTGGCGGCGATCCGCGACGAGTCGACCGCGCGCCAGCACCTGGCCCAGCGCTACCTCGCCGAGCATGGCGCGTCGGCAGATCCGCAGGGCTTCCATGTCTGGCTGCCGCTGCGCGAAGACTGGAACCCGATCGAGGTGGCCGCCAGCCTGCGATCCCGGGGCATCGCCTGTGTGGCCAGCGCTGCCTTCTCGACCGACGCCGACCCACCGCCCGCGCTGCGCCTTTGCCTGGGCGGCTCGATCGGTCGCGAGGACCTGCAGCAGGCGCTGCGCCTGCTGTCGTCCGTGCTGGACCAGGCGCTGCCGCCACTGTCGGCGTGAAGCCGAGGCGATTCGATCATCGATCGGCTTTTTGATGACGACAATGTAGATCTGGACGCATACTCAATGCTGATTTAGACGGATATTTAATGCTGTTTTGGACGGAACTTGGATGTTGGTTTGGACGGTACCATGATGCATAATCAGACGCACCTCCCAACCCCACATGGATGCGATGCCCACACCACCGGATCTGATCCACCGTCACTTGACTGCGCAAGTCAGCGTTGCGCTGAAGGACACGCCAGCCGTGTTGGTGAATGGTCCCCGCCAATGCGGGAAAACCACCTTGGTCAGGCAGTTTGCACAAGGGGTTCCCCCCCTGTTTCCAGGTGATCCGATACTGCAGAACCCGCCAGAACGGATGACCTATCTCACGCTGGACGATCCTGCGGTTCTGGAGGCCGCACGGGTTGACCCGATGGGGCTGCTGCGCCAACTTGACCGGGCCATCATTGACGAAGTACAGCGAGCGCCTGAGTTGCTTCTTGCGCTCAAGCTGTCCATCGACCAAGATCGCCGCCCCGGCCGGTTTCTGCTCACCGGTTCCGCCAACCTGCTGGCACTGCCCTCGATTGCCGACAGTTTGGCAGGCCGCATGGAGGTGCATGCACTACTTCCTCTGTCACAAAGTGAGTTACAGGGGCGACAGAGCGACTTCCTGCGTCGCGCGCAAGAACATGACTGGCCCATCTCGCACCCGGCTTGGGTGACACCCGAAGTAAATGGGCAGCGTGACATGATTTTGAACGTCTTGGCAGGGGGGTATCCGGAGATGCGCTCGCGCGCAACCCCCGGGCGGCGCAGCGCATGGGCCAAGGCCTACATCCAGGCCCTCGTTGAACGCGACGTGCAGGACATTGCCCAACTCGATCATCTGAGCCACATCCCTCGTTTGCTGGAAGTCACTGCGGCCCACTGCGGACAGCTCTTCAATGCGACGCAAATCGGCGCTCAGCTCTCGATGGACGCACGCACCGTGGAGAAGTATCTCGGCATTCTCGAAAAGTTGTTTCTGGTACAGCGCCTGCCTGCATGGAGCCGCAATGAGCTGACACGCCTGATCAAGACGCCGAAACTGCATTTTCTGGACGCAGGCCTTCAAGCGACTCTCACACGACTGACCCCCGCCATGCTCGACAAGCACCGGGAACGCTGGGGCGCAGTTCTGGAAACCTGGGTGTACGCCGAACTGCGCAAGCACCTGGCCTTGAGCGATGACCTCCGGTATCTCGCGCACTACCGCGACAAAGACCAGGTGGAGGTGGACTTCGTTCTGGAGTCGCCTCTGCGCGAAGTGCTGGGTATCGAGGTCAAGGCCGCAGCCACCGTGACAGGTGGCGATTTCAAAGGGCTTCGACGGCTCAAAGAGCACACGGGCCGCGACTTCATTGCCGGCATCGTGCTCTATGACGGGGACAAGGCGCTTCCGTTTGGCGAGGGAATGTGGGCCGTCCCGCTGGCAGCGCTGTAGGCACCTGTCAAGCGCCCCAAGGTCGCGCTGAGCCCCGGTTCAAGCTATAGGGCATACGAGCCCTGGACCTGCTCCATCAGATGCGTCTTCAGGCATTGCACGGCCGGATCTCGCAGGCTGCTGCTGCGCCAGGCCAGTTCGATGGCATAACGCGGCAGCTCGATCGGGCAAGGCAGGCACACCAGCGTCCCCAGGGCGGCCAGGGCGCGGGCCGCATGCTCGGGCAGGGTGGCGATCGCCACGCTGCCGCGCAAGAGATGGGGCAAGGCAGCGAAGTGGGTGGTGGAGGCCTCGATGCGTCGGCTGCGGCCCAGAGCCGCCAGCGCCTCATCGACCACCCCCACGAAGCCACCGGACGAGATCAGCAGATGCGGCCGGCGCAGGTATTCGTCCAGGCCCAGCGGGCCGTTGGGCGCCGCCGTCGGGTCCATCACGCAGGCATAGCGGCCGGTGCCCAGCACCTGGCGCGTCAAGGTGCGTGAACTGCCGGTGCCGGCGCCCAGGCTCAGATCGATGCGGCGGTCCATCAGCATGTCGGCGGCCAGACCGCTGTGGGTCTGGCGCAGCACCAGGCGAAGTCCGGGCGCCACCTGCTGCAAGGCGTCGATCAAGGAACGGCCCAGGGCCATCTCATGGTCGTCGGACAGGCCCAGCACCACGGTGCGGCCCGCCAGGCTGACCCCGCCGGGCTGGGCCAGGGCGAGGCTTTGCCGCAGCTTGTGCAAAGCGTCGGCGATCAAAGGGCGCAACGCTTCGGCCTGGGGCGTGGGGCGCAGGCCGCGACCGGTGCGCTCGAACAAAGGGTCGCCGTACAAGGCCCGCAGCCGGCCCAGCGCCGCGCTGACGGCCGACTGTGTGACGCCCAGGCGGATGGCGGCCCGACCGGTCGTGCCCTCCTCGTGCAAGGCCTGCAGCACCTTGAGCAGGTTCAGGTCGACGCTGTCGATATTCATGTCGTTCATATCAGCTTGTCTGATCATCGGTTGATTGATGATCGCCAAAGGGCGAGGATGACGCAATCACCTTCTTCCACTGAAAGCGAGTTCCCATGACCCGATCCACTGTCGCCGCGTTGCAGATCGGCGCCCACCCCGATGGCAAGGCGGCCACCCTGGCGCAGATCCTGACGCATGAGGAGGCCATCCGGGCCGCCGGCGCTCAATTGGTGGTGATGCCCGAGGCCTTGCTGGGCGGCTACCCCAAGGGCGAGGGCTTCGGCACCTACCTGGGCTACCGCCTGCCCGAGGGCCGCGAGGCCTTTGAGCGCTACTACGACAACGCCATCGACGTGCCCGGCCCGGAGACCGAGGCGCTGGCCGGCCTGGCCGAGCGCTGTCAGGCCCACCTCGTGATCGGGGTGATCGAGCGCGCCGGCAACACGCTGTACTGCACGGCCTTGTTCTTTGCGCCCGAGGGCGGCCTGGTGGCCAAGCACCGCAAGCTCATGCCCACCGGCACGGAGCGGCTGATCTGGGGCCAGGGCGATGGCTCCACCCTGCCGGTGCTGGAGACGTCGGCCGGCCGTGTCGGTGCCGTGATCTGCTGGGAGAACCACATGCCCCTGCTGCGCACCGCCATGTACGCCAAAGGCGTGCAGATCTGGTGCGCGCCCACGGTGGACGCGCGCGACATCTGGCAGTCGTCGATGCGCCACATCGCCCACGAGGGACGCTGCTTTGTGATCAGCGCCTGCCAGGTGCAGCCCTCACCCAAGGACCTGGGTGTGGAAGCTCCGCACTGGGACCCCGAGCTGCCCCTGATCGGCGGCAACAGCATGATCGTGGGCCCCCTGGGCGATGTGCTGGCCGGCCCGCTCAAGCACGAAACCGGCTTGCTGGTGGCCAAGATCGACACCGCCGAGCTGACCCGTGCCCGCTACGACTTCGATGTGGTGGGCCACTATGCACGGCCGGACGTGTTCTCGCTGACGGTGGACGAGCGCCCCCGGCAGAGTGTGGTGTTCAAGGCTTGAGGCTGCAGCCCTCGCCTCACGCCGCCCTACATGCCCAGCTTCTCCGCCACCCGCACCAGTTCGGCCAGCGAGGCCGTCTGCATCTTGCGCATGGCATTGCCACGGCGGACCTTGACCGTGATTTCGCTGAGATCAAGCCGGGCGGCGATCTGCTTGTTCAGCAAGCCCTGCACCACCAGGCGGATGACCTCCTGCTCGCCCG
>RXJO01000230.1:18864-19757 GCA_003987795.1 Curvibacter sp.
CGCAGCGGCATCGGCCCGCCGCCGTTGCCGGTCTTTCTCAATGCCTTTGTGGATCGCGTCCAGCAGGCTCTGGTCGCGAAAGGGCTTGGTCAGGAACTCAAGCGCGCCATTCTTCATGGCCTCGACCCCCATGGCGATGTCGCCGTGGCCGGTGATGAAGATGGTCGGCAGGCTGATGCCCAGATCGCTCATCCGACGGTGAAAGTCCATGCCGCTCTGGCCGGGCATGCGCACGTCCAGCACCAGGCAGGCGGGCGCATCGGCGCGCTCATGAGCGATGAACTCCTGGGTTGAACCGAAAGACAGCACCTGCAGGCCCACCGAGGCCAGCAGGTCTTCGAGGGCGGCGCGGACCGAGACATCATCGTCAACCACATAGACGATGGGGCTGTCCTTGCCTTCAGGGGTGGGGAGGGTCATGGGCGCTGCTCCTGCGAGGTGGGCGGGATGCTGAACCGGAAGACCGCACCGCGGCCCAGGCCGGGTTCGGACCAGATGCGTCCGCCATTGGCTTCGATGATGGTCCGGCTGATGCTCAGCCCCACGCCAATGCCGTCCTTCTTGGTGGTCCAGAAGGCGTCGAACAGATGCTCCTGCACCCCTGCGGCCACGCCCGGGCCGGAGTCCTGCACAGAGAGCACGATCTCGTGCGCCCGCAGCTCCGTGCTGATGTGCAGGCGCCGTCCGGGCTCGGCCACGCCGGCCATGGCCTCAATGGCATTGAGGACCAGGTTGCCAGTCACCTGCTGTATCTGCACGCGGTCGGCGAAGGCGGTGGGCAAGCCTGGGGCGAGTTCGGTGCTCAGCTCGATGCCATGGCGCGCCATTTCAGCGCCGGACAGCGCCAGCACCTCCAGGATGGCCTCGTTGAACGGGAACTCGCCGCGCTGCGG
>RXJO01000390.1 GCA_003987795.1 Curvibacter sp.
GATAACTATAATTATCGCCAAGTAAAAATTATATGTAGAAGGCGAGTAGGGCGGTTTGTAACAGGCTAGAACCGCACCTTTGCCCTGAAACCGACCCAACAAATAAAGTCTGTCGGTTCGCGTCGAGTCTTGTACTTTGTTCACTGAGTTTTGTATTCCTGGCCCTCGGCGGGACTGTTGTCGAGTCCTCGCGCGTTTGAACCCTGGGGGCTCGAAGCTCCCCCACCAGGTGGTCGATCCGTTTGGAGGCATCCGATCTGAAAGCCGATGGGAGACCGCAAAGGCAGGTGAACGGCCGCAAGTCTGGCCAGGCCGCAGGTGCAAGAACGACCTCCCAGGCCTTGACCGCGCTCAGGGCGTCGATCCACACCTTGGTCGGTATCACCTCGGTATCGCTGAGACCCAAATGCTTCGCTACCCCCGAGGCCTACGGGCTAGGCATGTGCCCCGCCTTACAGCTTTTCACCGTTCAAAAGTTGCGCGGCCCAACCCCTGAGCCCCACCAGGTGATCTAGTGCCGCATCGCTAAGATCGTCGCCTGCTACGATGACCGACATCGGCTAGGAGCTGCCACTCATTTGCGGCGGCTTCGCGGTGTTTCAAGGCTGAAACCCGACTTTGGCTGAGCGCGACCTGGGTAGACGGGGCTAAACTTACTAAATGACACCAGCCCTCGTCCTGGCCGAGACCTTCCTTTCGTTCAAGGACTTGGCTCGCGCGTATGAGGTAGATGTTGACTATCAAATCAACCTGTCCGCAGGGCTGAATCCGAAGATAGCTGTAGTCGCACCTCACGGCGGTGCGATTGAATTTCCAACGTCCAGGGTCGCGGCCGCCATTGCCGGGCACGAATTTTCGTTCTACTCGTTTGAGGGAATTCGAGAGGCGGACAATTACGCTGCGCTTCACCTGAGAAGCGAACGCTTCGATGAACCACGGTGCCTCGAACTCATCTCAGGTTGCGATCACGTCGTGACAGTCCACGGCTGCAAGGGCGTCGACCAAGCGGTACTGCTCGGCGGTCGCGACAAGGCGCTCGGTGAGGAGATTGCCGCTGCGCTTGGTGCGGAAGGCATTTACTGCAAGTTTGATGGGCATAAGTTCTACGGCACGGACGCGTTCAACATTTGCAATCGAGGTCGAAGCAGGGCTGGGGTTCAGCTGGAACTGACTTCGACTTTGCGGAATTCGCCGGAAGCCGTAGCCGGCGTCGTGCGTGCGGTTCGAAACGTCCTCCTCCGGCTGGTCGATGCAGCCGATGGACCATGTGAGCCCCAGCCTTGAGTCGTCTGAACCGATGACGCAAAGACCCGCGGACGTTGTCTGCCCTACAACCAAGCCGGAAGTCCCTCAGGAGCTACCTGCAGATGCCACTCGGCAGGCGGTCGCGTCAATTCGAGGTGTCGTTTATCAGCTCTGGTGGTCCATTGATGCATGGCTGCGCCTGAAAACGCCCGACGAGGTTATCTACCTTGAAGGGGCCGAGGACCTTGATAGGGCGTCAGCCTTGGAGGCGGTGGCGCAGCAGGTCAAGAGTGAAGTCGATGGGATTTCCCTCAACAACCAGCGCGCATTGAAGGCGCTAGAGAACTTCTGGACGCTTCGGTGTCGGGAAGTTGCACGTACGGTCGAGTTTCACTATATCTCGACTGCCCCATCGGTCGTCGAGCGGGACGCTGCGTTCGGAGGAATCGCAGGTATGGACGCATGGAACCTCGCGCGCGACAGTGCCGAGATGGCGGTTTGCATCCAGAAGTACCTGGCGCCGAAGTTTTCCGATTGCAGCGCGCTGAGGGGCTTCCTTCAAGCGGCTGACGTAGCAGCCGTTCAAGCTCAGTTCATCCGTCCGATGCATTGGTTCTTGGGCCAACCCGGCCTGGAGGTGGTTCAACGGAGCGCTGAAGACCGCGTTATTCACAGACTGAGCGATGCCGGGGTCAGTCTCTCGTACTCGCCCAAGGTCTGCGACCGCCTTTACTCGTTCGTCAGCGAAGTAGTCGTGAGGCCCGAGTCCGCAAGTCGGCGACTCACCACAGCAGACTTGCTGCGTCAAATTGACGCAGCGACTACCGCGCACGTAGCTGTCCCGGCGGTCCAGTACGAACAGTTCATGCTGGCGCTGGAAGCCGGAAAATTCGACCCTGGCCGGGCGCTTTTGGACATGATGAAGCTGGAGATGCCGCCAGCGCCCACGCCGCTGCTCAATCGAGAGACGCTTGTGCGATGCGTCCGCGAGCGAATCGAAGCTCACGCAGCAGTTCTCCTGACCGGAAGCGTGCACAAGGGGAAGACGACCATGGCACAGCTTGTAGGCCACGCTGTGTGCCCCCACGCATGGTGGTTCCCCCTGGCGAACCGCACGGCTGTCGAAACGGACAACCTGCTCAGGGCGCTGGCTGCGGCCATCGTTGACCCCGGTGTGCCTTCGCTCGTCGTCGTTGACAACATCGACATTTCCCCCTCGACGATTGACAGTTTTGGCGCGGCCCTGACCAGATTGGTGGCTCAGGCCGCCGGCTCAAAGCGCTCGCTGTTGTTCACCGCTCGAGGTGAATCGTCCGGGTCAGAGCAGCTTGCTTCGGCCGCAGGCTTGGAGGTCATCGACGTGCCGACGATGTCGCCAGGCGAGGTGGCTGAACAGTGCCGGGCATATGAGTGTCCAGAGGACCTATCCGGCGTGTGGGGTGCTCTGATTTGTGGTCTGACGCAAGGACATCCGAAACTTGTTCAGGTTCGAATCGCTGAGCTTGTAAGTGGTGGGTGGCCGTCTCCCACGAGCGCCGACCTGGTTTCTGCGTCTCCTGCCGTGAAATCGGCTCGAGGCACTGCGCGGAGTATGCTGCGCGGGACTGTGACGCCTGAAGTCGCCTCCTTCGTCTATACCGCGAGCGAGGCGACCTACCCGCTCTCTAGGGACATGTTGCTCGCACTCGCCCAAGCGTTCGGTGGCATCGTGACCGGAGGGGATGTCATTGACTCCCTCGAGGGCAAGTGGCTTGAGCAGTCACTCCCTGGCCGACTGTCAGTCACGCCGCTTCTGAAGGGGGCCGCCGAGCAGGTATGGACGGAAGAGCGGAAGAGCCTGGCGCACGTACAGCTGTTTGACGCCATCGCAAGCGTACGTCAGCTAGATGTTGCTGACGCTGCGTCGCTGTTGTTCCACGCGTTCATTGCTAAGGACGGTTCGCGGCTTCTGAAGTGCGTACGAATCATTGAAACCATCGATGAGGGGGCGGTGGCCAAGGCACTGTATCAGCAGTTAACCTGGCTGCCCTTTGTCGCCTTGAACGAGGGTGAGCGCTTCTTCGAGCCGCATCCGATGGTCAGCGTCATGCTCCGCCAGGTGCAGTTTACCGTCGCCAGCGAATCGGGCTCGGAGGAGATCGCCCGTGTGCTTGCTAGATGGACGGAGGAGGTCGACCTTGTTGAGGACGACGAAGCGCGGGAGGTGGCGGAGGTCGCCAGAAGCTCCCGGCTGGTCATCAACCGAAACCCTCGCGTACCCATCAGAGTCAAGCTGGCGGCAATCTATTCGCTGAGTCGTCAGCGCGGCAAGATGAGCGAGTATGCGGAACGTCTGGCCAGGCGGTTTCTGGCCGAGCCACGGGAGATGGTCCTAGACGTTCCAGAGAACGCGACGACCTCCCAGTTCTATCTGTCGCTCCATGCGTCGTTCCTGCGTGACCTGTCTGATTTTTCAGGAGTGCTCGATTGGCTCGAGTTCGACGCTGATGAAAATGCTCGAGCGGAGTTTGACTCGGTGGTGAGTTGGCCTCTCGTCAACTCATGTGGCGCTTTTGTCCATGGCGCATGGTCGTCGGGATGCACGGAAAGGACGGATTGGGAGCCGACTCTGGCGCTACTGCGGCGCGCACAGAATATTGCCCTCCGTCATCGGATGTCTTGGTTCGGAAGCGAAGTCGCAAAAGCAACGTCGATTGTTCAGTGTGAGCATGTCGATGACCCGGTAGGTGCGATGAAGACGCTGGACGCTGCTGCTGCGGTGTTTGGCGAAACAGTGACCATCGCCGAGCAGCGGGTGAACGTGCTGTTCCAAACAGGCGACCATTCAGCCGCGCTAGGTCTGTGGGAAGAACTGGCTGCTCGACCGCAAGCGCCGGAGCTGCTTGACGCATTCGCGCACAGGCGGGCTGCAATCAGCGCTTGCCACCTGACACGATGGGACAAGGCGGAGGAGCTGTTCCTGGCCGGTGCCAACGTGTCTGCGCTGCGAACCTTGCCAATCACGCGCTTCGGGCTGATCGTCGACGCCTGCAGGGTGATCTCCACGGCAGGTGACTGTCAAAGGGCTGCGCGCAAGCTTGCGGACCTGCTGGTCGACGTGCCCCAAGAGGCAAGCGAGGACGGGCACGAGAGCTGGGAGGCGGTGCTTCGCGTGACGTCGACCACTTGCAAAATCATCGAGGACGCAGCTTTCGGCAAGAACGGCGATGAGCGTTCGCTGGCTTATGGCAGAGCATCGAAGCCGGGGTTGCAGTTCGGTCCGGCAACGCCTAACCAACAGTTCCGGACGTTGCTCACAGTTGCCAGCGCTGGCCTACTTGCTGCGCAACTTGGCGATGTGCCCGAGAGGATGAGGGACTTGCTGCACGCCACGATGCAGTCGCCGATTCCGCTGGCAAGGCTCCTGGGTGCGCAGGCGATGCTGGCGTTTGAGTTCACCAAGGGCTCAAGTGCAGAGGTCGTCCCGGCGATTGCTTGCTTTGAGCGGGCGATGAACACTATGCAGTGTCTGCCCGATCAGCAGCGTTCGCGTGAGCCACAGCCTGACATCGAGCCGCCCGATGGGAGCAAGTTGTCGAACGCGGGCCTGGTGGCCTTGTTTACCGCTGGTGCGATATGCAGTGATGAGCCCGAGAAGGCGTTATCCGATTGGCAAAGACAGGCGGCAGCGGTTTGGGGCAAAGAGGCGCCTGCCGTGTTGAGTCTGAAGGAGATGTCGGTGGCGCTTTCAATGACAAAGGATGATGCTCGACACATTCTGGCGAATTTTCTTGGCAGTTCCATCGAGCAGATTTTTGGCGCCGCAACCGTGCTTTTGCGCGAGCCAGCTTCGCCAGCGCGCACCCTGCGGCTGCACTTGCTGCTGGCGTCGGTAACCGTGTGCTCTGATGAAGGCCTGCTGCTTCAACACACGCTCGCCCGCGCGGTCGCTCGGCGCTTCAGTCCGGTATGGGAGGAACTGTCGCTCAACGCATTCTTGTTCAAATCGCCCCGCGTGAGCGTACCTATGCTCCGGCAGGTAGTTGCCGATGTGGAAGACGGTCGACTTGGAACCAAACGGCTGCTTATTGCGGCGGCCGTTGCGCTGGGCTTCAACCCTGAAATGATCGATTCGCGTTTGGCGTGACACGCATCTATTTTCAATGCCGCAGCGATTCACTTGGGCAGCGCCTTGTGAATTTTCAAGCTGGGTAGTTGGCGCGTCCCATGAACGGGCACGACGACAGTATTCCAGCGGTCTGGCAAGCTACGCGTGGCGCATTGGCAGCACGCCGACTTGCAACAGAAGCTGCCGGCGAAAACGACGTGAATGGCTGGTTGACGGCGCGCAATTTGGCGGGGCGGACGACTGCAGTGGGCCCACTAGCGCCCTCCAACGTAGAGCAGAATTCACCCAGGAGCAGCCGGTGGAAGCGAATGGAAGCGGACGCTCAATGCCCAAGGTAAGCGGCGCTGGAGCACCGCAGGTGTGCAGGGCACCTACAAGGGCCATGAGAATGCCGAAGGCATGGCCCTTGTTGGCGTCCGCTTGACCGCCCAGTTAGGCCGCCACCACTTTTTCTGCACACGTGAATTACTGCAGTTCAGTTTCCTTAACCAATTTATGTTGTACTACCTGCGAGTCAAATTGTTCAGCAAGCGCAACTATTGCCGTGCGCGCAGCAGATACCATGTTGAATTCAACAGATATTTTTTCTCCGGCAGTTGCTCCAAAATCCTGGAAGCGTTGGCAAAAATCTGCGTCTGCGATGCCATCGTGATGCACAAGCAAGTGGCGGAGTTCAAAATATGGTAGCGCGGAATTTAGTATTCCTTGATCAAGACCCAGACCTAGCTTTGCGTCCATAGATTGGATGAGCGATTTTGTGTTTCGCTCATCTTCTAGCTTTCTGAAAATGGATCTGGCAACCATATGAACGACGTTATCCCAGTTTCCTGCGGCGAGTAGATCGTTCGCCTCAATGTTGATTTTGTGGCTGCCAATCAATCTATTTGGATTGATGCCATTGCGAGCAGCAGATTCGAGTACTTCTTGCATGTAATCATTGAAGTCCTCATATAAGTCCTTTATGTAGCCAGAGCACAGGCTGGCTTTAAGGTGCCGCACTGCAAGTCGACGATTATGGTCATTGTTCTTTCTGCGGGCTAGTGTTGGGTGCTGGGCGGGATCAACTGCATCGAACAAATGATTCCCACCATTTGCGGACAAGATGCCAGAGCCGGAAGATATGGCGAGGACGTCAGCGAGTTCAATATCGGCAACAAAGTGATCTGCGCGACTCAAGAACTTATGAAGATATTTTGTCTTTTTGGGCATGCGATTCCAATCTGATGTTTGTTAGTAAGGGAAAGGCTTGTACGGGCGGCCTAACGTCGGAATTAAGCCGCGCCGCGAAGCGGCATCGGCTTGAATGAATTGTTAGCCCTTCGGAGCAGATTGCAAGTCAGTGACTATTTCCAAAACCCCCCCATTGAAACCGACCACATCCTCAGGCGAGATGAATAATTTCAATTCATCCATGAGTTTATTCATGTTTGAGCTCCAGTGAATCTTTATCTTATTTAAGAAAAATTCAAATTCCTCATCTTGCGAGTAAAAAATTGCACCAGGCCCCTCAAGAAACAATCTTTTAATCGCACCAAGCGCAATCTTGTAATCAGTGACAACAAAATTTGTTCTCTCAAAAAACAGGTTGATTCTATATATTCCATTGAAAAAACCTTCTTGAAAATAGACAACCTTTTGACTTCCATCTACGACACCAATGCCAAATATGCAGAAATCATGCTTCTTGACCCAATAGCTTTCTGTTCGCAGCTTGTTGCCATATATTCCCTCAATCTCCCCGAACAAGCCAACTTTGACATTTTGTGAATTTGATAGAATCAAGCAAAGGTCTGATTGCGCTATCAGGTCATCAACGGTAGCAAATTGGCCGTTCAAACAACTTGGAAAGACTTCGGAAAACCGTTCTCTCAGATTCGAAGATATATTCGAATCGTTGCCTGACACATGGAATGAAAAGTGATCAAGACTCTTATCAAAGCTAACACTGTAGGCTTTCTCAATTCGTGAAATCAACTCTTTAACAACATTCCCACCAAGTTTTTGATTGAAAAAATTCGAAAGGAAATATTGAACCCCCCAATTCTCGATGTATCGCTCGATTTGATTAAAGAAATTTAATGGCAAGCAGCCTCGCAATATAGCCAACGAATAGATTGGATATAAATCTAGGCGACGCGGGGAAAACTCTAAATTCTTATGCTGATCTAGACATTGCAAAATACTAAAAAAATGCGTTGCCCAGTAGCTTCTGTTGTTTGGTATCAAACCCAATGGAACTGGGGTGATGATGCTCTTTTTTGAACTTTCCACTATATCAACTTCTGGATTGGCTAACGTAATGTAGACCGCACCAAGCCTCAGGCCATATCTAGCGCTTTCGGTCTAAATTGGCGCGGAAAACGCGGAAATGAGCTTATAGCCTAACTTGACGGTGCGTATGCTGTATAAAAATACAAAACTAAATTTAGGCATGAAACCCACCTCCCCTCCTGTGTTGTGCGCCACACGGTTGCTGGACCAGGTCCGTGAGCGAATTCGTTACAAACACTATAGCCTGAACACCGAGCAGGCCTACGTGCAATGGGCGCGCATGTTCGTGAATGGCACGATTTGGGGCATCCACGAGATACGGGGCAGCTGGAAATCGAAGGTTTTCTAGTCATGTTGGCTAACGAGTGACGGGTGGCGGCTTCCACGCACAACCAGGCGTTGAGTGCACTGCTATTCCTCTACCGCGAGGTGTTGGGCATGGACCTGCAATGGCTCGATGGCGTGCAACGCCCGCGCACGCCCAAGCGCATTCCTTCGGTTTTGACGGAAGATGAGGCGGCTGCTCTGCTATCGGCGCTGCCGACCGATATGGCCCTGTTGACCCGCCTGTTGTACAGGTACCGGTATGCGGCTGATGGAAGGCCTGCGCTTGCGGGTCAAGGACGTAGATTTTGACCGTGGGGTGATCGTGGTACGCCAAGCCAAGGGCGACAAGGATCGGGATGTGATGCTGCCCCGCGCAGCTTGGCAGCGGAGCTGCGCCAACAGGTGCTGGCTGCACGCGCGCTGTGGGAGCAAGACCGGCAGGCGCAGTGCGGTGACGTGGACGTTCCGCATGCACTGGACACCAAATACCGCGGCGTGGGGCAGCGCTGGGGTTGGTTCTGGGTGTTCCCCGCTTCATCCCCGTCGGTGGACCCTCGCACGGGTATTTGGCGGCGCCATCACCGATATGAGTAGCGATTGCAGCGCGCACTGAAGAAGGCCGTGGCACAGGCGGGCATTTACAAACCCGTTTCTGTGCACACCTTGCGCCACAGCTTCGCGACGCACTTGTTGCAGTCGGGCACCGACATTCGCACGGCACAGGAGCTGCTGGGGCACTCGGATGTGAGTACCACGATGATCTACAAGTCGCTGCCGCAGGAACCCCCAGCCCGTTGGACTCCTTGGCCTGTCAGTTGCCGCCTGGCTGAATGACGGCTTTCGAGCGTCAGGCTGAATGGCGCCTCAGGGCGATCTCGGTCATCCTACCAGGCCACATATGCTAGGCACCGGAAGCGAGCAAGACCACCGGGACAGCCGGGATACAAGTTGAGGCTAACCTATGCGTCAGTCCTGCACCCAATCGAACAGTTCAGATCGAGGGCCGGCGCTTGCTCGGCGGTTCCCCCAGGCACACAGCAGTGCAGTCACACCCATGGCGTCAACTGGCCATCGGGATTGAAAAATACAAAACTCAGCGAGAACAATTCCGGAAAATACAAAATTGAGAGAGCACGCAGTACAAGACCGGGTGATCGGTCACCTCCAAGTCTTTGATTTGGATGAGGTGAGAGTTCAACAGGCGGAGAGAATCGACACGATTGTCGATTCGCGTCGAGTCTTGTACTTTATTCACTGAGTTTTGTATTCCTGGCCCTCGGCGGGCCAGCTGTCGAGCCCTCGTGAGTCTTGAACTACGGGGGACCAGGCCTCCCCACCAGGTGGTCGATCCGATTGGCGGCTTAGGCACTGAAAGCCCATGGGGCCGCAAAGGCAGGTGAACGGCAGCACGTCTGGCAAGGCCGCAGGCGCAAGAACGACCTCCCAGTCCTTGACCGCGCTCAGCGCGTCGATCCACCATGGTCGGTCTCACCTCGGTATCGCCGAGACCCAAATGCATCGCCACCCCCCGAGGCCTCCAGGCTAGGCATGTGCCCCGCCTTAGGGCTGTACACCTTTCAAAAGCTGCGCGGCCCGACCACTGAGACCGAAACTACTGGCTGTCATTCAAAGAGCCGTTTCATCAGGAACATCGATACGCTCACAACCTAGCTTTGCAGGTTTAGTTGCTTAGGTATGTGGGTTTGTATTGAATTGGAACACTGGATTTGTTCCGAAGGCACCTTGATAGAAGCGGGCAGATGGTGGGACAACGGGTCCGACCAAGTACTGCCGAATTGACACATCGTTGGCAAGTACCACGTATCCTTTCTGACCTGTGTAGAGATAATCAGAGCCTTCTTTTTTTAGTGGAATGTGTTCTAGTAGCCGATAGCGGACGATTAGTGCTCTGAACTCACCGTCGTCGACCGTCTTTCCAGCACAATTCACCATTACGAGGGCTAGTTCGTCGGAGGACAACTGGGCTCGAAGTACGCTTGCATATTTCTGTCTACTGGGTTCGTCGAGCGTTTCATCGTCATTAATCAGCTTGAGGATTTGGTAGAGATTCCTGAAGTAGTGACCGAGGACGTAATTGTGTTCGTTTTGCAGAACCCAATAGTTTTCGATTAACTTCTGATATCGGTCGACATCATGGCCATGGCCATGGCTTTTATAAGAAATTGCTCGGATAATTTCTGGAAAGACCTGACGGCCTGAGACAGGGGGTGCAGGCGGCTGGAGAGAACTCCCGGCGAGGCGACACAAGTGATTTATATCATTTTGTTCATCAGGAAAGATGCCCACGCGGTCGAAACGCAGGCCATCAGCGATCCGGTGATGAAGCTCCAATGTGCTAAAGAATGTCGCTTCTATCGACTGCTTGAATGCGATACGTGTGCTTTTCCACTGCTGAAAGGCTGCGATGCCAACACCAGCGAATGCCAATGCAGCGAAGAGTGCATTTATCCCGCCAAAGAGGTCACCTACCTGGCCTAAGCGGGCCGTGGGAGGGTCCGAGGGCACACCGCTAGCGCCAGTTACTTTTGATGGATCGATCGCAGTTTGGACGAGATTGTCTTTCTGCGGCCATTTCAAGTCGGCGATGAACTCGACGCCGTAGAGTGCCCAAAGTAACCAGACCGTCATCACTGCCGCAACCAACCCGAAGGCTCTTAGTCGTTCTGGAAGAGGTGCGGCCATCAACATAAAAAGTACGATCAAAAGAGCCGACCACAGCAGAAAAAACGCCACCATTCATCCTTCCACAATAATCATTCGCATCTTCCCCCACTGTAACGCCTCGAGTGTCGAGGAGGCTGCTTGGTTTGGGGAAGTCCACCTCGGAGGTGCTCTGACTGGCGAATTGCCGATAGTAGTTTGCCTCAGCGTCGGCAGCCAGGATGTACCCGATGGGGTCAAACAGGCGATGGTGGTGAAACTAAGACACTCATTCGAGCGTGGCGAACTCGACGGCCTCCCTGGTTTTCCAGGGTGCTGGGCGATGAATCAACTCAGCCTTGTACAGGCCGTTGATGGTCTCAGCCAGGGCGTTGTCGTAACTTTCGCCCTTGCTGCCCACAGATGGTTCAATTCCTGCCTCCGCCAGCCGCTCGGTGTAACGGATGCGGACGTATTGCGCCCCCCTTTCGGAGTGACAGATCAGACTACCATCACGCTCGGTTTGTTGGGCGTACAAGGCCTACTCGAAACCCCCCGTAGATTCGGATTACATGGAAATCAACAGCCCAGGTGCTCTGATAGCGATGTCAACTCGCCCAGGTTTGCATCGAACCGATGGCCGCATCCAGCTTCTTCGTCAGTGCCCGCAGTGGCGGGCTGTCCGGATAGTGCTGAGATAAGATTTGCTTGACCTGCTCCAGACTACCAACGTGAACAGCACGCACGTCGGGCGAAAGGCTGCGCGCGAACGACGATCCGGACTCGTGATAGTAGAGTTCGAAGAACCATTCGTTGGGTAGCTCGTCATAGTTGTACTCACGCTGAGTCCACTCATCGAGTTCGCTGCGAATGCCGTTGACGCGGTTGTAGTCACCTTTGCGAGTGTACGCGGCCGTCAGCACCGACTTGAGCAGCTTGCCCACCTGTGTGTGCACCTCAATCGGCATCCGGCCTTTGGGGCGGCGCTGCGGGCCGACAAAAATCTGTACATAGCCTGCCATGCTGCGCGGCCCCCGCGTTAACTTGCGGGTCTCCGTCGCTGGTTGCTTGGCGGCGGCCAAATTGCGGGCAATGGTGCCTGGGCTAATAAAAATCGGCGTGGACGGCGCTGATTCGCCATCCCAAACAGCTTCGACGATCGGTGCCGGCAGACGGTCCAGAGCCTCTACGATGGGCGTCAACGGAACACCCTTCACCGCATCTGCGATGAGGTAGAGCCGCGAGCCACCGTCGGTGGTTGTACATACCAGGCCACGACGGCTTGGCGATCTCGAACCCGTGGCGCGCAGACCAGGCTGCACGCTCGGCAGTCTTGGCCTCGGCGGCCCGTTCGTAGGGCTCGTCAGCGAAGAGGTAGCGCTTGGATTCGCGGTCATACCAAATGCTGTAGTGGTCCCGGCCAGGCACGGCGTTGCTGGACCGGCCGTCGGGAAATGCGCGGCTGTGGCTCTTGGATGGCCGCAGCTTGGTCGTGTCCATGAACTGGAGCGTGCGCGCGGCGGCGCAGATCACCCTGCGTGCCTGGGACTGCGACTGCATCATGTCGCGACGCGCCAAATGATCTGGGCCTTCCGGCTGGAAATAGGTCAGCGCGCGGTGGTGGTCCAACTGCGCCGCCGTGATCAAGTCGCTCCACAAGGTACCGAGCCGGATGCTCAGCGTTTCGCGACCGCGCGTGTCCGACTCCTTGTCACGCCAATACACAGTGAGGTAAAGGCGGTGACCTGGACGGGCATTCGGGCGATTGCCACCGCCTTTGAGCACGTTTTGTGCGTGCTTAAGGTTCTGGAGAAGCCGGCCAATTGGGCGGCGACCTCCAGCGCGGGTACATGTTTGATCCCTCGCTCGACCTTGATCGAATTGGCAAGACGTTTGATGCCGTCCATGGTGGTCGGACGAATGGCTTCACTCGACATGAAAGTGCTCCTGAGTCCATGACGAAACGTCACCCGTCTGCCGCTTCTCGAACCCGAACATGACATGCGGGAAGAGAGGGAGTGTCGGCAGTGCTGTCAACAGCTTTGCTATGACGGGTGGCAGGCTTCTGCCCGAAACCTTCGGTGGATTATCGCTCCCGCTGCGGGCGCTGTAGAATCGTTTTTTAGTAGCCGCTACCTGCCGCATACACCCTTTCGGGGTACGACGAAGACGGAGTTCCTGCGCCTCACCCAACCAAGATTGATTCCTTGGGCGGCCCGCAAAGCGTGCACCGGAATTTCGCCCGACGGAAATCGATATGGACACCCCGATGCTCAAGGTGTTCGCGGAGCGCCTGCGCGCGCACCTCGGACAACACCAACTTCACGTCAAGCACGGTCAGGCACTCGATCTAATCGCTGCGCTTCCGGGCCTTCGCAACTGGCCCGAGGTCAACGCATTCCCAGTCCGGGTGGCTGCTGGTCAACTCAATGACAGCTCTGCTGAACGCCTATCCCGCCGTCTGACGAAGAACCACGGCTTTTCGCTCACACCTGCGCAGTTGTTGCAAATCTTGAAACCCGCACGGGTCAAAGGTGAGAGGGTACTCGCCTATGAGGAGTTGGACGACTCGGGCTCGCCGACGGGTCGTCGTGCGGCGTTCACCGGTATTGAGTTCACCCCGCTGAGGTACTCAGACCTGATCAACACGAAGCTCAACAACAAGCTCGTGATCCCCCTGAACTGGACGCACGCCAAAGTCATCGAGAGCAATATTTCGGAGATCAAGCTGGAAGGGGTCGCCGCTGGCAACGCAACCATTGAGAGTACCTACACTTCCAAGACCATCGGCCTGGTCAAAGGAGGCTGGCTGCCGTCGGGTTTGGCGGTCCGGCAGGACATGATCGTTCTTCCTGACCGTTGCACGATCACCGAACTGAAGGGTCGGTTTCGAGATGGCATTAAGAAAAACGAGGAAGACAAGGACTTTCTCGACTTCTTCGAGGGCGACGGCATTCGCATCAATCCATTGCTCTACGCGCTGGAGGGCAACGTCCGACGGAACCCGACGTCCGATCAAGTCAAGCAGCAACTCGAAGAGGTCATCGCAGCATTGCGGTTGGCACTGCCTAAGGCCGAATTGGTGCCGGGCGACATTGGTGGACTGCAGGGAATTGTCGGCATAGTTCAAGACACCCTGGCCAGCATGGAAAGAAAGCAGACCTTTCTCATGCGATTGGCGCCGAGGCTGGTGCCGCCGACCAGCGTGAGCAAGAAAGCGCAGTTGTGGAGCGAGATACTCTCGACAGCACAGGACTACGGCATTCCAAAGAACTCGCTGGTCGTTCTCGCAGCACTCAGCTCAATCTCGGTTCCCATGGGATACAGCCCGGCCAAGCGGCTGCTGAAGCCCTCGGCCGACTACTCGGCTGAGGATGCCTACAACGCGCTCGCGGATCTGCGCTCATTGGAAATTCTGATGTGCCTGTTCGCCTTGTTTCCGGACCAACAGATGATGCTGTGCACGGGCGACAAGAATCTGGCGCTATTCTGGGCGGGAATTCGCGCGTCGAAGTTTGCTTGGGTTGGGAAAGCCGCCACGTTCACGCTCTCACCAGTCGAAGCATTGTTGCCAAATGTCTCTGCAGAGCACCGCGCGTCGTTCTTCAATCTTGTAGATCACAGCGAGGCGGTCTCAGCTAAGGCGGCAACGGAAGGTGGCGCACCTTGAAGGCGTATCCGTTCACGCGACCGACGCTGATTGCCGCCGTCGAGTTTCTCGGCGCCGTATCGACCCAAGCCAAGATTGATCAGATCATCGTCCGGCTGGGTCTGGAGCACGAGATCGAGCTTGGCTCGTCGAAGAGCGTCACGGCAAAAAGCGCGCTGCTGGGCAGAGCGGTTGCGCAGCGTGCTGCCCATGTCATCAACACGGTGAGTGGACAGATGACCTTGGCCGAAGCCGTTGTGCGAACGGCTGTTGACGTGGCGGTGCTGGAAAACGCCAAGCCAGAGCAAGGGCCATTGCTGCGTGGATTGGCGCTCGATGGATACGTGGTGTCCTGGGACGAGTCCACGAGGGTTCCGCTGCTGCGTGCTGCGTTGCCGGAAGAGATCGATTTGCCGGCTACCGATGACGAGGTTCATCAACTGCTGAAGCACTTCGGCTTCGAGGTTCCGCTGGGACATCTCGACCAAGCCATTGCCGCACACACCCGAGGTGATTGGGCGGCCGCGAACAGTCAGATACGCAGTTTTCTGGAAGGGCTGTTCGATGACATTGCCTTGCGTATCGATCCCCAGAAGGCCGGACTGCTGCCGACTTCCGAGAATCGCCGTGCGATGCTGGCCGACCGAGGCTTCCTCTCGAAGAACCGAAACGAGTGGGCTCCGGACGGAAAGAGCTACGTCAATGGCCTGTTCAAGATGCTCCACACGGATGGATCGCATCCCGGCCTCTCGAACGATGACCACAGCACATTCCGTTTGCACCTCGGTCTCGTCACCGGCCGAACCATTCTGCGCCGGCTCCATAATGAGAAGTGACGAAGCTTGAAACAGCAATCAGGCTAGCTGCGGGGGCTGATCAGGAAGACGCGTGGCCGCCCAAGATACAGCTTGGCGGCCAACACGCTGTTGTCAGCGCCGCAGCGCTCAACCAGATCGCGAAGCTTGTTCAGCGAGTTGACCTTGTGAGTCGTTGTCAGATGCTGGAAGCGACGAATCTCGTGCGACGTGCAGGCCCGACGCGCCGTGTTGAGCAGACCGTTGCGGTCCAGGAGCTTCAGGTTCTCGGGATGTATCAGGGCCACGAGGTTTTCGATCTTGTTGATCTTCTCTTGCAGGTGCTGGAGGGCATCGGCTTCGGTGAGCACCCCAAACCGCTTCCATGCGGGTTCGTGATGGAAAAGCCGGTTGCGGAAGTCGCGGATGGTCGATACCAGGTCACTTGCGTGCGTAAGCACATGGCTCGCCTGGGTGCTTGGCCAAGTGCCCGCGAAAACAGTCCCCAGGCGGCTGGGCCAGATCAGGCCATTGCCCATGAACTCGTGATCGAGCATGAACTCCCAGGTTGAGAATTCGGTCTTCGCCACCACGCCATGATGGTGCGGCGTGATGTGGCCAGTGACGCCGTACCGATGCCGCTGCTCGGAGATGAACTTCGTGGTCGCCTTTGCAAAGTTCTTTCGGACGGCGTCCACAGGCCACGGAGGTGGGGCGCCCCGGACGAACGTCCGGTAGCGAAGCCGTGTGCCAGACCACCAGAAGTTACCTAGATGCGCTCGCAGCGCGCGATCGATGGCATTGCGCAGGGTAATCTCGGCCGCACCTATGATCGGGTAGATGGCGCCGCTGACATGGGCGTTCCATAGGTATACCCCCATCAGCTCAATGTCGTTGGTCGGCTGGAAGACGTTCTGGTAGCTGGTGATTCGCTCGTTGGTGATCAGCTCATCTATGAGGGTCGGGCGGTACTGAAGCGTTTTTGGCATTTTTACGATATGAAATCTGTGTTCGGCCTGCTCCAGCACAGTTCCTCCGCGTTGACAAGCCTTCCGGGTGATCCTACAATACGCTTAAGGTTGGTGACGGGCTCCAATGGGCGCAAGCCTAAGACCCTTCACGTAAGACCTAAAACTTCCACCCCGGCCTAGAGCCGGGGTTTTCACTTGTAAGGCGCTTGCTAGATGTAAGGGCTACTTGTGATGGCTCTACGCCGTCAATTGTCCGACCACCACGTTTTTGCGCCGGTTATCCACCAGCTCGGCCGCAGCGCGTACTGGCGCATCCTCTGTGTGGACGTATCGCATGAGCATCGCCACTGTCTTGTGGGCAGGGAGCATCATGCCCACTTTCACCGGAATGCCCGAGTTGGCGATGCCCGTAGCGGAACGGTGGCTGATGCCATGCGTGCCAACGTGCACACACCAGCAGCCTTGAGGGTACGGCACCAGCCGCCGTCGTACTCCCCCGCCGTCAGGTGCTTCATCGGATTGTGGAACGAACGCAGCACGTAGGACGAGCCCTACTGCTGTTGAGCAGTTGATAGCAGCCAATAGGCCTCTTCGCTCATGGGCTTGGACATGCAACCGGTCTTACTGTGGGACCAGACAACGCGTCAGTGCTTCAAGTCCACCCAATCCCACTCTAGCAGCACGCTCTCGGAGCGACGGCCCGCAAACTCGAACTGCCGTCGGATCGCCAAGGGAATGACGGCGTGTTCCAGGGATTCGGCCTTGGCCTTGTCGAGGTGTCGAAACAGCTTGCCCACCTCCTCGTCGCTGATGAGGTGGGTGAACTTCCCTGCAGGGAACATCAGGATGTGGAAGATGATGCCAGAGCCAAGGTGCAATTGGGTCTGAGTCAGAGGCCAGTCATACCGAATCGCCGTCGCACTTGGCCTCCAACAGGGAATCGACCAAGAATCCACCCACCGCCCTCCGTGCACGCCCAGCCCTCCGCACAGAAATCTAGCCTCCTGAATGCAGCCAGAATCATGCGACTCCGGTCGGAACGCTCCTCACGAACATGCCATCAACCTCTAATTGCTCCTGCGCCCCTGCCAGATGACATCATTTGACCTGCGCAGCTTCGTTCTTTTGGCCGCCCTTCAATGCGTTGTGATGGGCACCGTCCTGCTGGGGCTGCGCAACAACGCCCCCGTGCCGATCCCGGGCCTGCGGTTCTGGGGAATCGCTCCGCTGCTGGCCCTTGTCTCCACCCTCGTCTACGGGCTGCAGGGCGAACTCTCAACGGTGACCGTGGGCAACGGCTTCCTGATGGGAGCAACGCTGGCTTTGCTAGCTGGCACCAGGCTTTTTCTGGGCAGGCCTTGGAGGTGGCGGCCATGGCTCGTCCTGATGGCTCTGTGCTTGTCGAGCCTGCTTGCATTCGCGGTAATTTGGCCTGACTACCGAGCGCGCATGCTCATCTTCGGCCTGAGCATGGCTGTGATCTGCGCCGCCCACGTCCGCACGATTGCCCTGTACAGCCGTGGCCTGCCTTCGCGGTTGATGCTGGCGGCCATGGGCTGGCAAACGTTGGTGCTTTTGGCGCGTGCCCTGAGTACCTATTGGATCGACAGCCCCGCAACTGGGCGCTTCGATGGGGGCTCCCTCCTTCAGGCCGTCTACATCGGCACCTACAGTTGCTCAATCCTTGTGGTGCTCGTGGGCGCTCAGCTCATGGTCAATGAGCGATTGAGAGAGAAGTTCGAATACCTGGCCACCCATGATGACCTGACAGGTGTGCTCAACCGCCGTGCGATCATGCGTCGGATCGACCAGGAACACCAACACTGGCTCAATGAGGGCCGGGGCTATGCCTTGATGCTGCTGGACCTGGACTTTTTCAAGCGCATCAACGACACCTTTGGTCATCACGTGGGTGACCAGACCCTGATCCGGATCACAATGGCCTTGACGCAAGGCCTGCGCCGCACCGACAGCCTGGGCCGTTACGGAGGCGAGGAATTCATCGCCCTTCTACCGGACACCGACATGTGTGCAGCCCTGACCCTGGCAGAGCGCCTGCGCAAGATGGTGGAGGAAATGCCCCTGGTTGGCGGTGAGCCAGCCTGCACAGTCTCGATCGGCCTGACGGTGGTGCAAGGCGGGGAAAACACGCCCGAGGCCGTTCTGCTGCGCGCCGATCGCGCGCTCTACAAGGCGAAGGATGCAGGGCGCAACCAGGTAGCCATCGCTCAGTGACCCGCGTTGGCCCAGGAGATACCTGGTGCCAAAAGAGGCTTACATCAGCTCGAAGGGAGTCAAGACGCCGCAAAGGCGCTCAGGATGCTGATCCTCCACAACCAGCCACAACATGGGCCCGTCCTGCACCTGAGCCAACTGCAGCACGTCGGCCACCCTCATGTCAGGTTGCAACAGGGCGTCGTCCTTTACTGCGACCAGCTCCAGGTCAGCGCTGCTGGCACACTCGATGGACTCACAAAGTCGGGTCTTCCTCTGACTGCCATTCAGGTACTTGGCCAGGCCCAACTCGGAAAGCAAGAGCCAGGAGTCGCCGAGCCGCACCGGCAAGAACGAAAACGAATGCATGAGCATGAGCTGGCGCACATGCGCAACGGTTTGCCACGGCTCGACAGTCATCGGCGACGTGACCATCAAATCCCCAACGGTTCTCGACACGACATTCCCCCCAGGATCAGCCATCAGGCCTTCTTCCAAACCAATGCAAAGCTCGATCGCTGCCGCAGTCGCGTGCCGGGCGTAGGCCCCGGTGTGCATCGCGTCATTGCGCGCGGCCAACACGATGTCGAAGAGCGCGCGAAACGACTTGAAGCGTGAGGGCAGTGCCTGCACCAGGTGCGTCAATGCGGTCGAATCACGGGCGAACTTTTCAATCTTCTCGCGGTATTTCCCCAGCGCTTCCTGCTTGCCGTAGACGCGCAGGCCCAGCGCTTCAAGGGCAAAGCAGATCCCCCCACAAACCCTTCTGCATCTGCCAGGGCGGCGTAGCGCGCCTCGCGCAACCGATCTCGGTAGTAGAGGCGCTCGGGGATGGACAAGGGCTGCGGCACTGGGTCTTGTTCGCGTGACATCCATGGGTCGCTGAAGCGGGTAAACGTCGATGGTAGTCCCCAAATTTCAACGAAACTGGCATCGGTAGATGCCTGACGCAAAGACACAACAGACCCCCATGCCCAAGGCGGAAGTGCCACAACAGAGCAGGTAGTCTTGCGCCATGCAGACAAGGCAATCCAGAGATGAGGTGCCTCGCACGAGGCGCCAGATCAAACGACAGGCTCAACGCCAGGCGGCCCTGGCACCCCCCAAAGATTTCCCGGAACGGGAAGTCGATCCCTGGAAACCGCTGGGATAGGACATCCGCCCTCCCCCACCTGGTCCTCGATCGCGCGCCATGGTCTCAACGATCAAGCAGCTGGCGCAGATCCTGCGCCTCGGCCGCCAGGTTGCGCAGCGCCTGCGCACCCAATTCAGCCCGCCCGCACTCCGTGTGAAATAGCCCCAGGCCCTGCCCCAGGAAGCGCTCCACCAGCCCCAGACGACCCCGCAAGAAGTCCTGCTCGGGGACGTGGC
>RXJO01000402.1 GCA_003987795.1 Curvibacter sp.
TGTCGTAGATGCCCCTGCGAGGTACGCCACCAAGCACCTCAAAGGCGTGGTTGTGAGCGTCAAACAGCATCTCATGGGTCTGCAGGGGGTAGGCACGCAGATAAAAAGCACGGCTGTGGCTGAGCTTGAAGTGGGCCACTTGCAGCTTGGTGCGCACACCGGCGATGACGGCCCAGTCCTCGGACCAGTCAAACTGGAACGCCTCACCGCAATCGAATATGAGGGGCACGAAGGTGCCGCGGCCGGTCGTTTGCTGTGCCTGCATCTGCTGGGCTTGCCAGACTCGGGCGAAGGCCGCCACGCGGTTGTAAGAGCCGCTATAGCCCAGCACCTTCAGGTCAAAGTACATCTGTTTGACGGTGCGTCGCTGTTTGCGACCTCGGGTGGACTCGGTCTTGAGCCAGTCGGCCAGCTTGGAGGCGAACGGATCGAGCTTGCTGGGACTGACCCGCTTGGCATAGCTGGGCTCGACAGAGTCAGCTCGCAGGTACTTGCGAATGGTGTTGCGAGACAGGCCTGTGCGGCGGGAGATCTCGCGGATGGACAGTTGCTCGCGCAGGGCCCATCGCCTGATGACACTCAGTGTTGCCACGTCTATCACTCCTGGTCTCCTGCTGCCTAAGAAAGCAGCAGGCTAGGGTTAATACGTGGATCAGATTTAGATGGAAATCCTGGGGGTTAGTGGGTCACTTCCAGATGGAAATCAACAACCTGGCAAATACCGGACGTGCATCATCCCGGACAGCCTCAGGAGCGACTTGATAGATGTCGCGGATGGCCTCGCTGGCAAAGGGGAAGCAGAAGGTGCCATCAGGCCTTCTCTGGAACTCGAACACCATGCCCGGAAGGCGGCTGGCAATCTTCAGGAGGCGGTTCAGGCTGGCCTCATGGGCTTGCTCCAACGCTTTGCCGCGTCGAATCATGCGCAGCAGCAAGAAGGCGAACAGCACGGACAAACCGAGAAAGCCAAGCACCACAGCGAGGGCCCTGCGCCGTTCCTGCTCCCACGCTTCGAGGTAGTCCTGCGTGGCCAGGCCTGCAATCACGATCATGGGCGCCCGCGCCAGGCGATGGAAGGTGATGGTGCGCTGAATGCCGTCACCGCCGCCCGAGTTGAGGATCGTGGCGGCTTGCGTCCCGGAGACGACCCCAGCCCTGAGTTCGGGCGAAACCTGCTGATTGCCGATCTGGCCGGCAGGGTCATCGGCAATCGCCGGCGCCCGCGCGATCAGACCCAGATCCTGGTCACGCAGGATCACGCTCCCGTGTGGGCCCATCTGAAAGCCTGACAGCAGACGCCGGAAGTGCTCGACGCTGATGATGCCGTAGACCAGTCCGCCAAACCGGCCGGCAGGATCCTTGATGGCACGGGCGAATACGATCATCGGAATCTTGATGATCTTGCCAGCCAGAGGCTTGGAGACGTAAAGCCCCCTGTCGGGCTGTTCGCGCAAGGCCTTGAAGTAGTCCCGGTCTGCAGCGCTGACCTTTTCATGTTTGTCGACCTGATTGCCCACCACCACATAGCCGTCACGATCCGTGATGCGAAAGTACTCCACCTCGGGCATGCGCTGCTCGTAGCGGGTCATCGTGGATCGCAAGGCGTCTTCATCCAGGCCGCCCCGGCGCAATTGGGCCTGCGCCTCGTCAACAAAGCCCTGCAACACCAGATCGATCTTGTCGATGCTGGCTGAGACATTCTGGTCAATGGCGTTGGCCACATTCTGGGTCTGGATCTCGACCCGGATCCGGGTCTGCTCCCAGGTCCGACTCAGCGACTGGGCCGTCATGAACACCACCCAACCATTGCTGAGTGCAAGCCCCGTGATCAACAGCAGTCTGAGTCGTCTGAAGGGTGTCATTTTTGACATTAAGACCAGTTGCCATCAAAGCGATTTGGCAAAACCTGAATATATCCCTGCCCACCACCCTGTCAGGCTGACCCGCCCCCGCGATTGGGGAAATCCAGAAGCATTTCACTGAGGCCGAAATGGCTCGCACGCCGAAGCCAAATGGTTGAAATGCTTCCCGTGCTGTTTGCAATTGCTGCAAGTGCCTTCGTTATAACGATGCACATTACATTCAAGCAATCCACTGATGAATATGCTTGATGAGCACCAGGCAGCCCAGCTGTGTCCAGCCTCATCCACCAGCTTGGATGAGCTCGAATCCCTTGCCCCAGACAAGGTTGGAACCGTGCTCATAGAATACAAAACATATACGAATCATATAAAGGGGGCCTCATGGGCCTGGTCAAGATCTCAGACACGCTTCATGAAGAATTGCGCATCGCCAGCGACGCGCTCAGCCGCTCCATCAATGCGCAGGCCGAGCATTGGATTCGCATTGGCATGCTGTCCGAGCTTCATCCCGAAATGCGCTATGGCGACATCTGCCAGGTTTTGCTGAGGGCCGCCCAGAATGGCGATCAGCGACTGGCCTCGCTGAAGCACCCTGAGGCATTCATGTCCCGCAACCCGCAACAGGTGGCCTCATGAACCGACAAGTCCCAATCCGAAATGCATCCGAACTCGCACAGGCCCGCATCGCCGGAGGCCTGGCAGCCGAGTTGCTGCAGATGATCACGCCTCATGTGCAGGCCGGTGTGAGCACCGAAACCCTGGACCGGATCTGTCACGACCACATCGTGAACGTCCAGAAGGCCATCCCCGCCAACGTGGGCTATCACGGTTTTCCAAAGACCATCTGCGCCTCGATCAACCATGTGGTGTGCCACGGCATCCCCTCCGAGCAGCAGATCCTCAAGGACGGTGACATCATCAACATCGACGTGGCGGTGATCAAGGACGGCTGGTTCGGCGACTGCAGCCGCATGTACTGTGTGGGCCAGCCCAGCCCTCTGGCACGCCGGCTGGTGGACACCACCTACGAAGCGCTGCGGGCTGGCATTCTGCAGGTGCGGCCGGGGGCCACACTGGGCGACGTGGGCCACGCCATTCAGACCGTCGCACACCGCGAACGCTTCAGCGTGGTCCGCGAGTACTGCGGCCATGGCATCGGTCAGATCTACCACGATGAACCCCAGGTGCTTCACTACGGGCAGCGGGGCCAGGGCCTGCGCCTGGAGCCCGGCATGGTCTTCACCATCGAACCCATGCTGAACGCTGGCAAACGCGAGACGCGCGAACTCGCCGATGGCTGGACGGTCATCACCCGCGACCGCTCCTTGTCGGCGCAATGGGAGCACATGGTGGCCGTCACTGAAACCGGCTTCGAGGTCTTGACCCCCTGGCCCGAGGGTACCGGCAGCTACCCTGGCTTCGACTGAGCCGTCAGGCCCCCTCCGCACTGTCCGTCACGCCGATGCAGCCAGGCACGTTGGCCCACCCAGGCCAAACTGGCGAGGCCCAGCACGCAGGTCAACCAGGTCGGAGGAGGGGCGAGAAGGGCCAAGCCGCCCTGCAGCGGATTGGTCCAGCCCAGTGAGCGCTCCAGCAACCACGCCAAGGCACAGGCGGCAGCAACACCTGCCAAGCTCAGGCGATAAGCGCTCGCGTGCCGACGTTCACTGGCGAACAACATCAGCGGCAAGGTCAGCGCCATGACCCCGAGTTGCATGGTTTCAATGCCCAAATTGAAAGCCAGCAGGCTGACCGCCAAGGTCACGCCATCGAAGTCCAGCCCACGCAAGGCCTCGGCAAAGGCCAGTCCATGTACCAACCCGAAGAACCCGGCCAGTACCACCTGGCTGGATCCCAGCCAGGGACGCCAGGCCTGGCTGCACGACACCAGGATGGAGGCCGCCACCCCCGATTCGATCCAGACCGCCGGCAGGTTCACCCACCCCAGCGACGCCAGGGCCAGGCTGACAGAATGTCCAGCGGTGAAGGCACTGATGATGGCCACCACACTGCCCAAGGTGGCCCGCAGAGGCTTGCCGGGTAGCCACCGCCCCTGGCTGGCTCGCAGCGGAGCACACAGCAGCAGCGCCAGCAGAAAAAGCAGGTGATCGGTCCCCTCGGCAATGTGGCCCATGCCATGCCTGAACAGCAGCCACAAAGCCTGCCACCAACTTCCGGCGCCACTGTCCAAGCGGAGCTGCGTGCTGCCGAAGCCCAGCTCACCGACCAACAAGGGCTTGTCACCCAGAAGCCCGTTGCGGACATCGCGCCGGACGTAGACCAGTGCCTCATGGTTCAGCACCCGCTCGATCACGGCGTTGAAGTCCAGAGAAAAGACTGTGGTCGAGGCCCCTTCGGGCGGACGTGCCATCCAGCGCATCTGCAAACCCAGTTGACTGCGCCAGCGCGGGTTGTCGTGCGCCTTCAGGTGCATCTCGACCAGCTCGATCTCATAGGGTCTGCCATCGCTGCTGCGCAGCCCCCAATGCGCTTCGAAATACCGCTGCAAGCGCTCATGCTGGGACAGCACCCACGGCTCGGGGGCCTCAGGCAAGGGCTGACCCAGGGCGGCCACCAGCTCGCTCAAAGGCACATCCATGTCGAGTTGGATGCCGCTGCGGCCCAGATCGAGCATCAATGTGCTGGGGGGCACATCGTGGGCCTGAGCCAGACCAGCAAGGCCACCCAGGCTCAGGCAGATCCAGCAGCACAGGCACCGCAGCCAACGTTCGGCCAGGCTCATCACGCTCAACTGCCCAACTGGTTGTAGTAGTCGTAGGACTTGTCGCGGAACATCATGTGGTAGTGCGTCTGGTTGGTGATCATGACACCACTTTGCACGGCGATTTCGATCCACACCCGGGGCCCATCGATGCGCATGTAAGTGCCATTGGCACTGACGTCAGGGCCGGTGCTGCTGTAGCTGCCTGAGGCATTCGCCCAGGCCACATAGGTGCTGCCATAGGCCGCCTGGTAGTCGGCCAGCAGGCGTGCGGCGGTGGCGCTGTCGTAATCATTGAGGTACTGCTGGATCGCCGCCGTCACATAGGCCTGCTGCGCACTCGACAGGCTCGACACCAGCACCCCACGGCTGCTGCTGGCCGCCACGGCAGTGAACTTGGCCGTCACCTTGGCATAGCTGCCGGTGTTGGCCTCGACCGGGCCGATCAGGATGTCGGAGAAGGTCTGTCCCGTGAGGAAGGCACCCGACAGCAGGCTGCTGCCCAGATTGCTGAACACGGCGACCATGGCGTTGGCCTTGTCGGCCAGAACCTGATAAGTGCCCGAACTGTAGAAGTTGTAGTTGGTGTGACTGTTGGTCGTGAACGAGGTCCGAGGCTCCACACCGATGTGGTGTGGTGTCGGGTAGGCGCAGCCTTGGTTGAAGTTGATGTTGAACGCAAGATGGTGCCCACCGAACATCAAGGTCCAGGTGCCTGTGGTGGATGGCGTGCCGACCACCGCCACGTGGTACAGATCGGCACCATAGCCGTTGGCATTCTTGGTGTAACCCAGGTAGTCGTCGGCGGCCAGCACGCCCTGCAAATCCGTGTAGCCGGCCGTGCTGAGGGCCGTCTTGGCCAGGGCGTTGAAGGCTGCGACCTGAGCGCTGGTGCTGAGTTGGGACAGAGTGATCCCAGGACGGCTGAAACTGATCGCCCCCGGCGGCAGATTGGACCAGTTGGTCTTGTAGACATTGAGCTGGGCGTTCGTGTAGCTGGCGGACGGGTAGCTGGCCGAAGCCGTCAGACTGGAACCCAGGGCCGTCTCGAAGCTTGAGATCGCGCTGATCACATTGCTCAGATAGCTGGTGTCACAAGCTGCGCTGGTGCTGCTGCTCACGGTCAGGGTGGCCGCGCTGCTGGTGGCTGAACCAGCACTGTTGCTCACGATCACCAGATAGCTGCCGGCATCACTGCTGCTGACATTGCTCAGCGCATAGGCGGCAGATGTGGCACCCGAGATCGCGTTGCCATCCTTGTACCACTGATAGCTCAGCGTGCCGCCGCCTGAGGCCACCACAGAGAAGCTGGTGGAAGCGCCGGCAGAAACGGTCTGCGACACCGGCTGGGTCGTGATACTGGGAGCGGTGACCGTGCTACCGGAACTGCTCGAACCCGAGCCCGAACTGGACCCCGAGCCAGAACTCGTGCTGGCGTCGGAACTGCTGCCGCCCCCACAAGCTGACAAGGCTGCTGCCACGATCATGGGCCCCAGGGCCCAGGTCCAACCGTCTTTCTCGATGCGCATCCGAAATCCCTCCATGCTTGGAGGCTGATGCTAGAGAGTGCTCATCAATGAGCTTTATCCTGCCGGTAAAGATGTGTACCAAGAGGGCGGGCGGAATCGGTCGATGGCGCCGACCCGGCTCAATGGCTCGGGTAAGCCAGATCAACCCGACGGTTTTCAGCCCAGGCGGCTTCATCGTGGCCCTGGGCGCGGGGCTTCTCCTTGCCCCAGCTCACGGCTTCGAGTTGGCTGTCCTTCACGCCATAGACCCGCAAGGCACGGACCGTGGCTTCTGCGCGTTTCTGGCCCAGGGCCAGGTTGTACTCGGCACTGCCGCGCTCGTCAGCATTGCCCTCGACACGAATCTGCACGCTGGCATGCTGGGCCAGGTATTTACCGTGGCGTTCGACCACCGGCTGGTACTTGGTGGCGACGCTGAAGTCGTCGTAGCCGAAGAAGACGCTGCGGTCTTTCGACAAGGGGTTGTTGGGGTCGAGGTAATCGGGCACCACCACCTGGGCCACGGCAGATTGAGGCTGGGCAGCGGGCGCGGTCGGTGCCGCTGCCGGGCTGGCCGCAACCGGGGTCGAGACCGGGGCTGCCGTCTTGGGCGCGCTGCTGCAGGCAGAAAGCAGAACCACAACTGCGCTCAACGCAGCGAGGGAGGAAATGGATTTCATGGCATGACTCCGTCAAATGCCTGGCTTCGCTCAAGCAGCTCCAGGCGACGCCCGAAATTTTAACATTTGCTCAAATGCATTTACGTCTGAACACAATGTAAAGAAACTTGAACCACCCCCACCCCAACGAAACAAGCTCAGATCAGAGGTTCGCCAAGGGAGTCTGTTCAACCGTCTCGTCCGCATGCAGCACGTCGATCAAGGCCCGCAAATCCTGATCAAGGCGCTCGAGCGTCTGAGGCGGTAACTGGGCCAGCGCTGTTGGCAGCACACCTTCAAATGGCCCAGACACACGACCCAGCACTTCAATACCCCCCGGCAGAATGGACAGTTCAATGCTGCGACGATCGTGCACGCCTTTCACCGCCTGGATCAGATCTCGCTTGAGCATCGCACGGACCAGATTGCTGGCGGTGGACTGGTGGATGTCCATGGCCGCCGCCAGGCCTGAAACCCCGATCCCCGGGTGATCACGCACCACGCTGAGCGCCCAGATCTGGGCACCGCCCAGCCCCGCCTGGCTCTCGACCTGTTGGAAATGGCTGCGAACCGCATTGAAGACCACCCGGAACCGCCGCAAGACCAAGGTGGATTTCTCCATCTCGGCGGGCACCGTCGGACGTTGTTGGGGTGGGGCAGGGGAAGCGGTCTGGGGCATGGGTCGATGATAGCGGCGCCCTGCATGCCCTCACCCCGTCAGACCGATCAACCGAAGCTGAAGGCAGACAAGGTGGTTTCCATCACCCGGTCAGAGAACACCCGCCGTCCGGGGTCTTGCCCGGCGGCACCCGCCACCACCATCAACGGGAGCAGATGCTCTTCGGCGCGCGGCGGGTGGCACAGTCTGGCCCCCGGGGCTTGGGTCCAATCCGCCAGCGCTTGATGACGCTGCACGGGCGGCGCCTCGACCGCCTGGGTCAACCAGGCGTCAAAGGCATCGGACACCGGGCCGAAGCGGGGATCCCCATACCCCCGCATGTTGTGGAAGCTCATGCCGCTGCCCACGATCAACACCCCTTCGTCACGCAGTGGCGCGAGGGCCTGACCTGCCCGCAGATGGGCCTCCGGGTCCAGATCCTGGGTCAGCGACAACTGAACCACAGGAATGCTTGCTTGCGGGAACATCAGCAGCAGGGGAATGAACATGCCGTGGTCGAAGCCTCGGCTGGGATTGGCCTGGCCCGCGATACCAGCCCCGCCCAGCAATCGGGTCACATGATCAGCCAGGGCGGGCTCACCGGGCGCGGGGTACTTGAGTTGATAGGTATGCGGCGGGAAGCCGTAGTAGTCGTAGATCAACTCGGGCTGCGCACCCGAGGTGACACTGAACTGCGGCTCCAGCCAGTGGGCAGAGACCAGCACAATGGCTTTCGGCAGCCTGGGCAGTGTTGCCGCCTGGCCCCTCAGAAAGTGGGCCATCCGGTCCCAGGCGTCCGGCGGATTCCAATCCATGAAGAAGCAAGGCCCTCCCCCGTGGGGAATGAACCAGGTGGGCATGCGGCCCGCACTTTCGACGGTCGAATGAAGATCGGCATCAGACATGGCTTGCTCCAGAAAAATGACGGGCTCGGCCTGACTCTTTGGACGGCTGCCCAAGCCCGAGTCAGCACTTTAATAGGGTTGAATCCAGTGATAAATGCAAGATTCCATGTTTGACTGTCTTTGAATTTGCAACAAACTCCGGTGGCATGAGAGGGCCGCGCGAAAGAATTGCGCAGATCACCGCGGCAGATTCGCTAGACTGCCCGGCTGATGAAAGCCCTGACCACCGTGATCGCTGCATTCGCCTGCATCGCAAGCGCCTCTCCACCTGCCTTGGCCGAAGGGGCTGCCGGGCCCGCCACCAACGCCGACCAATGGTTGGGGCTGGACGAGGCGGCGCTGCCCGGCGTGGTGCCCGAAGTGCAACGCCTGCGTCGCCCGCAGAGCGGGCCCCACGGCCTCAAAGCCTCCTGGGCGTTGCCCATGGTGACGCTGGATCAGGGGCAGTTGCAGACCCTGTTCTTCACACGTCAACGTGCCGTGGTCCATGTGCAGCAACAATGGCGCGCCGATCCCACCCGCTGTCAGGCGGGCATTCGTTATCAGGCACTGGTGACACGCTTCAACCAGCAGTTGGGCCGGATCGGCGTGGCCACCGGGGATGCTCAGACCCAGGAAGCGTCCACCGCCTGGGCCGCCGGTGCCTATGACGTGCGCTTGTACATGGACCAGAGGCCCGGCAACTGCCGATGGCTGCTGGTGCACGAACTGCACGCGGAACGCGATCCCTCCGAACTTTGAGCCGCTGACGGGCGCCAAAGGCACCCAAGCCTCATGGGGTGAGCCGATGCGCGACCCGCGGGCTCAGTGTCGCCATGAAGGCCTCCACCGAACGGGTATAGGCATTGTCGAGGCCCAATTGGGCGTTGATGTCGCCATGACTGAGGTCCTGCCCCAGCCATTGGGCTCGCAGCCCGAGTTGCGACGCCCGCGTCACCAAAGCCTGAGCCTGGGCGCACGAATCCTCTCGGCGGGTGGAACAGACAGCCAGCACGGGGGCTGTTCCTTCACGCCACTGCAGCGTGGGCGACATGGCCCGCCAGTAGGCGGGGTCCTGGCCGAAAGGCCGGTCGTACAGGCGCATATGAGGCTGGCTCATGATGGCCTGGACATCCATGGCGGCACTGTCGAGCGCCACGGTGCCGAGCACAGCAGGCCCGGCAACGCCCGCTACGGAGGGGGTACCGGTCGCCAGCAGGGCCACCAGGTGAGCGCCGGCTGAATGCCCCATGAGAATGAACTGCGCCGGATCGGCGCCCCAGTCGGCGGCATGCTTCTGTGCATGGGCCAAGGCTGAAGCCAGGTCACGCAACTGGCCGTCAGGCGGCACCTCGGGCAGCATCCGATAGTTGACCGACAAAAGGACAAAGCCTCGCGCGCACCAGCGTGCCACTTTGGCGTCCACCACCCGGCCCATCGACTTGTCACCCACCGCCCAGGCACCACCATGGACCATGAAGATCACAGGTGAACGGTCCTGCCCTGACGCGATCGCTGCAGTGTGGGGTAGGTAGACGTCGTAGACCTGCGCCGGATCGGGCCCATAAGCCACATTGGGCAGGTCGGGCGCTTGACCCTTGGCCCCTGACGGGCCAGCCCCCATGCGACGCTCGCGAAGCCGATCCAGCAGCGGCCCCGCCCAGACGGCTTGCGCCGCCGACTGCATCAACAGCCCCGCCACCATGCCCTTGATCAATCGGCGGCGATGCAGATGCCGCGGCGACGGGGAACATGCCGTCTCTGAAACCATGTGACAGTCCATCCATCCACTCCATCGGCCCATCCCGGCCTGCGGGTATTCTAGGCACCCACGCCCAGGCATGACCCCGAACAGCCTCCCGACCTCACAAGCCCTGACCGATGCCCACGACCGACCCACGCCAGCACAGCCCCGCTGCGGAACGCAACACCGCGCCCATCCTCACCCAGCTGCAGACACTGCTGCCCCCCCGCGGCGTGATGCTCGAGATCGCCAGCGGCACCGGCCAGCATGCTGCCGCCCTCAGCGCCGGCCTTCCGGGTTGGGAATGGCAGCCCACCGATTTCGATGCACGGGCATTGGCCTCGATCAGTGCCTGGTGCGAGGGTTTGAGCCGGGTGCGCGTCCCTGCACAGCTCGATGTGCTGAGCACGCCCTGGCCCAGTCAAATCCCGACCGCGGTCGACGCCATCTTCTGCGCCAACATGATCCACATTGCCCCGTGGGCCTGCACGGGCGCGCTGATGCAGGGTGCCGCCCGGCATCTGAAGAAGGAGGGGGTCCTGATCACTTACGGCCCCTATCTGGAGGCCACCACGCCAACAGCGGCGGGCAATCTCGCCTTCGACGCCGATCTGCGCAGCCGCAACCCGGCCTGGGGGCTGCGCGAGCTTGCCCAGGTGGCCCTGGTGGCGAAAGAGGCCGGCCTCATCCTGCGCCAACGCATCGGCATGCCCGCCAACAACCTGTTGCTGGTCTGGGGCCGGCCCTGAGCCTCAGGCTGGAGGCACCAGGCGCTTGATCTTCAGCAAGGTGTCGGCCAAAGCCTTGGCCATCGGCGCTTTGCGCTCTGTGAAAAGAAGAGACAGCGCCTCGTAATACCAGACGGCGCCGTCGAGTTTGGCGTTGAAGCGGTCGAACACCGCCGGGCCGATCGTGACCAGATCGTCCAGGATGGCACGCGCGTTGTTGAGCTTGTCGCAACCGGAGACCAGCAAGGCTTCATCCGAGGCGGTCTTCAGATGTTGCAGGTAGGCCCGCTTGCGCTCTGTCCAGGGGGCCTTGTGCCCCTGAGCATCCGGCATGCCGTCCGTGCAGGCCTGGACCATGTCCAGCACGCGAGCGCCGAAACGCTCTCCGATCTGATCCGCGTACTGAGGCCCGCCATCTTCGAGCACATCGTGAAGCAAGGCCGCGATCTGCTGATCCTCGTCGCCACCGTACTGGGCCACCAAGGCGGCCACCGCCACAGGGTGGGTGATATAAGGAATGGACGTGCCCTTGCGCACCTGCCCCTCATGGGCTGTGGCAGCGAGGGAGATGGCTTGGGTAAATCGCGGGGTCATGAGCACAGTTTACGGCTTGGCTGCGGGTTATTGATTATTCCGCTTCAAGCGCCGCTGCCTTCGTCGATATTGCGCCACTGCGCCATCATCGCCAAAGTGTCGGACTTGCTTTATTCTTGAAACTGTTGTGCTGCCATTTTGTAGCACAACCATTTATCTTGATGTTCGTCAATTATTCATCGACCGAGTCTCAAAGATTGAACTCCGAGCCCCACGGATCTGCGGCCGGTTTCTCTTATGCGATATTGGATTCGATCGAGCAGGAAATCGCCGTCATCCAGAAAGACGGACAGATCGTGTACGTCAACAAGGCCTGGGTCCGCTTCGGTGCGAACAACGGTCTTCCCAGCGTCGACTGGCTGCAATCCAACTACCTCGACATCTGTGCCCATGCCGTGCTGAGCGATGAGCCAGAAGCCCGGGACATCTATGCGGGCTTGGTCGCGGTCATCCAAGGCATGCAATCTGATTTTTCATATGAATATCCCTGCCACAGCCCGCAAGAAAAGCGCTGGTTTCTGATGAATGTGGTAGGCCTGACGGGTCATACCGATGATTTGTTCGTGGTGATCCACAGCAATATCACCCAACGCAAACTGGCGGAGCAAGAGGTAGAGCGGCTTTCATTGCTTGACCCACTCACGGGCCTGGCCAATCGGCGCCACCTCATGCAATTCCTGCCTTCGGAATGGCAACGTAACCGACGAGACGGAACACCCCTGAGCCTGATATTGCTGGATATTGATGATTTCAAGCGCATCAACGACCGCCACGGGCACGTGGCCGGCGACGAATGCCTGAAACAGACGGCCGGCCTCATCGCCAACAACGCGCGCCGACCAGGCGATCTGGCCGTGCGCTGGGGTGGTGAGGAGTTCTTGCTGGTCCTGGGCAACACCCCGCAGGAGGTGGCCCTGCACATCGCCACCGGCATCCTTGACGGCATTCGGCGACTCGAATCGGACGCCTACGGATGTTGCACCGTCAGCATCGGCCTGAGTTCGTCCATCCCTGCCGACGACAATTTTGAAGCCTTGATCCTGCAAGCCGACAGCGCCCTCTATCTGGCCAAGAAAGAAGGCAAGAACCGCGTGATGCGCTACACGCCCGACGCCCGCTGAAGCCCCCTGTCAAGGGGCTTGCACAGCGGTGATCACCAAAACTTTTGATCCAGGCCATCGCTCCTGGCTTCTTAATGATATATAAACACAATGTAAAATCATTTTTCCCATCTATATCACCCTGAGATGTCTTTTCTGACCTCAAAGGAGCCAAGGAGACCGCCATGCAGATCAACAACATCAGTGTGAAGACGCGCCTGTGGGCCACCTTCTCCATTCTCATCGTTCTGATGATGGTGCTGTCAGGCTGGGCACAGTACCGCTCCAACACCAGCCTGAGTTCAGCGCTTGAAGAGGTGCTGAGCACCGATGTCAAAGTGGTGGCGGCCACCCGTTGGAACGACGGCACCTCGGCCGCACTGGCCATCACGGTGGCGGCGGTGCTGTCAACGGATGAACAGAGCGCCCAACGCCTGACCAACGACGGTAAAGCCCTGGTTGAACGCAACACCAAGATGCTCAAGACCATGAGCGATCTGATCACGCGGCCTGACGAAAAAGCCGCACTGGAGAGTCTGAGCAACGAGCGCAAGCCCGTGCTCGCCGCTCTGGGCAAGGCCAATGAGCTCAAAAAGGCGGGAGACATCGCAGGAGCCAAGGACGCAGCAGAAAAAGAACTGGTGCCGCTGACCAGCGTCTACCTGCAACACCAGCGTGAATTCGTGCAGATGCTGGAGAAGAACCGTGACGCCACCGTTCAAGAAGCCCAGGTGACGCGCCGTGACAATGCCATCACCAGCACCGTCACCGGCCTGATCGTGGCCGTCGGGGTGCTGTTCATTGCGGCCCAACTGGTGCGCTCGATCACCCAACCCTTGAGCCAGGCCGTGGATCTGGCCCAGAGCATTGCCAAGGGCAACCTGACTCACGACACCCGCACCGAGCGCCAGGACGAGTTTGGCGCCTTGCTCAACGCCATGGCCGACATGACCGGCCAGTTGCGTTCGGTGGTCGGCGAGGTTCGCACCGGTGTGGATGCCCTCACCGTCGCCTCGGTGGAGATCGCCAACGGCAACCAGGACCTGTCCTCACGCACTGAGCAGACCGCCAGCAATCTGCAACAGACCGCGGCCAGCATGGAACAGCTCACCAGCACCGTGAACCAATCGGCCGACACCGCGCGCCAGGCCAATCAGCTGGCAGGCACCGCCGCCCAAGCCGCCACCCGGGGTGGCGATGTGGTGGCCCAGGTGGTGAGCAGCATGCAGCAGATCACCGAAAGCTCGCGCAAGATCAGCGACATCATCGGCGTGATCGATGGCATTGCCTTCCAGACCAACATCCTGGCCCTGAATGCCGCCGTCGAAGCGGCGCGGGCCGGCGAGCAGGGCAGGGGCTTTGCTGTCGTGGCGGGCGAGGTGCGCAGCCTCGCCGGTCGCAGTGCCGAGGCCGCCAAGGAGATCAAGACCTTGATCAACGCCTCGGTCGAGAACGTTGAATCCGGCTCGCAGCAGGTGGCTGACGCCGGTGCCGCCATGTCCGAGATCGTGAGCAGCGTGCGGCGGGTCACCGATCTGATTGGCGAGATCACGGCCTCGTCGGACGAGCAACGCTCGGGCATCTCGCAGGTGAACGCCGCTGTCGGCCAACTCGACCAGATGACCCAGCAGAACGCCGCCTTGGTGGAGGAAAGTGCCGCGGCGGCCGCCTCCCTGCGCGATCAGGCCCAGCGCCTGACCGAGGTGGTGGCGGTGTTCAATCTGGGCCAGGGCCATGCACCCGTCTCACGTGCAACCGCCCCGATGGCCAAAACCAGCGCAAAGCCGGCCCCCGCCGCACTGCGCACGGCGGCACGCCCGAGCCTGGGGGTCGCGAAGGCACCGGCTGCCGCCAGCGGCAGCGACCGTGCAGCCCTGCCAGCGGCGCCAGCCAGCACCACCGCCAAGGCCGGTAGCGAAGACGACTGGACCTCGTTCTGAAAGCCTGAACGGCCACAGCCCGCTGTGGCCGGGCCCCAACCACAGGCCTGTCTAGAATCCGGGCGATGAGCCTCGCCCCCAGTCCCTCCAAGCGCAGCCGCCGCGGCAGTGGTGCCGTCACCTTGCACGAGGTGGCCCAGCGGGCAGGCGTGGCACCCATCACAGCGTCCCGCGCGCTCAATTCGCCCGAGCGGGTCTCACCCGAGGTCTTGCAAAGGGTGACCGAAGCCGTGCAGAGCTTGGGCTATGTGCCCAATCGCCTGGCGGGGGGCCTGGCGTCCACCCGCAGTCGCTTGGTCGCCGCCCTGGTGCCCACCATGGCCGGGCCGGTCTTTCTTCAGACGGTGCAATCGCTGACCCAGGCCTTGGCCGAACAGGGCTACCAGTTGATGCTCGGCCAGACCGGTTACTCAGACCCACAGACGGGCGAAGACCGGATGCTGGAAGCCTTGATCGGCCGCCGGCCCGACGGCATCGTGTTGACCGGCACCTTGCATTCAGCCCAAGCCCGCCAGCGACTGCAAGCCGCAGCCATCCCGGTGGTCGAGACCTGGGACCTGAGCGAGCGCCCCATCGACATGCTGGTGGGTTTCTCGCACGAGGGCGTCGGGCGGGCCGTGGCAGACTTTTTTGTCGCCAAAGGCTTCAGACAATGGGCCATGGTGGCTGGCGATGACCCACGCTCGCTCAGGCGCCAGCAGGCCTTTGCCGAAGCCGCCGTGGCCGCCGGCCTGCCGCCGGTCGTCACGGTGTCCGTGCCCGCCCCCACCCATCTCAAAAGTGGCCGCCAGGCGCTGCGCCAGTTGCTACAGCATCAACCTGATGTCGACGCTGTTTTCTGCAGTTCAGATCTGTTGGCGCTGGGTGTGCTGACCGAGGCCCGTGCACAGGGCAGGGCCGTGCCTGATCGCCTGGCCGTGATGGGGTTCGGCGACCTCGATTTCGCGGCTGATCTGGAACCGGCGCTCAGCACCGTGCAGATCGATGGAGCGGCCATGGGCCGTCAAGCCGCGCACTTCATCATCAGCCGGGTCGAGGGCCGTGTACCGCCTTGCTCGGTGGTCGACATCGGCTTCAGACTCGTCGAACGCGCCAGCACCTGAGCGGCAGCGCCATCCTGGCCCCGCTTGCACGCCCCTGATGATATCGTTATCATTCAACCATGGTAGCGCTACCAAGCCGAGCAAAACACTTGAATGGAAGCGCCGCAACCCCGCAACACCAGGACCTCCACCATGACACTCCACTCCACCCCAACCATCACCGAACTGCGCGTCATCCCTGTGGCGGGCCGTGACAGCATGCTGCTGAACCTGAGCGGTGCCCATGGCCCGTTCTTCACCCGCAACCTGTTGATCCTCACCGACAGTGCTGGCCGTACCGGCGTGGGCGAAGTGCCGGGTGGCGAGAAGATCCGCCAAACCCTTGAAGACGCCCGAGAACTGGTGGTCGGTCAGCCTCTGGGGGCCCAACAGCGCGTGCTGCAAGAGGTGCAGCAGCGTTTCGCCGACCGTGACAGCGGTGGCCGCGGGCTGCAGACCTTCGACCTGCGCACCACCATCCATGCCGTCACGGCCATCGAGTCGGCCCTGCTCGACCTGCTCGGACAGCATCTGGGGGTACCGGTCGCGGCGCTGCTGGGCGAGGGCCAGCAGCGCCAGGAAGTCGAGATGCTGGGC
Organism: Curvibacter sp.; assembly: GCA_003987795.1. GTDB lineage: Bacteria > Pseudomonadota > Gammaproteobacteria > Burkholderiales > Burkholderiaceae_C > Curvibacter. The sequence goes on from RXJO01000402.1 coordinate 16,079, forward strand.
TACCTGTTCTACGTGGGCGATCGCAACCTGACCGACCTGCCTTACGCCAGCGAACCCAATGCGGACAATGCCTGGTCGCGACTGCGCCATGAGAAAGCCCTCACGCCTGAGGCCATCGTGCGACTCGCCGAGGCGGCACGCGAGCGCTACGGCTTCAACGACTTCAAGCTCAAGGGCGGCGTCTTGCGGGGCGATGAGGAGGTCGAGGCCTTGCGAGCCCTGCATGAGCGCTTCCCCGAGGCCCGCGTCACCCTCGATCCGAACGGAGGCTGGCTGCTCAAGGACGCGATCCGGCTCATGCGCGACATGCGGGGCGTGGTGGCCTATGCCGAAGACCCCTGCGGTGCCGAAGACGGCTTCTCAGGGCGCGAAGTGATGGCCGAATTCCGCCGTGCGACCGGGCTGCCGACCGCCACCAACATGATCGCCACCGACTGGCGCCAACTGAGCCACGCCCTGGCGCTGCAATCGGTCGACATCCCGCTGGCCGACCCGCATTTCTGGACCATGGCAGGCAGCGTGCGTGTGGCCCAGACCTGCCGGGACTGGGGTCTGACCTGGGGCTCGCATTCCAACAACCATTTCGACGTCTCCCTGGCCATGTTCACCCACGTGGGCGCCGCCGCGCCGGGCAAGGTCACCGCCATCGATACACACTGGATCTGGCAGGATGGTCAGCGCCTGACCCGAGACCCTCTGCAGATCGTCGACGGCAAGGTGCAAGTCCCGCAGAAGCCGGGGCTTGGCGTCGAACTTGACATGGTCGAGGTCGAAAAGGCCCACCAGCTTTACCTGCAGCACGGCCTGGGTTCGCGCGACGACGCCGTGGCCATGCAGTACCTGATCCCGGGCTGGCAATTCAACCCCAAACGCCCGGCCCTCGACCGCTGAGGGACTCAGTTCGGGGCAGGCCCGGTGTCCCAGGATCGCCGGGGTCTTGTGCGTCGTGCTAGATTGCAAGCGCTTGTTGCAGGCCCGCGCACCTGGCGCAGACCCGACGGGCCCGAACCCTCAGGAGACCCTTTCATGCAGACCCGTCAACTGTTGAAGATCGCCACCCTGGCCGCCGGCCTGGTTCTGGCAGGTTGCAGCGCCTTGTCCTCGGGCAATGCCAACACCGTCGTGCTGGGCGGCCAACTCAGTGGTGCCAATGAAGTGCCACCGGTGACCACTGCAGGATCGGGCACGGTCGAAGCCCGTTTTGACAAGAGCACCCAGGTGCTGAGCTGGAAAGTCACGTTCTCCAACCTCAGCGGCCCCGCCACTGCGGCCCACTTCCACGGCCCGGCCGCCCCAGGCAGCAACGCGGGGGTTGTCATTCCCTTCTCTGGCAATACCAGCCCCATCGAGGGCAGCGCCACCCTGACACCGGCGCAGGCGGCCGACCTGCTGGCGGGCAAGTGGTACGCCAACGTGCACACCGCCGCCAACAAGGGCGGCGAAGTGCGCGCCCAGATCACCGCACGCTGAAGCGCAGGCCCGCGGCCCTGCATGGGCTGCGTATGATGGGTGTTCCTCCCGACCCGGAACCCCCTCATGCTTGAATCTCTGCCCAGCTTTCTCATCCAATGGGCCATCACATCGCTCTCTTTGTGGGTGGCCAGCCATGTGTTCAAAGGCCTGAGGTTTGCCGACACGGGCTCGCTGATCGTGGCCGCCTTGCTGCTGGGTTTTGCCAACGCGGTGTTGAGACCGCTGCTGTTCGTGCTGACACTGCCACTCACGGTGCTCACCCTGGGCATCTTCGTGCTGGTGCTCAACGCCTTCATGCTGATGCTGGTCTCCGCCCTGGTGAAGGGCTTCCAGCTCTCGGGCTTCTGGACGGCCTTCTTCGCCAGCATGTTCATCGGACTTCTCAGCTTCTTGCTGAGCATGGTGCTGGCGGGTGGTGACTGGTCATGGCAAGCCCCGGTGCCCATGCCGTCCGCCGGTCCCGGCCAGTGGCTTTGAGGGCGCCGTGTCAGGTCCGGCGACCTCAGGCCGCCGACATGAATCCCAGATTGCGGGTGCTGTAGTTCGAGAGATTGGGCATCACGCTGGCCAGATCGGTGGCCGACACGCCAAACCAGCTGGCCAGCGTGGCGCCGTACTGGTCCACTGACAGGCTGGGCAGCAGGCGCCCTTGGCCCACATCGTCCGGGCCCCCATTGGCCACCACCGGCGGGGTGCCGACAAAGGATCGTCCGTTCACGGCGTCCCCCATCACGAAGTGCATGCTCCCCCAGCCATGATCACTGCCATCGTTGTTGCCCACCAGCGTGCGGCCGAAATCCGAGGCGGTGAAGGTCGTGACCTGCCTGGAGACCCCCAGCTCCACCGTGGCCTGGTGGAAGGCGCCCAGCGCATCGCCCAGGGTTTTCATCAAAGCCGGGTGCTGCGAGACCAGGCCGTCGTGGTTGTCAAAGCCGCCCAGCGACACAAAGAACACCTGCCGCCGCGCCCCCAGGCTGGAGCGCGAGGCCACCATGCGGGCCACCAGCTTGAGCTGGTCGGCCAGGCTGTTGCCGGTGGGGAAGGGGGTGCTCAGGGTGGCTCCGGCCAGGGCGCTGCTCAACTGGCTGTTGGCGGCAATGGAACGGGAGGCCAGCCGTGCGTATTCGTTCTCGAACAGGTGCACCCGGCTCGAGGTCATCAACTGCTGCAGGGTGCGGGAGCAGGCGGCCGAGCCGAACAAAGGTGACTGCACCCCGTTGACGGCCACCGAACCGCTGCTGGACACCTGATACTGCACTGCGCTGTGCCCCGACAGATAGACCGCATTGCCGCCGACCCCGATGCAGGTGAAGGTGGCATTGCCGTTGCCCGAGGCGAACAGATCGCCCATGCGGCCACCCCATCCCGAGGCGGCCCCTTCAGGCGAAGACGACTGCCAGAAAGACTGCTGATCGTTGTGCGAAAACAGCTTCGGGGGCAACGGCACCGAGCCCGCCTGGTACTGGGCTTTGGTCGTGGGCTGGATCAGGCTGCCCACATTGAGCAGCACCGACAGCTGGCCGGCATTGAACAGGGGCAAGAGCGGATCCAACCCTGGGGCCAGGGCGTATTGGCGCCCGCCAGGCAGGGCCGTGGACGGGTTCAGCACCAGCGGAGTGAGGCTGTCACGCGCGATGGCCAGCGGCGCACGGTATTGCAGCATCGCGTTGTAGCTGGCTTGGTCGTAGGTGACCAGCGTGTTGGCGTAATCGTTGCCGCCATAAAGAAACACGCAGACCAGTGCCTTGTAATCGGTGGCCGTGGCCGCGGCTGCCTCGCCCATGGCAGCCAGGCTCATGGCAAACGGCGTGGCACCCGCCGCCACCGACAGGGCCGCTCCACGTTTCAGGAAAGCCCGGCGCGACGCGTTGTCGGGTGCTACCTCGGGGAAATGGTTCATGGCCGTCCTGCCTTATTTCTGCACGATGAATTCGGGCGCTGCCAGCACCAGCACCAGCGCCGCCTGGATGCGCTTGAGCGCTGTGGCCTGCGTGCTGGCGGGCAGGGTGGCCACCGCCCCCTGGATCAGGCTCAGGGTCTGCGCCGACAGTTGACCGCCCGCCATCACGCGGTTGATCTCCGCCATCAAGGCCGCCGCATCGGCGGCCAGCGGCAGCAGGCTGCTGTAGTCTGGCGTCAGGTCACCCGCGCCACTGCCGGCGACCACGCGCTGCATGTAGTTCACGTAACCCGCCACCGACGATTCGTTGGCAATCTGGAACTCGGGCCCCACCAGCCCCTGCTCGGCCAGTGCCGTGCCGGGCGGCACATAGCCGGGCCGGAAGAAGTTGAACACCGAGCCCGAATGCATGGGGCTTTGGCCCAGACGCGAGGCCGGGTCAGACAAATCGCCGACCGCCCAGGCGTCCGAGGGTGAATTGGCCCGGTAGGCTCGGGCCCAGGCCAGAAAGCGCATCACCGGCTCGCGCAGCTTGCCGAAGGTGGGCAGCGCCGCCGTCGTGGCGCTGCGGGCCTCGGTATCGAGCAAGATGGCCCGGAGCACGGCCTGCAGATCACCGCGCACACCGGCGCCGTTGTTGGCAAACACCGCACTCACACGCCCCACATAAGCTGGGCTGGGATTGCTGGTGACCAGGCGCTGAATCAACTGCCGGCTGATGAAAGGGAGC
>RXJO01000015.1 GCA_003987795.1 Curvibacter sp.
GATGGCGGTGCGCAGCACGCTGGCGTATTGGCGCAGGTTGCCGGGCCAGGGGTAGGCGGCCAGGGCGCTCAGCAGATCCGGGGTGATGTCCAAAGGGGGCTCGCCGCCGAGTTCGCGCAGCAGCTTGCGGGTCAGGGCCTCGAAATCGGTGCGCTCGCGCAGAGGCGGCAAGATCAGGGTCAGGCCGTTGAGCCGGTAGTAAAGATCGGCCCGGAATCGACCCGCCTCGGCCGCCTCGCGCAGGGGCTGGTGGGTGGCGCAGATCAAGGCGAAATCGACGGTCACCGGCGCACCGCCGCCCAGGGGCGTGACCTGGCGCTCCTGCAGCACGCGCAACAGCCGGGTCTGCAGGGCCAGCGGCATGTCGCCGATTTCGTCCAGGAACAGGGTGCCGCCGTCGGCCTCGCGCAGGCGGCCCAGGCTGCCTTCCTTGCGGGCGCCGGTGAAGGCCCCGGGGCTGTAGCCGAACAGCTCGGATTCGATCAGGTGTTCGGGCAGGGCGGCACAGTTGATGGCCACAAAGGGGCGGTGGCGGCGCGGCGAGCTGTCGTGCACGGCGCGCGCGAACAGCTCTTTGCCCACGCCCGATTCACCATGCAGCAGCATCGCGATGGGCTTGCCGCAGACGCGGCGGGCCTTGTCGGCCACGGCCCGCCAGGCGGCGTCGCCGGTGTCCAGTTGGGCCAGTGCGTCCTGCTCGGGCGCAGCGGCGGGGCCAGCAGGGCGCCGTGCGGTGCCGATGGCCCGGACCGACACGCGTTGTCCGGGTTGGGCGCGCACCAGGGCATGCAGCACCGTGCCATCCTTGCGGTGCAGCACCAGGGGGCTGTCGTGCTGGCTGGCGGCGCGGGCCAGCAAGCTTTCGATGCTGGTGTCGAGCACCCGCGTGATCGGGGTGGCGCCGATGTCCTGCGGACGCAGGCCCAGCAAGGCCAGGGCCTGCCGATTGGCGCCCATGATCCAGCCGTCCTCCGACAGCGACACCACGCCTTCGGCCAGGGTGCCGATGCCATGCGCCTGCGGGTGCAAGTGCAGGCAGGTGCTGTGCCGGCAGGTGGTGGCGAACAGGCGGTTTTCGATCATGCGAGCCGCCGTGTTGACCAGGCCCAGGGTGTGCGGATGGTGGCTGCGCTGGTCACCCGAGATGTCGAGGATGCCCAGCAGTTCGCCGGTGGCCGACAAGATCGGCGAGGCGGCACAGGTCAGGAAGTCATTGCGTTCCAGGTAGTGTTCGGGCCCATGGATCTCGATGCCGCAGGCTTCGGCCAGGGCGGTACCGATGGCATTGGTGCCCCGCTGGCTCTCGTGCCAGCAGGCGCCGGCCTGCAGGGCCACGCGCTCGGCTTTGCCCAGGAAGTCGGCGTCGCCCAGGGTGTGCATCAGGGTGCCATGCCGGTCGGCCAGCACCACCATGCTGTGGCTGTGGCGCACCTGCTCGAACAGGTACTCCATCACCGGTTGCGAGTGGTTGATCAGGTCGATGTTGCAGGCCAGCGACTGGCGCAGTTCGCTGCCGCTCAGGTGGTCCACATGCTGCATGCCGCTGGCAGGGGTGAGCCCGGCCGCCAGGCTGCGTTGCCAGGATCGCGCCACGCGCTCGTCCACCGCCTCCAGCGGCAAGGTGCCGCCCTGCTGCAGGCGCAGCCGGGCCTCACGCAGCACAGGGCCGGGTACGGGGTGCGTATTCGCCATGGTCGTCTGTCTCCTGGGCGCTCACGGCGCTCCTGTGACTGGAGTTTAGGCGGTGTGACAGTCGGTGTCACACCGGCCGGGTTTGCGCGAGGCAAGTGTTCCATTTTTGGACAGTTGTCTTGAGATGCAACGTCCGCAGACTGTCCACGCGCCTGCCTTTGGAACGCTGGGCGAGCGATTCGGGGTGCTCCAGCCGCCCTCGGGTTTGTCCTAGGCTGCTGGAAAAAGTCCAAGTCAATCAAAGGCTTGCAGCGCTTGATCGAGCGGGCTCTGGGGGGCTTGGCACGCGGCAGATCCTCGATGGCACAGCTCTTGAGAAGAACTGACGTCCGCAGGCAGTGGCCGGCGACTTTTTTCTGACAACAGCTGGAGACACGCATGATTTACGCCGCACCCGGCGCCGCTGGCGCCAAGATCGTTTACAAACCCCGTTACGACAACTTCATCGGTGGCCAATGGGTGCCGCCGGTCAAGGGCCAGTATTTCGACGTGATCACCCCGATCTCGGGCACGGTCTATACCCAGGCCGCCCGTTCGGGTGCCGAAGACATCGAACTGGCCCTGGATGCCGCCCACGCGGCCGCCGACAAGTGGGGCAAGACGCCCGCTGCCGATCGCGCCAACATCCTGCTCAAGATCGCTGACCGCGTCGAGGCCAACCTCGAGCTGCTGGCCTACGCCGAGACCGTGGACAACGGCAAGCCGATCCGCGAAACCCTGAATGCCGACATCCCGCTGTGCGTCGATCATTTCCGCTACTTTGCCGGCTGCCTGCGCGCCCAGGAAGGCGGCATCAGCGAGATCGACGAGAACACCATGGCCTATCACATCCATGAGCCACTGGGCGTCGTGGGCCAGATCATCCCCTGGAATTTCCCCATCCTGATGGCCGCCTGGAAGCTGGCCCCCGCGCTGGGCGCCGGCAACTGTGTGGTGCTCAAGCCCGCCGAATCCACCCCGATCAGCCTGCTGGTGCTGGTCGAGTTGATCGCCGACCTGCTGCCCCCGGGCGTGCTCAACGTGGTCAACGGTTTCGGCCGCGAGGCCGGCATGCCGCTGGCCAGCAGCCGCCGCATCGCCAAGATCGCCTTCACCGGCAGCACCAGCACCGGCCGCGTGATCGCCCAGGCCGCTGCCAACAACCTGATTCCGGCCACCCTGGAGCTGGGCGGCAAGTCGCCCAACATCTTCTTTGCCGACGTGATGGACAAGGACGACTCCTTCCTCGACAAGGCGATCGAAGGCCTGGTGCTGTTTGCCTTCAACCAGGGCGAGGTCTGCACCTGCCCCTCGCGCGCCCTGATCCAGGAATCGATCTACGAGAAGTTCATGGAGCGTGTGCTCAAGCGCGTGGCCGCCATCGTGCAGGGCAACCCGCTGGACACCGACACCATGATCGGCGCCCAGGCCAGCAAGGAGCAGCTCACCAAGATCCTGTCTTACCTGGATCTGGGCAAGCAAGAAGGCGCCGAAGTGCTGGCCGGTGGTGCCCAGTCGCATCAGTCGGGTGATCTGGCCGGTGGCTACTACGTGCAGCCCACGCTGTTCAAGGGCCACAACAAGATGCGCATCTTCCAGGAAGAAATCTTCGGCCCGGTGCTGGCCATCACCACCTTCAAGGACGAAGCCGAAGCCCTGGCCATCGCCAACGACACGCTGTACGGTCTGGGTGCCGGTGTCTGGAGCCGCAACGGCAACGTGGCCTACCGCATGGGCCGTGCCATCAAGGCCGGCCGTGTGTGGACCAACTGCTACCACGCCTACCCGGCGCACGCCGCCTTCGGCGGCTACAAGGAATCGGGCATTGGCCGCGAAACCCACAAGATGATGCTGGACCACTACCAGCAGACCAAGAACCTGCTGGTCAGCTACAGCGAGAACAAGCTGGGCTTCTTCTGATCCGGCTGATGCTGGATTGAAACTTCTCTCTCCTTGACACGCCCCGTCACCCGGCCCAGGCCGGGTGCCCGGGCGTTTTTTCTTCCGAGATCCGGAGGTGTTCCATGGTTGACAAAGTGATCGCCACGCCCGCCGCGCTGGCCTTGATCGAGCAACTGCGCGCCGAACACGGCAGCTTCTTCTTCCACCAGTCGGGGGGGTGTTGCGACAACAGCGCCGCCAACGCCTACCTGCCCGGCGAGCTGACGATCGGGGCTGGCGATGTGTACCTGGGCGACATCGGCGGCATTCCTTTCTACATCGGGGCCAACCAGTACGAATACTGGAAGCACACCCAACTCATCATCGACGTGATCGAGGGCACGGGTGGCACTTTCTCGCTGGAGGGACCCACAGGCCAGGCCTTCCTGACGCGCTCGCGCGTGTTCACCGACGCAGAGGCCGCTGAACTGGGGCTGTGAATTCCTCCGATGGGCGGGTGGACGGGCGCCGGCCGGCGCGCAGCCTCAGGCCGATCGGGCGCGGCTGGGCCGGGGCACGGGTTCGGGCAGGGCCTGGGCGGTGGTGCGCACCAGGTCGACCAGCCATTCACGTTCGTCCCAGTGGTCGGGGTCGATGTGGAAATAGGGCTTGCCGCCGGGGTAGGGCGGCTTTTCGTCGGCGCTCTTGAGCAGCGGGCGGGCCGCCTCGGTGGGCTTGAGGAACAACTGGTCATCGCAGACCAGGCCCACCGGCTTGCCGGCCAGGTACAGGCAATACTCGCCGAACATCTTGCGCACCGACACCGGGCCGGCGGCGGTGAGCTGGTCCAGCAGGTGGTCGATGGTGCTTTGTCGTGTCCCCATGGTGTCCTCCTCGGATGGCCGGATGGGCGCATTGTGACCGCTTTGCCGCGCTCGCAAAAGCCCTGAGCCGGCAGCTTTTGCGCCAGCGCAAGAAGCTGTCGACGCAGGCCCTGACTCAGTTCACTGGAAGGCCACTTCGGCAAAACTGCGCAGCTTGCGGCTGTGCAGGCGGGCCATGCCCTCGGCGCGCAGGATCTCCAGGGCCCGGATCCCGATGCGCAGGTGCTGATCCACCCGCTCGCGGTAGAAGTGGTTGGCCATGCCCGGCAGCTTGATCTCGCCGTGCAGCGGCTTGTCGCTCACACACAGCAAGGTGCCGTAGGGCACCCGGAAGCGGAAACCGTTGGCCGCGATGGTGGCGCTTTCCATGTCCAGGGCCACCGCGCGGCTCTGGCTGAAGCGGCGCTGCGGCTGGTTGTCGGGCAGCAGCTCCCAGTTGCGGTTGTCGGTGCTGGCCACCGTGCCGGTGCGCATGAAGCGCTTCAGGTCGGGGCCGGCCACCTGGGTCACGTCGCTGACCGCGGCCTCCAGAGCCAGCTGGATCTCGGCCAGTGCGGGAATCGGCACCCACAGCGGCAGCTCTTCGTCCAGCACGTGGTCCTCGCGCACATAGCCGTGGGCCAGCACGTAGTCGCCCAGTTGCTGGCTGTTGCGCAGGCCGGCGCAGTGGCCCAGCATCAGCCAGGCGTGCGGGCGCAGCACCGCGATGTGGTCGGTGATGTTCTTGGCATTGGCCGGGCCGACGCCGATGTTGACCATGGTGATGCCGCTGTGGTCAGCCCGCACCAGGTGGTAGGCCGGCATCTGCGGCAGGCGCGGCGGCGGCGCGCCCAGCTCGTCGCCCGGCTCGGCCGGCAGGCCGACACGGCGGGTCACCACGTTGCCGGGTTCGATGAAGGCGATGTACTGGCTGTCGGGCTTCTTCATCTCCTCGTGGCCCATGCGCACGAACTCGTCGATGTAGAACTGGTAGTTGGTGAACAGCACGAAATTCTGGAAGGCGCGCGGCGAGGTGCCGGTGTAGTGGCGCAAGCGGTGCAGCGAGTAATCCACGCGCGGAGCGGTGAACAGCGACAGGGGCTGGGCCTCGCCGGGCTTGGGCTCCCAGGTGCCGTTGGCGATGCCGTCATCCATCGCAGCCAGGTCCGGCAGGTCGAACACGTCGCGCATCAGCTGGCGCCGCTCGGCGCTCATCTGGCCTTCGACGTGATCGTGTTCGCTGAACGAAAAGTGCACCGGGATGGGCTGGTTGCTGGTACCCACCTCCAGCTCGACGCCGTGGTTCTTGAGCAGCAGGTCGAACTGATCAAGGTAGTACTCGTGGTAGAGATCGGGCCGGGTCAGCGTGGTCTCGTAGCGACCCGGGCCGGCCACGAAGCCGTAGGCCAGGTGGGCGATGTCGGGGTTGCCCTTGCTGCGCGAGACCGTCTCGGTGTGGATGCGCACAAACGGGTAGCAGGCCCGCACATGGCCCGGCAGGGTCTCGCCCTGCACGAAGCGCTGCATGCTGTCGCGCAGGTGGGCGATCTGCTGGTCGTAGATGGCATGAACCTGTTGCAACGCCGATTCGGCGCTGAGATGGCGGGTCGGGGCGATGAAGGGAGGTAAATACGGCATGAGTGCATTGTGCCGTTGCTGGATGACGGTTCGGAGCTGGTGGGGGCTTTTCACACCCAAACCCCATACCCAGGATAATCCCCCAATGAACAGTTCCCCCCCCGCCCCGGTCAACCAGGGCTTCGACTCCCTGGGCCTGCCCCCCGCCGCCCAGCAAAACCTGGTGCAGCTCGGCTACACCGCCATGACCCCCATCCAGGCCGCCAGCCTGCCCCTGACCCTGGCCGGCCACGACCTGATCGCCCAGGCCAGCACCGGCAGCGGCAAGACCGCCGCCTTCGGCCTGCCCCTGGTGCAGAAGCTCGACGCCGGCCGGCTCGACGTGCAGGCCCTGGTGCTGTGCCCCACGCGTGAGCTGGCCGATCAGGTCACGCAGGAGATCCGGCGCCTGGCGCGCTCGGTCGAGAACATCAAGGTCGTCACCCTGTGCGGCGGTGTGGCCTTGCGCGGTCAGACCCTCAGCCTGCAGCATGGTGCCCATGTGGTGGTCGGTACCCCGGGGCGCATCATGGACCACCTGGACCGCGGCAGCCTGGTGCTCAACAGCGTCACCACCCTGGTGCTCGACGAGGCCGACCGCATGCTCGACATGGGTTTTTTCGAAGACATCGCCTCGGTGGTGCGTCGCTGCCCGGCGCAGCGCCAGACCCTGCTGTTCTCGGCCACCTATCCCGAGGGCATCGATCGCCTGGCCGCGCAGTTCATGCGCAGCCCCAAACAGGTCAAGGTCCAGGCCCAGCACGACAGCAACACCATCCGCCAGCTGTACTTCGAAGCCACCAACGCCCAACGCCTGCCGGCTGTGGCCCAGCTGCTGAATCACTTCCGCCCTGAATCCACCCTGGCCTTCTGCAACACCAAGCAGCAGTGCCGCAACCTGGTCAGCCTGTTGCAGAGCCAGGGCTTCAGCGCCCTGGCCCTGTACGGCGAGCTGGAGCAGCGCGAGCGCGACCAGGTGATGATCCAGTTCGCCAACCGCAGTTGCTCGGTGCTGGTGGCCACCGATGTGGCCGCGCGCGGGCTGGACGTGGCCAACCTGCAGGCGGTGATCAACGTCGATGTCAGCCCCGATCCCGAGGTGCACGTGCACCGCATCGGCCGCACCGGCCGCGCTGGCGCCGATGGGCTGGCCCTGACCCTGGTCAGCATGTACGAGATGGGCTATGTGGGTCGCATCGAGCAGATGCAGGGCCGCGAGTCCGAATGGCAGCCGCTGGACAGCCTGACCCCCACCGGCAAGGGCCCGCTCAAGGCCCCGATGGCCACGCTGCAGATCGTCGGCGGTCGCAAGGAGAAGATCCGCGCCGGCGACGTGCTGGGGGCCATGACCGGCGAGGCCGGCTTTGCCAAGGAGCAGATCGGCAAGATCAACGTCAATGAGTTCAGCACCTATGTGGCGGTCGATGCCGGCATCGCCCGCGAGGCGGTGCGTCGGCTCTCGGCCGGCCGCATCAAGGGCAAGGTGGTGAAAGTGCGCCTGGTCGAGGGCGACGAGGCGTGAACGCCCCGGCCGCCACCTGGCCCGCGCTGGACGTGTCCGGCGCCGTCGCCCTGGTGGTGGGTGGCCAGGGGGGCGTGGGCTCGGCCCTGGCGGCGGGCCTGAGCGCGCGCCATCCGCAGGCGGAGGTCCTGGTGTCGGGCCGCCGTCGCCTTGATGCCGGAGGCCTCACCGACGATCTGCTGATCGACCTGCAGGACGAGGCAAGCATCGAAGCCGCCGCCCGGACCCTGGCGAGCCGGTGTGCCGCGCAGGGCCAGAGCCTGCGCGCCCTGGTGGTGGCCACCGGCTTTCTGCACAGCCAGGGCCGCGGGCCCGAACGCAGCTGGCGTCAACTCGATGCGGCCTATCTGCAGCAGGCCTTTGCGGTCAATGCCATCGGCCCGGCCCTGCTGGTCAAGCATTTCTTCCCCTTGCTGGCGCGCAGCGGCCCGGTGTTGGCGGCCTTTCTGTCGGCCCGGGTCGGCAGCATCGAGGACAACGCCCTGGGGGGCTGGTATGGCTATCGGGCCTCCAAGGCGGCCCTCAATCAATTGGTGCGCACCTCGGCCATCGAGCTGCGTCGTCACAACCGCGAGGCGGTGTGCGTGGCCTTGCACCCGGGCACGGTGGACACCGGCCTGTCGCAGCCCTTTGCCAAGCAGGGCTTGCGCGTGCGGTCGCCCGAAGTGGCTGCCGCCGAGATGCTGGATGCGCTGGCCGGCCTGGGGCCGGCCGACAGCGCTGGCTTCCGGGCCTACGACGGCAGCACCGTGCCCTGGTAGGGGGCTGCCAGGTGGCGCGGCTCATCCAGGATGCCAGCGGCTGGGCGCACGTGTCTCGGTCGGGTTGTTCGCCTCTTGCGCAGGGCTGATCAGGGGCGGCCCCACATACCGGGCCCGTGGGCGGATCAGCGCACCCTGCTGCACCTGTTCGATGGCGTGGGCCAGCCAGCCGACGCAGCGGCTCAACGCAAACACCGTGAACGGCCCCTCCTCCGGCCACGCGTGGTGCCGAGCCAGGGCGGCCAGGGCGAAGTCGACCGTGGGGTGTTCACCCGCCCGCGCCAGGGCCAGGGCCTGCAGTTCGGCAAAGCCCGGGGGCAGGCGCCCATGGGAGGCCATCAGGCTTGCCAGCAGCGCCCGGGCCCGCACATCGCCTTCGGGATACAGCGGGTGACCGAAGGCCGGGTACCACCGCCCGGTTCGCAGTGCGGGTGCCAGGGCAGTTTCCGCTCCTTGCACCAGGGTTGTGTCCACCAGGGCCTGCACGCGGGCCACGGCCCCACCATGCAGCGGCCCCGACAGGGTGGCCAGGCCGCTCAGCACACAGGCGCTCAAGGCGGCGCCGGTCGAGGCGGTGACCCGGGCGGCAAAGGTCGAGGCGTTCAGCTCATGATCGGCCAGCAGCACCAGGGCTTGGCGGATCGTGTCGGCCGCGTCGGGGCAGTTCCACTGGCGGGCCAGCCGCTGGTGAAACGGTCGGCTCCGTGCCTCTGCGGGGGTGTCGCCGATCAGGGTTTCGGCCACCGTCATCAGCACCGAGGCGGCCTGTGGCCCCAACTCGCTGACTTTCGTGCCCAAGGGGCTGGGGTCGTGTGAAGCGCGTTCGGCCAGGGCCTGCAAGGCCCGGGTCAAGGCGGGGGCTGCTGAGCGTGCTTGGCGGGTCGGGCTGGGCTCAGGCCAATCCGGGCGGGCCTGCCACAGCAGTTCAGCCACCTCTTCCAGCGTGGCGCTGCGAGACCAGTCCACCGCATCCCGCCCCCGAAAGCACAGCCGCCCTTCGCTCACCGTGGACAGGCCGGTGTCCAGCACCGGGTCGCCCCAGCGGATGGTGGCGGCGGCAATCGCCTGGTCGCGGCGACGCCCGGCCCGTCGCGCGGCCTGCTGCTGCACGTCCTGCGCGTGGTAGAGGCTGCGCCGCGGGTCGGTCGGGTCGGGGCGGCTGCGGATGGCGTGGCGGCTTACCTGGGCATACAGGGTTTGCGGGCGCACCTGCAGCACCTGCAGGGCCTGTTCGGCAGTGATCCAGCCCATGGGCTCCTCGTGGGGTGGTGGTGTCAGCCGCCATCCTGCCAGCGTGCGGGCGAACTGCCCAGGGGGCCTGCAGGCAGGGCGTGCTGCCAAACCAGGCCATCCAGGCTCAAGGCAGGTCGCAGGCGGCGGGCCGGGCCCCAGGCCGTGACCTCGGGGGTCGGCAAGAAGTCGGCTTCGGATTCGGCGGCCAGCGGGGCGGCCGGGCCCGTGCGCCTGCGCTCCAGCAGCAACTGCCCGGTGCGCGCCAGGCTGGCCCGCCAGTGGCTGCCCAGGCCGCCTTGCAGGCGTTGGGTGAGGCCGCGCAAGGCCGCGCAGGCCAGCAGGTAGCCGGTGGCGTGGTCCAGGGCCTGCACCGGCAGCGGCACCGGGGGCGTGTCGTCGCCGGGGCTGTGCCGGCCGGCTTCGGCCACGCCGATGCTCATCTGCACCAGGCTGTCGAAGCCGCGCCGCCGCGACCAGGGTCCGGTGAAGCCATAGGCATCCAGCGACACATCGACCAGACCGGGGCGCAGGGCCTGACGTTGCGCCGTGCCCAGGCCCAGGGATTCCAGCGCATCGCTGCGGTAGCCGTGCACCAGCACGTCGGCCCCTCTCAGCAGCGCCCGGAAGCGGTCCAGGCCATCGGGGCTTTTCAGGTCCAGCCGGGCGCAGCGTTTGCCCACTGTCACCTCGGCGGCCAGCGAGGGCTCATCCCAGCCCGGCGGGTCGATGCGCAGCACCTCGGCGCCCAGGGCCGCCAGCAGTCGCGTGGCGACAGGGCCGGCCAGGATTCGGGTCAGGTCGAGCACCCGCAGGCCCTGCAAGGGGCGGCCGCGCACCGGTTGCCAGCCTGGCTGTGCTGCCGGCAGACCAGGCTGTCGCTCCAGCAGGGGGGAGGCGCCGACGGCCTGCCCCTGCGGGTGGGCTTGCCACTGGCTGAGGCTGCGCAAGGCGGCGGCACAGCCGCCTTGCGCCACCACCGCGTTTTCCAGGGCTTCGGCGGACCAGATCCGCACGGCATTGGCCACCGCTGTGCGTTCGGGGGGCACGTCCAGCACCGCGAGGGCGGCGGCCCGGTGTGCCGGGGCATTGGTGTGCAGCCGGATCCAACCGTCAGCACAGCGGTAGTCGCCAGCCACGGCATCCCAGGCCGGGGGCAGGGCCCAGCCCTGGGGGCGCACCGACATCGCAAACCACATCGAGGCCAGACGGCGGTCCACCGTCACCGACGGTGGGGCCTCCAGCCCGTGCAAGACCTGTTCGAGCTGGGCCGCGGCCAGGCCGGCGGCGGCCATCGAGGCGGCTGCCAGCGCCGTGACCTCAAAGACCGAGCCCAGGGCGCCTTCGCCCTGGAAGCGAATGCCCTCCAGGTCGGCGGGTGCGCCGTCGGCTGCCTGCCAGAGCTGCTGCAAGAAGAAATGCTCGGCCTCGTGTGTCATGGGTTCCTCCGGGGGCGGTGATGAGCCCTGATTGGGCCCTCGCCCCCGGTTTTTGAAAAGGTTGACGGCAACTTTCAACAGGTGGCGACAGCACCACTCCATGTTTCTTTGAAACTCGGTTAGATTTCCAGTCCTCTAGATGACTTGGAGGCGGATTTGAAGAAACACCTGACCGTCGTGTCCCCTGCAGCGCCCGCCGTGGCGGCTGTCGTGCCCGGGCAAAGCCGCTACGGCGCCCTGGCCGCGGCCTTGCGCAGCCGTGTGGTGGCGGGCGAGTGGCCGCCCGGCAGCGCCCTGCCGGCTGAGCAGTTGCTGGCCGCTGAGCACGGCGTGGCGCTGGGCACCTTGCGCCGGGCCCTGGAGCTGCTGGCCGAGCAGGGCCTGATCGAGCGGGTGCATGGCAAGGGCACGTTCGTGCGCCAGGGCATCGCCGGGGCTTCGATGCTGCGCTTCTTCCGCTTTGGCGAGCATGCCGGCGTGGTGCCGGCCTCTCGCATCGTGTCGCGTCAGCGGGTGGCGGCCACGGCGGCTGCGGCCCGGGCGCTGGGCCTGGCACCGGGCGAGCCGGTGCTGCGCCTGCAGCGCCTGCGCCTGATCGACGCCCAGCCCTGCCTGCTGGAAGACCTTTGGCTGCCCATGGACCTGTTCGCGCCACTGGCCCAGGGCGATTGCGCTGATTGGGATGCCTTGCTCTACCCCATGTACGCCCGGGTCTGCGGTGTGCATGTGCAGCGCGCCGTCGATGACATCGGCTTCGGCCTGCTGGGCGCTGCCCAGGCCCGCCTGCTCGATCTGCCTGCAGGGCACCCCGCGGCCGTGGTGACGCGCCAGGCCTATGACCTGAGCGGCCGCTGCGTCGAGTGGCGCAGCACCCGGGGCGACGCCCACGCCTTCCACTACACCGTGACCCTGACCTGACTTGAACCACATCCCTCCAGGAGACAAGACCATGAGCGAATCCACCTCCCCCGTCGGCCTGCAACGCCGCCACCTGTGTCTGGGCGCAGCCGCCACGCTGGCCGCGCCGTGGCTGGGTGCCGGGGCTGCCCAGCCCGCTGCCCAGCCCATCGCTGGCGGGCGCACCATCACACTGGTGGTGTCCTACCCCGCTGGGGGCGGCGCCGACCTGATGGCCCGCATCGTGGCCCCACGCCTGGCCGAGGCCCTGGGCCAGACCGTGGTGGTCGACAACAAGCCCGGGGCCAGTGGTCAGCTGGCCGCCAGCCAGGTGGCCCGGGCCACCCCCGACGGCAGCACGCTGCTGCTGGATGCCTCCTCCTTCGCCGTCAACCCCTCGCTGTACCCGCGCCTGCCCTACGACAGCAACAAGGCCTTCACCCCGCTGGCGGTGCTGGCCACCTTTCCCAATGTGCTGGTCTGCACCCCAGGCTTCGAGGCCCAGTCGGTGCGCGATGTGCAGCGTCTGGCCCGGGCCAAACCCGGTGAGCTGGCCTATGCCTCTTCGGGCAATGGCTCGGCCCAGCATCTGGCCGGGGCCTTGTTCGAGGCCCGGGCCGGGGTGCAGCTGGCCCACGTGCCCTACCGGGGCGGTGGCCCGGCCCTCAACGATGTGATGGGCGGTCAGGTGCCGTTGTTCTTTGCCAATGTGGCTTCGTCGCTGGGCCATATCCAGGCAGGCAAGCTGCGCGCCCTGGCCGTGACCAGCCGGGTGCGCACGCGCTCCCTGCCCGAAGTGCCCACGATGGAGCAGGTCGGCGTGGCCGGTTACGAGGTGCTGGAGTGGAACCCGGTACTGGCCCCCGCCGGCCTGCCCGAGCCCACCCGCCAGGCCCTGGTGGCGGGCATCCGCCGTGCCCTGGCCGACCCCGAGGTGCTGGGCCGGGTGCGCCAACTGGGGGGCGACGTGTTTGCCGATGCCACTCAAGCCAGTGCCGGTCGCTTCATCCGCGAGCAGCAGGCCTTGTGGGCCCAGGTGGTGCGCGAGCGCAAGATTTCGGTGGGTTGAGCACCATGAGTCAGGTCGCCACCCCAGCCTCCTCCTGCACGCTGTCGCCCGCCCCGGGCTGGGACTGTCATGTCCATGTGTTCGATGCCGATGTGCCGGTGGCCGCCGGTCATTACCGGCCTGTGCATCGGCCCCTGCCAGACATCGAGGCCCTCGCTCAGGCCCATGGCGTGGGGCACCTCGTGCTGGTGCAGCCCAGTGTGTATGCCTGCGACAACCAGGTGCTGCTGCAGGCCCTGGCCCGCGAGCCGGGCCGGCACCGGGGCGTGGTGGTGGTTGACGCCTCGGTCACTGATGCGGCGCTGGCCCAGATGCAGCATTTGGGGGTGCGGGGCGTTCGCTTCAATCTGGTGTCGCCGGTGGGCAACGGGGCGGATGACCTGGCCGCGCTGGCCCCTCGTCTGAGCCCCCTGGGCTGGCATGTGCAGTGGTATGCCCGCGCATCCGACCTGGCGACCATCCTGGCCTGGCACGAGCGCACCGGCCTGCCTTGCGTGCTGGACCACCTGGCCGGGATGCAGGCCGGTCTGCCGGCCGATGACCCGGCCTGGCAGGTGCTGGATCGCCTGCTGGCACGGGGGGCCTGGGTCAAGCTGTCGGGCTGGTACCGGCTCGGGGACGTCGAGCCCTATGCCGCCCTGCAGGACACGATCCGCCGCGTGGCGGAGCGGGCGGCCCATCATGCCGGGCCTGGCCAGTTCCCCCGCCTGGTCTGGGGCTCGGACTGGCCGCACACCTCTTTCGCACCCGAGGCGCTGCCGGCCTACGACAGCGTCTGGCAGCCGGTGTTGCGGGCCCTTGGGCCCGATGGGGCTCAGAAGGTCCGTAGTGGCGGGCAGCGGCTGTACGCCTGAGGTGTCAGCGCAGCTGGATCTCCACCCGGCGGTTGCGTGGTTCGTCCACCTCGTCGCCGGTCTGCACGGCCAGCTCGCGTTCGCCTCGGCCCACGGCTTCGACGCGGCTGGCGGGCAGGCCCTGTTGCAGCAGCAGTTCGCGCACCTGCTGGGCGCGGCGCAGCGACAGGGCATCGTTGCCCTCGCCATTGCCCTTGGTGTCGGTGTGACCCACCACCAGGATCTCCACCCCGGGGAAGCGGGCCGTGTCGGCCTGGATGCGTGGCAACTCGGCCTGTGATTCTCCGGTCAGGCGGGTGCCGCCAGGCTGGAAGAAGAGCACATAGCGCACCGGCTTCGGGGGGGCGATCTTGAACAGCGGGTCGTAAGTCTGTCGCACCTGTTCAGGGTCGGCCTGGTCGACCACCGGGGCCTGGTTGGCCCGGCTGCTGGCGCGTTGGAACGGCTCGACCAGGGTCTGGCTGGCGTTGCCCGACTGCACCACCACGCCGGTGGGGCGGCCATCTTCCTGCGGCAGCAGCACCACCTGCACACGCGGCACCGGCGGCTTGGGAGGCGGTGTGGAGCAGCCCGCCAGAAGGGTCAGGGTCAGCAGCGACAGCAGGCTCAGGCGGCAGGCGATCATGGCTGCACCTCCTCGCTGACTTCGACAATGAAGTCGGTGCCCAGCACGCCGATGGTCGAGGTCGGGGTGGTGATGCGCACCGACTCGGGGCGGGTCTTGCCGATCAGGCCGGTGATCATGCGCAGCGTGCCCTTGACCACCGACAGCACCAGGTTGCCTTCGTTGGTGGTGGGATTGAAACTGAACTCCTTCAAGTCCAGCGTGCTGTCTGGGCCCAGCATCAGGGTGCTGCCGTCACGCAGCACCAGGCTCACCGAGGCCGCCTTGCCGGTCAGCACCCGCTCACTGGCTGCCACTTCGTCGCCCGAATTCAAAGGCCGATCACCTTGCGGGCCGCGAGCCAGCACGGGGCCATTGACCAATTTGACCGTGGCCGCCCGCTCGCGGACCCCCGCCGTGGCGGCGCTTGCAACGGCCGTGGTCGGCCCCGCGGCGGCGGGGGGGCTTTGGGCCCTGGCCTGGCCCAGGCCCAGCATCAAGGTCAGCAAGGTGGCCCAGACGGGCCAGGCAGGGGAGGGGATGGGCTTGATCATCGGTGCATTCGTAAAGAGGAGCCGGGGCGCCACATGGCAAACTGCAACCACGGTCCTGTGGCAGCGTGGAAATAACGCAAACAGTAACATTTCCGATGACCGGTATGCCAATGACCGCGCATTTTTTCGATTTCCATCAGCCAACGGCTTGAAAGGTGAGTTCTTGATCAGCGTGATTCAGCGTGTCAGCGAGGCACGGGTGGTGGTGGAGGGGCAGACGGTGGGCCAGATCGGGCCTGGGCTGCTGGTGCTGGCCTGCGCCGAGCGCGGCGACACCGAGGCCGTGGCCGACCGACTGCTGCAGAAGATCCTCAAACTGCGCATTTTCAGCGACGAGGCCGGTAAGATGAATCGATCGGTTCAAGACCTCGACGGCCAGGGGCGGTGCGGCGGTCTGCTGATCGTGAGTCAGTTCACCCTGGCGGCCGATTGCAGTGGGGGCAACCGGCCCAGCTTCACCCAGGCCGCAGCCCCTGACGATGGGCGCCGCCTGTACGAGCATCTGGTGCAGCAGGCGCGTCGCCTTCACCCCGAGGTGGCCACGGGCATCTTTGCCGCCGACATGAAGGTGCAACTGGTCAACGACGGGCCGATCACCATCCCCTTGCGCATGGCCTGATTCAGTCGGGCTTCTGCTCGAGGCGCTGGGCGGCCTTCATCGCGTCGTCCACGCTCCAGTACAAGGTGGGGTGGCCTTGGCGGCCATCGACCAGGCCTTGACGCAGCAGGGCTTCGCGGGGTTTGTCCTTGACGCGGGCCAGCAGCAGCTTCACCCCGTTCTGGTCCAGGGCGGCGGTGAACTCGGCCAGGCTTTCCATGACCGTGGTGTCGAAGTCGTCGCTGAGCTCCAGGCTGAGCACCACCACTCGGGCTCGGCATCGCCCGGCCCGCTGGCGCACCAGGCTGAAGACTTGTTCGGCATTGGCAAAGAACAGTGGTTCTTCGGGCCGCATCACCAGGATGCCGGGCTGAGTCCGGGTCTCGGGGTGGCGCTCGCTGTCGAGGTAGTCGCGTGTGCCGGGCAATTGGCCCAGTTCCGACACCAGGGGCTGGGCAAAGCGGCGCAAGGCCAGCAACAGGGAGAGGGCCACCGCCAGCAGCATGCCGAACAGCACGCCGAAGCTCAGCACGCCCGCCGCTGCCACCAGGGCCAGCCAGGCATCGCTGCCCAATCGCAGGGTGGCGATCATGGCCTTGGGCCAGAGGTTGTGCGACAGGATGGCCGCCACCACCGCCGCCAGCACCGGCACCGGCATCAGGGCCAGCCAGGGCCGGGCCAGCCACAGCAGCAGGGCCAGGGCCAGGGCTGCGCCGACGCCCGCCCATTGGCTGCGTCCACCCGCCGACTGACTGGCCATGGCGGCGGAGAACCCCGCCCCCACCGGCAGCCCCTGCACCAGCCCGCTCAACAGGTTGGCGGCCCCCAGGGCCATCAGCTCGCGGTCGGCGCTCACGGTGTGGCCATGCTGCAGGGCCAGCGAACGCACCGACCCCCAGGATTCGGCAAACAGGATCAACAACAGAGCCGGGGCGATTTCGGCCGCGCGCAGCCATTGCTCGGTGCGCAGTTCGGGCCATTGCCAGTGCAGGCCCTGCCAGTCGATGTCGCCCACCAGCGTCACCCCATCATCACCCAGGCCCAGGCCCGCCGACAGGGCGATGCCCAGACCCAGCACCATCAAGGAGGGCGGCACGAAGACCCAGCGCAGCGCCACCCGGCGCAGCGCGAGCCATAGGGCCAGCGCGCCGAAGCCCAGGGCCAGGCTGGCCTGGTGCCAATCGGCAGATTGTTGTAGCCAGTGCCACAGCAAGGGCAGCGGCAGGCTGCCATGGCCGGGCACGCCGGCCATGTGCGGCAATTGCTTGATCACGATGGTCACCGCCAGGGCCCAGGCGAAGCCCCGCAGCACCGGGCGCGAGATGAAGGCCCCCAGGTAGCCGGCGCGCAGCACCGAGGCGGCGAGGAACATCAGCCCGGTCAGGCCCACCAGCGCATAGCCCATGGCCGGCCCGCCGATGGCCACGGCCGACGCGAACACCGCGGCGGCCGACGAGGTGGGGGCCACGATGGCGAAGCGGCTGCTGCCCAGCAGCGGGTAGACGCAAAGCCCCACCAGGGCGGCGATCAGGGCGTGCAGCGGCTCGACCCCCGCGATCGCGGCGTAGGCCACGGCTTCGGGCAACAGCACGCCAGCCACCGACAGGCCGGCCAGCAGGTCGGCACCATGCCGCCGCAGCAAGCTGGCGGGCTCTGCATCGTGGGCAGGGCCCGGTGTGGCCGGGCTGGCGGAGGCGGGTTCAGGCGTGGACATGGCTGGCAAGGTCACCCTCGGGCCCGCCCGTGCCGGAAGGCGAGGCGCGGAGCGGTCGGATGGAGGGACTGCGGATCAGGATGTCCTGCCGCATCGGGGCCGTCAATAAGGGTTTGGGAAGCCCAGTGCACCCAGCAGCAGGATCTCCAGGGCTTCCATCTCGAGGGCGTCACGTTCGTTGGTTTCGTGGTCGTAGCCGCAGGCGTGCAGCGTGCCATGCACCAGCAGGTGGGCGTAATGGTTCTGCAGGGGCTTGTTCTGTTCTTGCGCTTCACGTTCGACCACCGGGCCGCACAGCACCAGGTCGGCCATCACCAGCGGCGCCTGGGCGTAGTCGAAGGTCAGCACATTCGTGGCGTAGTCCTTGCCGCGGTAGGCCAGATTGAGCTCGCGGCCTTCCTCGGTGCCCACGATGCGCACGGTGATCTCGGCGGGCAGGGGCAGGGCATGGCGGATCCAGCGGTTCACCAGGCTGCGGGGCAGCACGGCACGGTGGGCCGCCGCCTCGGGAAAGCGGGCAAATTGAAGCGAGAGGGAGAGTTCGGGCAGCGACATGGTGCAGGGTTGGGGCGTGGATCGGGTGGGCGCTCGGTGGGGGGCTCAATCGGCGCCGCGGCGGGCGGCGGTGCCGGGGCGGCCCACGGCGTCATAGGCGTCCACGATGCGGGCCACCAGGGGGTGGCGCACCACGTCGGCGCTGGTGAAGCGGGTCACGGCGATGCCCTTGACGCGTTTGAGCACACGCTCCGCATCGATCAGCCCGCTGGGCGCGCCCTTGGGCAGATCGATCTGGCTCACGTCACCGGTCACCACGGCCTTGGCGCCGAAGCCGATGCGGGTCAGGAACATCTTCATCTGCTCGGGCGTGGTGTTTTGAGCCTCGTCGAGGATCACGAAGGCATTGTTCAGCGTGCGACCACGCATGAAGGCCAGCGGGGCGATTTCGAGGGCGTTGCGCTCGAAGGCCTTCTGCACCTTGTCGTAGCCCATCAGCTCGTACAGCGCGTCGTACAGCGGGCGCAGATAGGGGTCGACCTTCTGCGTCAGGTCGCCGGGCAGAAAGCCCAGGCGCTCGCCGGCCTCCACCGCCGGGCGGGTCAGCACGATGCGCTGCACCGCACTGCGCTCCAGCGCGTCCACCGCACAGGCCACGGCCAGGTAGGTCTTGCCGGTGCCGGCCGGGCCGATGCCGAAGGTGATGTCGTGGGTGGCGATGTTGTCCAGATAGGCCCCCTGGGTGGGCGTGCGGGCGCGCAGGTCGGCGCGCCGCGTGCTCAGCACCACGCCCGCGCCCGGGGCCTCGGGCAGGGCGGTGTCGCCGGCCAGCATCAGCTGCACGGTCTCGGCGGGGATGGGCCGCTCGGCGATCTCGTACAGGGCCTGCAGCACTTCCATGGCCTGGGTGGCGCGGGCCTTGGGGCCGTCCACCTTGAACTGCTCGTGGCGGTGCGCGATGCTGACCTGCAGCCCCGCCTCGATGGTGCGCAGGTGCTCGTCCATCGCGCCGCACAGGTGGCCCAGGCGCAGGTTGTTGTGAGGAGTGAAGGTGTGTCTGACGATCAAGCTGATAATTCCGGCCGAAGGGCCCCGAGACGGGGCCGCAAGGACTGCAATGATAGGCAAATTGACCGGAACCCTCGCAGACAAGAACCCGCCGCAGCTGTTGGTGGACTGTCACGGCGTGGGTTATGAAGTGGACGTGCCCATGAGCACCTTCTACAACCTGCCCGGCCTGGGCGAGAAAGTGTCGCTGCTGACGCACTTCGTGGTGCGCGAGGACGCGCAGATCCTGTACGGCTTCGGCACGGCGGGCGAACGCGATGCCTTTCGCCAGTTGATCAAGATCAGCGGCGTGGGCCCGCGCACCGCCCTGAGCGTGCTGTCGGGCATGAGCGTGAACGAGCTGGCCCAGGCCATCACCCAGCAGGAAGCGGGCCGCCTGGTCAAGGTACCGGGCATCGGCAAGAAGACAGCCGAGCGTCTGCTGCTCGAACTCAAGGGCAAGCTCGGTGCCGAACTCGACCTGCGCCAGCCCGCCGCCAGCGACGCCCAGGCCGACATCCAGCAGGCCCTGCTGGCCCTGGGCTACAACGACAAGGAAGCCGCCGCCGCCCTCAAGGCCCTGCCCGCCGATGTCGGCGTCAGCGAAGGCATCAAGCTGGCCCTGAAAGCCCTGGCCAGGTAAGGCACCAGCCCGCTGCCCGTCAGTTCCCTGTCTTGAACCTGGCAGCCTTCAACGGAGAGGTCAGCCCGCCGCCCGG
>RXJO01000377.1 GCA_003987795.1 Curvibacter sp.
GTTGGTCACCATGAGACCACGACGCAGGCCGTCAGACGAACCCAGGGCAATGGTACGCACCACGCCGTCGCCGAGCTGCTGCTGCACTTCCAGAGTCAGTGCCGAACCTTCGAGCTTGAGAGCGTCGTAGATCTTGGGCATCTGGTCACGCGGAAACTCCACGTCAACCACAGCGCCAATACACTGAACGATTTTTCCTTGAACTTGAGCCATTTTTTGCTCCAAAAATTTTTAAACCGTGACGACGCCGAGGGTCAGACAGCAGCCGCGCCGGCGACGATCTCGGAGAGTTCCTTCGTGATCGCTGCCTGGCGGGTCTTGTTGTAGACCAGCTTCAATTCGCCGATGACACTGCCCGCGTTGTCGGTCGCGGCCTTCATGGCCACCATGCGCGCCGACTGTTCGGATGCCATGTTTTCTGCCACGGCCTGGTAGATCAGGGATTCGACGTAACGAACCAGCAGATCGTCGATGACGGCCTGAGCGTCGGGTTCGTAGATGTAGTCCCAACCATGTTCGGTCTTTTCAGCCTGCATCTTGTCGGCGGACAGGGGCAGCAACTGCTCCACCACCGACTCTTGCTTCATGGTGTTGATGAACTTGGTGTAACCCAGGTAGACCGCATTGATGCGGCCTTCTGCGTAAGCGTCCAAGAGCACCTTCACGGGGCCGATCAGCTTGTCCAAATGCGGGGTGTCACCCAGACCCGTGACGTGCGAAACCACTTTCGCGCCGACACGGTTCAGGAAACCCAGACCCTTGTTACCGATGGCAACGGCCTCGGCCGACACGCCTGCGTTCTGCAGTTCGCGCAGCTTGGTCGTCACGGCACGCAACACGTTGGTGTTCATGCCACCGCACAAGCCCTTGTCGGTCGTGACCACGATCACCCCAGCGGTCTTCGCATCGTTCGTCTTCATGAACGCGTGCGTGTACTCGGGGTTGGCCTGACCCAGGTTGGCGGCAACGTTGCGGATCTTTTCGCTGTAAGGACGGGCAGCACGCATCCGGTCCTGCGCCTTGCGCATCTTGGATGCGGCCACCATTTCCATGGCCTTGGTGATCTTCTTGGTGTTTTCCACCGATTTGATCTTGCCGCGTATTTCCTTGCCTGCTGCCATATGTGCTCCTAAAGCGTTTGTTGGGTGCTTGGAGAGCTACTTAAGCAAACGACTTCTTGAACGCACCAATGGCAGCGGTCAGTTCAGCTTCGGCGTCCTTGTCCATGGCCTTGTCCTTCTCGAGCTTGGCGAGCAGGGCGGCATGGCTGGTCTTCAGGAACTGGTGCAGGCCGTGTTCGAAGGCCAGGACCTTCTTGACGTCGATGTCGTCCAGGAAACCCTTGTTGACCGCGAACAGCGTGGCACCCATCAGCGAGATGGACAGCGGGCTGTACTGAGCCTGCTTCAGCAGTTCTGTCACACGGGCACCGCGGTCGAGCTGCTTGCGGGTGGCTTCGTCCAGGTCGGAAGCGAACTGCGCGAAGGCAGCCAGTTCACGGTACTGGGCCAAGTCGGTACGGATACCGCCGGACAGGTTCTTGATCAGCTTGGTCTGGGCAGCACCACCGACGCGCGACACCGAGATACCGGCGTTGATGGCGGGGCGGATACCGGCGTTGAACAGGCTGGTTTCCAGGAAGATCTGGCCGTCAGTGATCGAAATCACGTTGGTCGGAACGAAGGCGGACACGTCACCGGCTTGGGTTTCGATCACGGGGAGAGCGGTCAGCGAACCGGTCTTGCCCTTGACTTCACCCTTGGTGAAGGCTTCCACGTAGTCGGCGTTCACGCGAGCGGCGCGTTCGAGCAGACGGCTGTGGAGATAGAACACGTCGCCAGGGAAAGCTTCACGGCCTGGAGGACGGCGCAGCAGCAGCGAAACCTGACGGTAAGCCACAGCTTGCTTCGACAGATCGTCATAAACGATCAGCGCGTCTTCACCGCGGTCGCGGAAATACTCGCCCATCGTGCAGCCCGAGTAGGCCGACACGTACTGCATGGCAGCCGATTCAGAAGCCGAGGCAGCCACCACGATGGTGTAGTCCATGGCGCCAGCTTGCTCCAGAGCACGCACGACGTTCTTGATGGACGAAGCCTTCTGACCAATCGCGACGTACACGCAGGTGACGCCTTGGCCCTTCTGGTTGATGATGGCGTCGATGGCCACAGCGGTCTTGCCGGTCTGGCGGTCACCAATGATCAGCTCGCGCTGACCACGGCCCACGGGCACCATCGAGTCGATGGACTTCAGACCGGTTTGCAGCGGCTGACCCACGGATTCACGGGCGATCACACCAGGTGCGACCTTTTCGATCACGTCGGTGAGCTTGGCGTTGATCGGGCCCTTGCCGTCGATCGGTTGACCCAGCGCGTTCACCACGCGGCCAATCAGCTCGGGGCCGACGGGCACTTCCAGAATGCGGCCCGTGCACTTCACGGTGTCGCCTTCGGAGATGTGCTCGTACTCGCCCAAGATCACGGCGCCGACAGAGTCGCGCTCCAGGTTCAGGGCCAGGCCGAAGGAGGGCACGCCGTCCTTGTTGGCGGGGAATTCGAGCATTTCGCCCTGCATCACGTCAGACAGGCCATGCACGCGAACGATACCGTCGGTCACGGACACCACGGTGCCCTGGTTGCGGATGTCAGCGCTGCCAGCCAGCCCTTCGATGCGGCTCTTGATCAATTCAGAAATTTCTGCGGGATTGAGTTGCATGACTCTTTCCTTCTTTCTTTGTTTAGCCGAGGCACAAGGCCGCGGTTACGCGGCCAGGGCCGCTTTCATTTGTTCGAGGCGCGCTTTGACCGAGGTGTCGAGCACTTCGTCACCCACTGCCACACGGACACCACCAATCAAGGTGCTGTCGGTTTCGACGGACAGGTTGAGCTTGCGGCCAAAACGCTTTTCGAGCGAGGCGGCGAGGTCTGCCAAGGCAGCACCATCGATCGGAAACGCGCTGTACACGACAGCATCCGACGAACCGCTCTGGGCATTGACCAGCTTGCGGAACTGGGCAGCGACTTCGGGCAGCGCCTGCAGACGACCGTTGTCGATCACCGTGCGCAGGAAGTTCTTGCCCTGATCAGGCAGAACGTACTTGGTCAGGCCAGCCACCAGGTCAAAGACCTGCTGGGCACTGACCTTCGGGCTCTCGGCAAACTGCTTGAGCTGGGCGTCGGCTGCAATCGCAGCCAGCTCGTCCAGCCAGCCGGCCGTGGCGTTGAGGTCAACGCCGGCGGTCGAGGTGCTGGCCTTGAACAAGGCCTCGGCGTAAGGACGGGCAATGGTGGCGAGTTCAGCCATGGTTGCTCCTTACAGCTCAGTCTTCAGGCGATTCAGCAGATCGGCGTGAACGCCGGCATCGACTTCCTTGCGCAGGATTTGCTCGGCACCCTTGACGGCCAGCACAGCGACCTGCTCACGCAGGGCTTCGCGGGCCTTGACCGATTGCTGCTCGGCCTCGGCCTTGGCAGCGGCAACGATCTTGTTGCCTTCTTCGGTGGCACGGGCCTTGGCCTCGTCGATGATGGCCTGAGCACGACGCTCGGCATCAGCCAGACGCGATGCAGTTTCGGTGCTGGCGGCGGCCAATTCCTTCTTCACGCGCTGGTCTGCAGCGGCGAGTTCGGTTTTGGCACGGTCGGCAGCAGCGAGACCATCGGCGATTTTCTGGGCACGTTCATCCAGCGCTTTCGCGATCGGGGGCCACACGAATTTCATCGTGAACCACACCAAGATCAGGAATACGATGGCCTGAATGAACAGGGTCGCATTGATACTCACGGCAACACCTTTCTAGAGTGGCGTTGAACGGGAATTACTTGGGCAGGTTGGCCAAGAAGGTCGAAGCGAACGGGTTGGCGAAGGCGAACAGCAGAGCGATGGCCACGCCGATCAGGAAAGCAGCGTCGATCAGACCAGCCAAGATGAACATCTTGGTTTGCAGTTCGTTGATCAGTTCAGGCTGACGGGCCGACGATTCGAGGAACTTGCCACCCATCAGGGCGATGCCGATAGAAGCGCCGATAGCGCCCAGACCAACGATCAGACCACAAGCCAGAGCGACGAGACCGAGAATGTTTTCCATGATGACTCCTAATTAAGAAACGGATGGTTGAGGAAAGAAAAAACGAAACGAAACCTGAAGGCGCCTGATGAGCGCTTAGTGGGCGTTGTGCGCCTGACCCAGGTAGATCAGTGCAAGCATCATGAAAATGAAGGCCTGCAGCGTGATCACGAGGATGTGGAACAGCGTCCAGATGGTGCCGGCGATGATGTGACCGACAGGCAGCAGGACACCAGAGAGCGACAGCGCAGCGGCGCCGCCCATCAGGGCGATCAACATGAACACCAGTTCGCCAGCGTACATGTTGCCGAACAGTCGCATGCCGTGGGACACGGTGTTGGCGACGTATTCGATGATTTGCATCAGGATGTTCACCACGCCCAGGATCAGGGCGAAGATCGGATTCTTGCTGGTGCCGAAGGGCGCAGAGACCAGTTCGTGAGCCCAACCACCGGCGCCCTTGATCTTGATGCTGTACCAGAAGCGCAGCAGCAGGACGGCGAAGGCCAAGCCCAGGGTGGTGGAAAGATCGGCGGTCGGAACGACGCGCAGGAAGGCATGGTGGGCGTCATGACCCGCGGCTTCGTAGGCCTTGCCCCACAGAGCGGGCAGCAGGTCGACGGGCAGCATGTCCATGAAGTTCATCAGGAAAATCCAGACGAAGACAGTCAGGCCCAGCGGAGCGATGAACTTGCGGCTTTCAGCGCTGTGGATGTTGGCCTTGGCCTGGTTGTCGACCATCTCGACCAAGATTTCGACTGCAGCCTGGAAACGACCGGGAACACCCGAGGTGGCCTTGCGGGCAGCGGTCCAGAGCAGGACCAGCGCAACCACACCGAGCAGACCAGCCACAACCAACGAATCGAAGTTGACCACGGAAAAGTCAACAATCGCCTTCTGCTGGACGTTTTGCAGGTGCTGCAAGTGGTGAACGATGTACTCACTCGCTGTCGGACCGTGTTCTGCTGCGCTCATCTTTCAACTCTTTCCTTTGACTCTTCTCGCAAAGACTCAATTCGGTTTAACAGACCTGGTCTGCACCCACAGTGCAAGCCAGTACATTTTCAGCGTGACAACCATGCCGGCCAGCAAGGCCAGCCAGACCACCTCGGGCAACACCCAAGGCGCAGCAGCCAGCAAGGCCACTGTCAGCACGATCTTCACGAGCTCCCACCCAAACAACCCAGTGACCGCAGTACCCGGGTTGCCAGACGACATGTGCTTGCGCACGCCTCGGGCGAACAGTGCGGCAGGAATCACCACCGCCATCGCGCCATAGGCTGCCGTCCAACCGGCCGCTGGCCGTCCGGTCAAGCCCCAGGCAGCCAGAGCCACCAGACACCCGACCAGAGCCTGAACCGCCAGAACCCGCCCCAAGGAAACGGGCGCAATTCTTGCACGAAGCTGCTGCGCCTCTTCGGCCGTCAGCGGCTTGAATTCAGACTCTTCTGCCTCATCTACAGGATCTGGCGTGATTGTGTTCATTCTTGGTTACGCCAGGGTTACACGCCTGAATTTCAGCAAAGCCATTGATTATAAGTAAAAACCCGCAACGTCAACGCTTGTAAAGCAGCCCACTCGGGAAAGGCCCTAGGTCAAAGGTGTTTTGACCTGCGGCGAACGAATGCGCAACCTCGGCAAGGTGCCCAAGCACACACCCAGGCCTGCGGGGATAATTTCACCATGCAAGCACTACCCGACACCCTCTGCTACCTCAACGGCGACTATACCGCCCTCCAAGATGCCCGCATCAGCGTGCTTGACCGCGGCTTCATCTTTGGCGACGGCATCTACGAAGTCATCCCGGTCTACCAGGGCCGACTGTTCCGCTTCGACGAGCACCTGGCGCGGCTGACCCGATCGCTGGCCGAGGTGCAGATTGCCAACCCCCACACGCCCGAGCAATGGCGCCAGATTGCAGACACGCTGATCGAGCGCAACGCAGGGCGCGCCACAGGCGAAGAGACGGTCTACATCCAGGTTTCACGGGGTGTGGCCCCGCGCGATCACGCCATGACGCAAGGCATCACCCCCACCGTGTTTGCCATGATCAATCCGCTCAAGGCCCAGTCGGCCCAAGCCCGTGAACAAGGCGTGGCCTGCGTGACCGCTGAGGATTTCCGCTGGAAAAAAGGCCACATCAAAAGCACCAGCCTGCTCAGCGCGGTGCTCGCCCGCCAGATCAGCGTCGAGGCAGGCGCCACGGAGACCATTCTGTTACGGGACGGTTACCTCACAGAGGCCTCATCGAGCAATGTCTGGGTCGTGAAAAATGGCCGGGTGCTGGGTGCTCCACGCGATGGCCTGGTGTTGGAAGGCATCCGTTACGGCCTGATCGAGACCCTGTGCCAGGAGGCCGGCATTCCCTTCGAGCTGCGTCGCATCAGCGAGGCCGAGTTGCGCAATGCCGACGAGGTGCTGCTGTCGTCGGCCACCAAGGAAGTGCTGTCGGTGACACGGCTGGATGGCGCACCGGTGGGCGATGGCCGCCCAGGACCGATTTACACCCAACTCTACGCCGGCTATCAACGGGCCAAGCTAGGCACACCGCCCCAGGTCGAGCCAGCCGCGGCGGCCACGCCCCCTGCAGCCCAGGAATCGCTGATCGAGTTCCCCAGCCTGTTTCCGATCAAGGTGATGGGGCCGAAGGTAGACGGTTTTGTGGAGACCATGACGGCCATCGCTACCGAGCACGATCCCAGCTTCGAGATGACCCGCGTGCAATTGCGCGACAGCTCGGGTGGCAAGTACCTCAGCGTGACCCTGACGGTGACGGCCACCAGCCGCGAGCAGCTCGACAATCTGTACCGCGCGCTGACCGCCCACCCGCTGGCCAAGTACGTGCTCTGAGGGCCCATGCAACTTCGCACCCTGGGGCATGTGCCCTACGAACCCACGCTGGAGGCCATGCGCGCCTTCACGGAGGGCCGCACCGAGAACACGCCTGACGAGCTCTGGCTGTGCGAGCACCCTCCGGTGTTCACCCAGGGGCTGGCTGGTCTGGACAGCCACCTGCTGGCGCCGGGCGACATCCCGGTGGTGGCCACCAATCGCGGCGGGCAAGTCACCTATCACGGGCCAGGTCAGGTGGTGGCCTACCCCCTGATCGACCTCAAGCGGGCAGGCTACTACGTCAAGGAGTACGTCTACCGCATCGAAGAGGCGGTGCTGCGCACCCTGATCCACTTCGGCGTGACCGGCCACAGGGTGGCCGGGGCCCCCGGGATCTATGTGCGGCTGGATGACCCTTTCAGCCATGCCGCTCTCAGCGGTCCGATGCCCGAACACGACCCGTTCCGGGGCCTGGGCAAGATCGCGGCGCTGGGGATCAAGGTGAGCCGTCACTGCACGTACCACGGCGTGGCGCTCAATGTGGCGATGGACCTGTCACCCTATCAACGCATCAACCCTTGTGGCTATGCAGGTCTGCAAACCGTGGACCTTTCTACAATCGGGGTTCAATCCACTTGGGAAGACGCAGCAGCGGTCCTGGGCCAGAAGCTCCAGACCTTCCTCGCGCCGTAATCAGATGAGCACCAACGAAGTCGTTCGAGAAGCACAGGGCGTCGACGCCTACAACCCGCTGGCCAAGCAGAAAGCTGCCGCCAAGCTGTCCCGTATCCCTGTCAAGGTCGAGCAGGCCGAAGTGCTGAAAAAGCCGGAATGGATCCGCGTCAAGGCGGGGTCTCCGACCACCCGCTTC
This sequence comes from Curvibacter sp., assembly GCA_003987795.1. Classification (GTDB taxonomy): domain Bacteria; phylum Pseudomonadota; class Gammaproteobacteria; order Burkholderiales; family Burkholderiaceae_C; genus Curvibacter. The sequence goes on from RXJO01000377.1 coordinate 7,770, forward strand.
TACGAGATCAAGCAGATCCTGCGCGAGAACAAGCTCAACACCGTGTGTGAAGAGGCCTCCTGCCCCAACATCGGTGAATGCTTCGGCAAGGGCACGGCCACCTTCATGATCATGGGTGACAAATGCACCCGTCGCTGCCCATTCTGCGACGTGGGGCATGGCCGCCCTGATCCGCTGGATGTCCATGAACCCGAGAACCTGGCAAAGACAATTGCCCGCCTGAAGCTCAAGTACGTGGTGATCACCAGCGTGGACCGGGACGACCTGCGCGACGGCGGCAGCGGTCACTTTGTGGAGTGCATCCGCCAGACCCGTGCGTTGTCGCCGACCACCCAGATCGAGATCCTGGTGCCCGACTTCCGCGGGCGCGATGACCGTGCGCTTGAGATCCTGAAGGCCGCGCCGCCGGACGTGATGAACCACAACCTGGAAACCGTGCCACGCCTGTACAAGGAAGCCCGTCCAGGCTCGGACTACGCCTTCAGCCTGAATCTGCTCAAGAAGTTCAAGGCCCTGCACCCGAACGTACCGACCAAGAGCGGTCTGATGGTGGGCCTGGGTGAGACCGACGAAGAGATCCTTCAGGTGATGCGCGACATGCGCGAGCACGGCATCGACATGCTCACCATCGGTCAGTACCTGGCGCCCACCAACAGCCACCTGCCGGTGTGCCGTTACGTTCACCCCGACACATTCAAGATGTTCGAGACCGAAGCCTACAAGATGGGCTTCAGCCACGCGGCGGTCGGGGCCATGGTGCGTTCCAGCTACCACGCCGACCAGCAGGCCGGCCACGTGCTCGAATCCAAGGCCTGAGCCATCGCACTCCCCCGCCAGGCCCTGACGATGCGATCCAGGGCCCTGTCAGACGCCGCCACAGGGCGGCGTCAAGGTCAGTTCGGCATCAGGCGAGAGGGCTCGTCATCATTGAGCACGGCCTGCGCCCAACCGGCCAGCTTGCGCGTGTCACTGCGCAGGATCTCCTGCTTAACCGCCAGAATCTGGGACGGGTGCATGGAAAAGCTGCGCAGCCCCAGACCCAGCAGCAGGCGCGTCGCCGTGACGTCGCCCGCCATTTCGCCACACACGCTCACGTCCTTGCCCTGTGCGCGACACTCGCTGATGGTCTCGGCCACGAGCTTCAGCACGGCCGGATGCAAGGGATCATAGAGGTGGGCCACCGACTCATCGGCCCGATCGATGGCCAGGGTGTACTGGATCAGGTCGTTGGTGCCGATCGACAGGAAGTCGAAATGCTTGAGGAACATGCGCACCACCAGGGCGGCCGCCGGGATTTCGATCATGGCGCCCAACTGGATCGGGCCATAGGCCATGCCCAGGTTGTCCAGCTCGGCGCGGGCATGGTCGATCTGCGCCAGGGTCTGCCGGATCTCCGAGCCATGGGCCAGCATGGGAATCAGCAGCTTCACCTTGCCATGCACCGCGGCGCGCAAGATGGCACGAAGCTGGGTGCGGAACATGGCCGGGTCTGCCAGACTCCAGCGGATGGCCCGCAAGCCCAGCGCGGGATTCAGATGGGCGTCATCGCGATGGGTGTGGTCCAGCGGCTTGTCGGCCCCGACATCCACCGTGCGGATCGTGACGGGCAGGCCCTGCATGCCTTCGACGGCCCGGCGGTAGGCCTGGTACTGCTCTTCTTCGCCCGGCAATTTGCCTTGTCGGCCCATGAACAGGAACTCGCTGCGGAACAGGCCGACACCGAGCGCGCCGGCAGCCAATGCCGCAGGCGCATCCTCGGGCATCTCGATGTTGGCCAGAAGTTCGACTTTTTCGCCATCCATCGTGACTGCAGGCGTATGCCGCAGACGCGACAGGCGCTGACGCTCCAGTTCGCCCTGGCGCTGCTTGAAGCCGTACTCGGCCAGGATGATGGGTGACGGGTCGACGATCATCACGCCGGCATCGCCGTCGATGATCACCCAGTCGTCCTGACGCACCAGCTGACTGGCACTGCGCGCGCCGACCACAGCCGGGATGTCCATGCTGCGGGCGACGATGGCTGTGTGCGAGGTCTTGCCTCCCACGTCAGTGACAAAACCCGCGAACACGCTTTGCTTGAACTGCAGCATGTCGGCGGGCGAGAGATCATGGGCCACCAGCACCAGCGGCACGTCGACGGTGTCGTCGAGCAAGAGCTCCTGCTGGTTGCGACGCGGCGAAGGCGGCGGTGGCGAGACCGGTGAGGCGGCCCCCTTCATGTGGCGCAGGATGCGCTCGGCCACCTGCTCCAGGTCGGCCTTGCGCTCACGCAGGTACTCGTCCTCCATTTCGTCGAACTGGCGGCCGATGACTTCAAGCTGGGTGGTCAGGGCCCATTCGGCGTTGTAGAGGCGCTCGGTCACCCAGTGCTTCACGCCGGAAGTGAGGGCCTCATCCTGAAGCAGCATCAGATGCACATCGAGCAAGGCCGTCAGCTCCTGAGGAGCGTCGTTGGGCCCCATCTGGGAAAGGCCCTGCTGCAATCGCTGCAGCTCATCCACCACGGCATTGCGGGCCACCCGGATGCGGTCAATCTCCTCGGGCACTCGAGAGGCATCGATGAAATAGTGGGCTACATCGATCCGACTGGATGCCACCAGCACCGCCCGACCGATGGCAATGCCGCGGGCCACAGCCAGGCCATGGACGGTGAATGTCATGGATGTCTCCGTTGTGGGAGAAGTGAGTCCGGGAGGTGGCCCGGAGAATTCACTCGCCTTCCCCGAATTTGTCGGCCATCAATGCCAGCAAGGCATCCATGGCTTCCTGTTCGCGCGGCCCGTCGGTCTCGAGACTGACGGTGCTGCCCAGACCGGCCGCGAGCATCATGACGCCCATGATGCTTTTGGCATTGACGCGTCGTTCGCCTTTTGAGATCCAGACCTCGCAAGGAAAGCTGCCGGCGAGCTTGGTCAGTTTGGCCGAGGCCCGGGCGTGCAGGCCCAGCTTATTGCTGATGGTCGTGGTGGATTTGATCATTTCTTCTCCTCGCCTGGTTCTGAGGCGCAGTGATGGCCACTTGCAGGACGCCCTGCGTGCCCCCCACCACGGCCCTTGAAACCAGTGCATCCAGGGATTCATGCCGATACGTGACCGTGCGCAGCAGCATGGGCAAATTGACACCGGCCACAAGCCGGGAATGGACACCATCCACCAGCCGCTGGGCCACGTTGCAAGGCGTGGCTCCGAACACGTCAGTCAGCACCAAGGTGTCTCGTGCAGACAACTCCGTCATCGCGATGCGGGCCGTGGCCAGGGTCTCTTCCGGAGAGATGTTGGGCTGTACGTCAACGGCAACGATGTCGCGCTCGCAGTCTGGAAACACATGCAGCGCACATTGACGCAAGGCGTGGGCCAGCGGCGCGTGGGCAATGATCAGGATACTGTTGCTCATGGGGAAATTGGTTGCCGTGCATTATGGCTTTTCAGGGCCAGGAAGTAGCCGTAACTCAGGACGCTGAGGGACAGGAATACCCCCATGGCAGCACGAAATGCGTCCACCGCCGACCAACCCAGCGAAGAGAACAGGTCCACCCCCAATCCAATGCCCCATTGGAGGACAAACACCCCCGCAAAGACCACCAGGTTGTAGGCCGACAGGGCTCTGCCTGCCAAGGCCGGCGCGAACGCCAGGGCTACCGCAGGTTGAGCCAAAGAGATCACCGTCGACGTGACGCAGAACAAGGCCCATGCGGCAGCACCGGCCCGCTCACCCGCCCACAAGATGCCCGACAAGGTCAGCAGGCTCACAGGCAAGCCGAAAGTGATGAGCCTGTCGACCGACAGTCCACGCGAGAACAGCCAAGGGGTCAGCATCCCCCAAGACCAGAAGGTGCAGAGCATGCACAGGTTGATGGCGAACAAGCCCGTGGCTGCCTCGGCTGGACTGTAGCCGGCCACCCGAATCATCCAGGGGCCCGCCCAAAGCGTCTGGACAGCCACCATGCCACCGTAGCTGAAGAAGCCGATCGGGCTCATGCGTCGAAAATAGGGATTGGCCCAGACCTCTGCGTACCCTCTTGAGGTGGACGCATTCGCAGCAGCCGCGTCAGAGCCCGCGACCTGGCCGCCGTGCCAGGACGGGACACACCACGCGATCAAGGCCATGGCCAGTGCCGTCAAGGCCGCAAGACCCCAGAACAAAGGCCGCCAGCCCAACTGTGGAAGCAGCCATTGAACGGGCAACGTAGACGCCACCATGCCGAACGACCCTGTCATCAACATCCAGGAATTGGCCCGAAGTTGAGCCTGGGGTGCCATCCAGCGCCGAAACCCTGTCAGCGGCGCCATCAAGCAGGCGCTGACTCCCACGCCGCACAGAATGCGCGCGGCCATCAATCCCGTGAAACTGGTGGCCATCGAGAACGCCACACAGCCCACCACCGCCATGGACAGAAAACAGAGAATGACTGTGCGCGGCCCATGGCGATCGAGCCAGGTGCCCAATGGCAACTGTGTCGCAGAAAAGCCCAGAAAATACCCACCAGCCAACAAGCCCAGATCACGCGCCTGCAAGGCGAACTCCTGCGTCAAAACAGGCGACAAGGTGGCCGTCACGGCACGAATGAGCGCCGAGAAGAAATAGGCAAATGCGAACGCCAGAAAGATGGCGACCAAGCGCCCACGGTTGAATTCAGTGCTCAAGAACTTCTCACTCGAAATGAAGCCCGGCCAGCAAGGTCTCGACTCCGTCAGCGTCACGAGAGGGCGCGTAGATCGCGGTCTGGTAAAGAAAGGTTCCAGCGCTTGACGCTCGGGCAAACCAGGCCAGATCGACCTCCAGCGCGGCCCCACCGTCTGGTGGCTGCCCCCGTACATGCAGGCGTGCCGACTGAGGGACCTCCAGAGCACCAGGCGGTGCAAACGGCTGAGTGGCCGCACCGGTCTCGGATCGCAGATGAGCCAGCGTGATCTGGCGCCATTGGGCCAGGCCCTCGCCGACCGACATGTCAGCAGGCAACGCCAGGGATGAAATGGTCCACATCGCGCCGCGGGCTTCGCAACCCACGAGGCTCATGTCGACGGAATGTCCAGCCCAAGACACCTTGCGGTTTGCGCGGTCAGGCTTACAGGGCAGCGATGCTTGCAAGGCCATGTCATCGATGCGAACACTGCGCCAATCCAGGGCAGGGCTGCAAGCGATCAATGACACCAGCAAACCCAGCGACTCAATCAACTTCAGTGAACTCATGTCATCATTATCTTCCGCACCACCAGCTTGGTGCATCGCTGTCCACAGCAGCGTTGGCCACGCCCTGTTTTGAGGCTCAGGAGATCACCCCATGGCTCACTTTTTACTTGTTCACGGCGCCTGGCATGGCGCCTGGTGCTGGCAGCGTGTCACGGAGGCCCTCATCCGCCAGGGCCATCGTGCACACGCGGTGACGTTGACCGGACTGGGAGAGCGGGCCCACCTGATGTCACCGGCCATCACGCTGGAGACCCACATCACCGATGTGGTGAACGCGCTGGAGTCCGAAGAGCTTCAAGACGTGGTGTTGGTGGTCCACTCCTATGCGGGCATGCTGGGCACCGCGGTGGCGGATCGCCTGCCGCAACGACTCCGGCATCTGGTGTATGTGGACGCGGTGGTCCCGAAAGTGGGGGAAAGCTGGAGCTCGACCCATGCCAGCGTCACCCGGCAGGCCCGTCTGGTGGCCGCCCAAGGAAACCCAGACTACAGCTTTCCAGCGCCCGATCCAGTCGTCTTCGGATTGAAGGATGCCGATCATCAATGGGTCAAACGGCGCCAGACGCCGCACCCCGGTCACACCTACGAGGCCCCACTGCAGTTTGATCCGAAGCGGGTGGCGCAGGTACCCAGAACCTTCATCAACTGCACCCAGCCCACGCTGGGCACCATCGACGTGATCCGTACCCGCATCAAGGATCCTCGCTTCTGGGATGGTGCCTGGCTACCCGGTTCGCGCTGCATTGACATGGCCACCGGCCACGATCCGATGATCAGTGCTCCGAAAGAATTGACTGCCGTGCTGGAAACCTGTCTGCAAGCGCAGGCTTGACGGAGGCGAGGCCAGATGGCACAAACCCAATGATGAGATTCAGTTCGTCCGTTATCCTCATGTAAGGTGGCGGTGCAGGATCCTGGGGGCAGCCCACCGGTTGTCAACCGCCACATTCCCGAGATCATCGCGGCTATCTGGTAGCCGATCCAACCGCCCGTTTTCAATGGAAACCGTCAAAAGCAGCCCCCCCTCAGCCAACGCAGGCGCCACCCCGCCTCCGAGGCCCGAATACCTGCTGGCGGGATCCATCGGCGCGGAGCTCTCCGGTCCACTGCTCGAAATGGAGCACATCGTCCAACAGCTCCTGACGACGGGCAAGCTGTCGCGCCCTCAGGTCAACGCGCTGATGACCTCATTGGGCACCGCCAGGCGCATCGCCGCCCAGAGCCAGTTGCTGGACCATCTGGCCCACAACCCGATCCGGCAGTCCCACGAACATGTGGCACTCGACGCGCGCCTGCGGCAGGCACTTGCCGACAACGCAGGCATGCTGCAAAGCCGCGCGGTGGACTTGGTGCACCGTCTGCAAGCGGTAGAGGTGGTGCTGGACCCGAGCCTTCTCGAGACCGTTCTGCATGCCGCGCTGTCCTGGATGGCTCGGCCAGGGTACCGGCTCAGCATCACGCTGGAGATGCAGAGCATGCCGGACCATGCCCTCCTGAATTTCAAGGCCCGCCCCACTGTTTCGGACTCCAATCCGGATCAACCTCATGGTTCTGCCCCCTATCGACTCAGTTGGTGGCTGCTGGTCGAGGCAGCGGGTCTGGCCCAGATCCCCATCCAGCACAGCGAGTCGACACAAAGCCTCAGTCTGATGCTCGAATTCAGGCGAACCGTGAAGCAACTGGAGAAGTCCAACCCAATGGATCTCGGAGGTGGCACAGATTCCTGGGCGAGCAGCCACTCCAAGCTCCCCCTCGGTCAGCGTGTCCTGTTGGTGACGGACGATGCGGGGCTGGTCGAGATCATGGCCCCCCTGTGCCGATCAAGCCACGTAACGCTTGAGAGCGTCAGCTCACCGGAGCAGGCCAAGGCCCGTTGTGATGTCGAGCGACCTCAGATCCTGATCTTCGATCAACGCTTGAATGGCGTCGGCCTTGAAAGCGTCAGGCGCGATCTGCTCGCTGCCGATCCTCAGATGCCGGTACTTGAGGTGACCGACGATCAGCACTCTCTCACCATGACCAGTTGGGTAGACGACACCATTGAGCGCATCACTCGCGACAATCTGACCATCAAATTGCCCTCCGTGCTCGCGCGATTGCTGGGCAAGAGCGCCTGACGCTCATCCGCCCTCCCCTCACGGCTTGAGTGCGCCCAGGGCCTTCTCGATCACGGCACTGCCGGCCGCCAAAGGGTTGCTGCGAAATTCCCGCTCCTTTTCACCGATCACGAGATACAGACCATCGAGTGCTCTGGCCGTGACATAGGTGTCAAGTTGGGCGTCCTCCTGCTTCAACAAGCCGACGCTGGCGGCCTTGCTGGCGATCTGTTTGTACTTCTCAGCAACCCCCACCTTCGCGGTCACTTTGCTCACATCGGGCAAGAAGCGCTGGCCGAGCGGCTCACGGGTCTTGCCTTCAAAAAACTGGGTCACCGAGTTGTCACCCCCCGTGAGGATGCTCTTCGCGTCGTTGATCGAAAGGGATTGAATCGTGTCGTGCAACAGTCCCTTGGCCAACGGAATCGCCTGCTCTGCAGCCCGGTTCATGGCGATGACCAATTCGTCGAGTTGGTGGCCCTGACCAAAGCGGCGCAGCATTCCGGCCACTTCATCCAGGGGTTTTGGCAAGCCAATCCGAACTTTCGGATTGTTCATGAATCCATCCTCTTGTCCCAGCAGGGTGATGGCCGCACTGGCCCCCTTCTCCAAGGTGGCCTTCAGTCCTGCCGTGGCATCGGCGTTGCTCAGTCCTGAAAGGCTGACGGCTCGCGCCCATGGGGAAGCGCCTCCGAGTGCGAGCATGAGCAAGGCTGAGGCGTTGGAATTAAACTGTCGACGATGCATGGAGTTCATCCTTAATATGAAAAAGGCTATTGTTGTGACCACTGGCGCGCTCGCCCTGATGCTGGCCGCAGGTGCCGCCTGGTGGAGCGCCAAGCCGGTTCAGGCGCCCGAGTCCACTTTTGTCCTGCTGGATGGTAGTAGCAAGAATTCGGCATCCCTCAAAGGCCAAGTCACTCTCGTGAACTTTTGGGCAACCAGTTGCACCACGTGCGTCGCAGAGATGCCCAAGGTGATCGCCACCTACCAGAAGTACCACGCCCAAGGTTTCAATACGCTGGCCGTGGCCATGAGCTACGACCCTCCGGCCTATGTCGTCAACTTTGCGCAGACTCGCCAGCTTCCCTTTCAAGTCGCCATCGACAATACCGGCGCGGTTGCCAAAGCCTGGGGTGATGTTCAACTGACCCCGACCACCTATCTCGTCAACAAACAGGGGCAAATCGTCAAGCGTTACATCGGCGAGCCTGACTTCAACGAACTTCAGCAACTGATCGAGAAATTGCTGATCGCGACCTGAACCCCGCCTGTTGTCCGGCGGCCTCGTCACTGTCAGACCCGCGCCTTCTAGTGGAAGGCCGAGGGCACAGGTCGCCTCAAGCCATAATGCAGACAACAAAGCTTGTTGATGCGTCGTCCGTGAATCGTCCCGATATCCAGATCATCGTCCCAGAATCCCAGGAGCAGATCGAGTGGGCACGCGATATCTTTCGCGAATACGCCGGCAGCCTGGCTGTCGACCTGTGCTTTCAGAATTTTGAACAAGAGCTGCTGAACCTGCCTGGCGAATACGCAGCCCCTCGGGGCACGCTGCTGCTTGCGATGGTGGAAGGCTCCATTGCCGGCTGCTGTGCCCTTCGCCCCCTGGATGCCGCGGACTACCCCAATGCAGCGGAAATGAAGCGCTTGTACGTACGCAAGGCGTTTCGCCGGTTTGGACTGGGGCGCATGCTGGCTGAATCCGTCATGGACTGCGCCCGCCAGTTGGGATATGCCAGCGTGCTGTTGGATACCCTGGACGACATGGAATCCGCTCGGGCGCTCTACGCAGAACTCGGCTTCTTCGAAATTCCGCCGTACTACCACAACCCGATTGCCGGGTCGCACTACCTCAAAGCAGATCTCTAAGGTTCGCCTGGTAAAAAAATGGCGCCCATCCTACGGATGGACGCCAGATTCACACGGGGCCATGGCCCCTTGATTTATTCAGCGTGCCTCAAGCCTTGGCCTGTGCAAGCAGGGTCTGGGCATCGCTGACCTCAAATTTACCCGGGCCTTCGATGTTCAAGGTCTGGACCTTGCCATCCTTGACCAGCATGGAATAGCGGTTGCTGCGAAGCCCCATGCCACGGCCTGTCAAGTCCAAGGTCAGGCCAGTTGCCTTCGCGAAATCAGCACTGCCATCCGCCAGCATGCGCACCTTGCCGGCCACCTTCTGATCACGTGCCCACGCACCCATGACAAAGGCATCGTTGACGCTCAAACACCAGATTTCATCAACACCAGCGGCCTTGAATTCGTTCGCCAGTTCCACATAACCCGGCACATGCTTGGCCGAACAGGTCGGTGTGAAAGCGCCAGGAAGTGCAAACAAGGCGATGGTCTTGCCGGCTACGGCCTTCGCCACTTCAACGGGATTCGGACCGATGCTGCAGCCTTCGCCCTCGACTTCCGAGTACTCCATCAGGGTGGTGGATGGGAGGGTATCGCCAACTTTGATCATGCTTGCTCCTTTAGCGCTGGATGAGGGCCACAAAAACAGGGCCCAAAAAGAAAAACGACCCACATTGTGGGTCGTTTCTCAAACTTTCACCGTTGAAGTCAAATAAGACTTAAACGATGCCGGCCTTTTCAACCAGACGGGTTGCAACCCAGTTCTTGGTCTTGGAAATCGGACGGCTTTCGGTGATTTCAATCACGTCGCCCAATTGGTAAGTGCCGGCTTCGTCGTGAGCATGGTACTTGCTCGACTTGCCCACGATCTTGCCGTAGAGCTCGTGCTTCACACGACGCTCGACCAGCACGGTCACAGTCTTGGCACGCTTGGCGCTGACCACCTTGCCGATCAAGGTGCGCTTGAGGGATTTTTTAGCTTCCGTCATGTTGGCTCCTTACTTGGCGGCTTGCTTTTCAGCAAGAATGGTCTTGGCGCGAGCGATGTCACGACGGGTCGTGCGCAGAGTCGCAGTGTTGTTCAGTTGTTGCGTGGCTTTTTGCATACGCAGACCGAAGTGGGCCTTTTGCAAGGACTTCACTTCAGCTTCCAGGCCGGCAACGTCTTTTTGGCGCAGTTCAGCAGCTTTCGTCATGTCGATATCTCCTGAATTACTGGCCGAGCAAGCGAGCCACGAACGTGGTGCGCAGGGGCAGCTTTGCAGCGGCCAGACGGAACGCTTCACGGGCGAGCTCTTCAGGCACACCCACGATTTCGTACAGCACCTTGCCGGGCTGGATTTCAGCCACGTAGTACTCCGGGTTACCCTTACCGTTACCCATACGCACTTCAGCAGGCTTCTGGGAGATTGGCTTGTCGGGGAACACGCGGATCCAGATGCGGCCGCCACGCTTCACGTGACGGGAGATCGCACGACGTGCGGCCTCGATCTGGCGGGCCGTCAGACGGCCACGGTCCGTGGACTTCAGGCCGAAGTCACCGAAAGCCACCGAGTTACCTCGGGTGGCAATACCGGTGTTGCGACCCTTTTGCTCCTTGCGATATTTGCGGCGAGCAGGTTGCAGCATATTTATTCTCCTTTACCGTCCGCTGCTGTAGCGGGCGCGGTGACCTTGCGGACGCGCTTAACGGCAGATTTAGCATCAGCACCACCGGCTTCAGCGGGCTTGTCGCTGCCATCGGCCGGAGCGGTGTTGCCACCGATCGGACGACGGGGACCACGACGGTCAGCGCCAGGACGATCGCCAGGGCGACCTTCACGACGCGGGCCACGCGGGCGACGCTCTTCTTCAGCACGAGGCTCGGTCACGGCGGGCAGATCGTTACGGCCCAGCGTGTCGCCCTTGTACACCCACACCTTGACGCCGATGACGCCGTAGGTGGTCTTGGCTTCCGAGAAGCCGTAGTCGATGTCGGCACGCAGGGTGTGAAGAGGCACGCGACCTTCGCGGTACCACTCGCAACGAGCGATTTCGATGCCGTTCAGACGGCCCGACGACATGATCTTGATGCCCAGAGCGCCCAGACGCATGGCGTTCTGCATCGCACGCTTCATGGCGCGACGGAACATGATGCGCTTTTCGAGCTGCTGGGTGATCGAGTCGGCGATCAGCTTGGCATCGATTTCGGGCTTGCGCACTTCTTCGATGTTCACAGCAACCGGCACGCCCAGGCGAGTAGCGAGTTCCTTCTTCAGGTTCTCGATGTCTTCGCCCTTCTTGCCGATCACGACGCCCGGACGTGCCGAGAAGATCGTGATACGGGCGTTCTTGGCAGGACGCTCGATCAGGATGCGCGACACAGCGGCATTCTTCAGCTTGGCCTTCAGGTATTCGCGAACCTTGATGTCTTCGGCCAGCATGCCGGCGAAGTCACGGTTGCTCGCGTACCAGCGGCTGGCCCAGTTACGGCTGACCGCCAGGCGGAAGCCAGTAGGATGGATTTTCTGTCCCATATTTCTGACCAGCCTTTCAGTTGCCAACCGTCACGTACA
>RXJO01000133.1:0-18593 GCA_003987795.1 Curvibacter sp.
TGGCCCGCGTGGCCAAGGACCCCAAGGCGCACCAGGCGCACCAGGCGCGCGAGCGTGCGCGGATCGAACGCCTGCTCGACCACCTGCAGGCCTGGGTGGCCCATGAATACGAACGGCTGGACCCGAACGACCTGGCCGCGCTGCGGCATCTGCTGATGGTGGATCTGGTGGTCTCGGTGTTGCGCGGTCTGCTGATCGACGAGGTGCTGGAGGGTCGCCCCCTGGGCGATCTCGACGACGAGATCCGGGTCTGGCTGAGGCGCCATGGGGCCATGCCGGCCACCCTGGACACGCGCGTCAACCCCTTGCTGCGCCTGTTCTACGACTTCGTGTTCGCCTTCGACAACGGCCAGAGTCAGGACGCCGAGCGCAGCGCGAACTACGCCACGGCCCCAACGGTGCGCACCCTGTTCCGCATGTGCTGCACCTACAACGGCGCCATCTTCTGGAAGATGCGCGCCGGCATGGGCGACACCATCTTCACCCCGCTCTACAAAGCCCTGGTGCAGCGGGGGGTGCAGTTCCGGTTTTTCCACAAGGTGCAGCGACTGGGCCTGTCCGAGGACCGTCGGCACATCGAACGCATCGGCATGGCGCGCCAGGTCGACACGGCCAGCCCTTACCAGCCGTTGGTGAATGTCAAAGGTCTGGACTGCTGGCCGGCCGAGCCCGACTACCGCCAGTTGACCCAGGGCGATGCCTTGCGTGAGGCTGTGGCCGAGCAGGGCCTGGACCTGGAGTCGCTGTGGTTCCGCTGGGACAACGCAGCCGAGTTCGAGCTGCAGCGCGGGCGCGATTTCGACACCGTGGTGTTCGGCATCTCGCTGGGCAGCGTACCCCTGCTGTGCGAGGAGCTGTGCCGTGCCGAACCCCGCTGGCAGACCATGGTCGACCGGGTCAAGACGGTGTGCACCCAGGGCGTGCAGTTCTGGCTGCGGCCGAAGCTGCACGAACTGGGCTGGACCGCCCCGCCCCCCATCGTCGACTCCTTCATCGAACCGCTGGACAGCTGGGCCGACATGAGCCACCTGCTGCCGATGGAGGTCTGGCCCGAAGGCCAGACACCGGGCAATGTGGCCTATTTCTGCGGCGCCCTGGATGAGCCCCCGCTGGACCCGCAAGACCGGGCCACGCCCTACCGCGCCCTGGACAAGGTCAAGGCCGCCACGACGGTGCTCACCCGCGAACATGTGCGGCGGCTCTGGCCCCGGGCGGTGGACGACTCCGGCGCCCTGCCCGAACAGGCGGTGGTCGAGGTCTACCAGCGCGCCAATGTCGACCCGTCGGAGCGCTATGTGATGTCGGTGGCCGGCAGCGCCTCGGCCCGCATCAAGGCCAATGAGACCGGGTTTGAAAACCTGGTGATCACGGGCGACTGGATCGACAATGGTTTCAACGCTGGCTGCGTGGAAGCCGCCGCCATGGCGGGGCTCCAGGCCGGCAATGCGGTGCTGGGCCGACCGCTCTACGAAGGCGTCATCGGGCAGGATCTGTGCTGATCGCACAGGCCTGGCCGCCCAGCGCGGCACGGGCCTCGCGCACCACCCAGGTGTCCTGACCTTCGCTCACCTGGGCCAGCAGCTCGGGCAGCCAGGGCGCCGCCGGGCCTCCCGACTGAGCTGCACGCCAGAGCTGAGTGGCGATGCGCAGACCCCAGGGCAACTGGTGCAGTCGCAAGGCCAGCTCCAGGCCGGCACGCAGATGGCCCAGGCCGATTTCAGGCTGTTGTGGATGACGCAGCAGCTCGATTTCGCCCCTCACGCGCAAAATCTCGATGCGGCAGAAGAAGTCGTGGTTGGCCTCGCAAGCCTTGAAGGCCGCCTCGATCTCATCCGAGGCATCCTGGTACTGGCCATCGAGCATCAGCGCCTCGGCCAGTTTGCAACGCCATTGCGGCTGGATCACACCTGCACCGATCGAGCCCTGGAAGGCCAGTGCCGCACGCAAGGCCTCGATGCCCTCGGCGTGCCGACCGGTCATGGCCAGAGCCCAGCCACGGCTCGCCGAGGTGGTGGCCAACCAGAACACGTGCCCCACCTCCCGGCAGTAGGCGATGTGCTGATCGATCTCCTCCAGCAGACGCTCAGGCTCATGCACCATCACGTTGTAGGCACTTCGGAAGGCCAGGCTCCAGGCCTGGCTGAAAGGGTGGTTCAGGGCGCTCGACCAGCGCCCGGCTCGCTCGATGGCCGCCTGGGCCTGATCGGTCAGACCCAGGGCCCACAAGGCGTAGGATCGGTAGCATTCGGCTGCGACCCGGGGATCTGATCCGTAGATGCGGCAGGTCTCCGCATCGCGCACCGGGTCGTAGACCTCGACCGCGCGCAAAAAAGTCTCGTTGGCCTTTTGGAAATCACCGGTCCAGAGCAGCGACACACCGACCGAGAACGTGGCCTGGGCCAGCATGGTGGGCGCGCCGGCGCGCTGCACGAACGCGAGGTTCTGCTCGGCCAGTTGAACCAGGCCCGATTGCTGGCCTTTGACCTGCCGGTAGCCCCAGACACCATTCAAAGCCACGAAGATCTCGGGCCGGTCAGGCATGACCTGACACAAGGCTTCCACCCGAGCGTAAAGGGATTCCAGCTCAGGGGCCGTGAACCCCCGGGTGACCTTGATGGCGGGCGCCAACGTGCCCAGCAGACTGAGCTCGAGCTGGGCACCTTCCTCAGGCGACAGGTGCTTGACCAAGGCCAGACCGGCACGCAGGTGCAGCACGGCCTCATGGTTGGCGGAGCGGGCCAACGCCATCTGACCGGCACGCAACCACAACTGAACCGCCTTGGACCACTGATGGGCCTCGCTGTGATGATGGGCGAGCAATTCGGGCTGGCGCTGGATCAGGCCGGGATCACGCTGCAGCAGTTCGCCGGCCAGCAGGTCGTGCAGCATCAGGCGGTCCCGGCGCAGCATCGAATCGTAGGCCGCCGCCTGGACCAGCGCGTGCTTGAACTCGAAATCCTGATCACTGCCCTCGAGCGCGAACACCAGCCCCGCGGCGAGCAACTCCTGCAGCCCCTGCTGCACCAGGGCCTCGTCAGCACCACACAGGGAGACCAGCAGCCCGCGCTGGAAACGCCGCCCGATCACGGAGGCCCGACGGGCCACAGCCCGCCCCGCATCGAGCCGGTCGAGGCGCGCAGCCAGCGAATCCCGCAGGTTGTCGGGTATCAGCGCCACCGGCAGGGCCACGCGCAACTCGAAGCCCCCTGGGGTCTCCTGCAGCACATCCGACTCCAGAACGGTGCGGGTGAACTCTTCGATGTACAGGGGCACACCGTCGGTGTTCTCGATGATTCGACGGACCACCACCGCAGGCAGGCGTTTGCCGCCCATGCACTGCAGCAGCAGGGCCTCGGCGGCCTCGCTGGGCAGGCGGTCCAGCACCAGGTGCCGATGGCTGTGGGTGGGCGACCAGCGGGCTGCATCACCCGCCCGCTGCGTCAGCACCAACAGCAGGCGCTGCGAGGCCATCTGCTCGAACAGCGACACGGCGAGCGCCAAGGTGGACGGATCGGCCCAATGCAAGTCTTCGATCGCCAGCATCAGCGGGTGTTGTTGCACCACCAGATTGAGCCAGCGCAGCACGGCCGCCTCGGTGCGCTTCTTGGCCTGGGCCGGACTCAGACTCAAGGCCGCCGGCGCCCCTTCCGGGGCTGCCCGCAGCAGCCGTGCCAGCAACTGGACGTCCTGCTCATGGTCGCTCATGCCCGCAGGCAGGCACGACAACAACTTGCGATAGCGCTCATGGGCGTCATCCTGCGCCTCGAACTGGGCCAAGCGCTCCATGCCCTCCACCACGGGAAACCACTCGCTGGCAGCATGGTAGGGCGAGCAGCGCAACACCAGCGAGAGTGCGCCACCGGCCTGCGCCTTCTGCCGCAACTGTGCGAGCAGATGCGACTTGCCAATCCCGGGCTCGCCTTCGATGAGCACCGCCCGGGGCTGCCCGGCCAAGGCATGCTGCCAATCCTGCTCGAGTTGCTGCAACTCACCCTCGCGGCCGATCTGGCGCCGGGCATGGGTGGGGCCGACCAGAGCGCCCGATTCACCGACCCGGCTCAATCGCCAGGCCTCGACCGGATGGGCGACACCCCGCAGACTGAGCGGCCCGAGCGCCTGCCAAGGCCGGTTGTCGCGGATGCCTTGCCGTGTGGTGCCCGACACCACCACTTCGTTGCCTTGTGCAATGGCCTGCAGGCGGGCTGCGATGTTGGGTGTCTCGCCGATCGCCAGGCGCTCATGACGTGCCCCTGCCCCGACCTGCCCCACCACCACCATGCCGGTGTGGATCCCGATGCGCACCTGCAGATCCAGCGTGGTGATGTGGCGCAGCCGGGCACTGAGACGCGGCAGGGCCGAGATGATGCCTTCGGCGGCATGCAGCGCGCGCGCAGGCGAATCCTCATGGGCTCGTGGGTAGCCGAAATAGACCAGCAGGCCGTCCCCCAGGTACTGGGCGATGTAGCCATCGTACTGGCGGATGATGTCGGCTGCGATGGTCTGATAGGCTTGGATGATCTCGCGCAGATCCTCGGCATCCACCGCCCCGGACAGGGCCGTGGAATCGACCAGATCACAGAACAGCACGGTGAGATGGCGTTTTTCGGCCGTGTCAGCCAGTTCAGCAGGGGAAGTGCCCGGGTTCTGCAGATTCAGACGGGCACCGCAAGAGGCACAGAAACGATGGGCCGGTGCAGCCGGTGCCCCGCAGGCAGAGCAGCGCATGCGCTGGTCCTGCCCACAGTGGGCACACAGCGGGTCTCCATCGGCCAACTGACCGTGGCAGGCGATGCACAACATCTAACAAACTCCTGGTGGTCGCAACACGGTCGGTCTCAGGGCGTCGGCCACGACATACAAAAAAACCGGTCGGGGCAAGCCGCCATTCAAGGCCGATTGCCACCGGGTGGGCCCGCCCATCTCGGGCCATGGACCAACCGTTCGATCACATTGAGCCAGCGCGGCGCCTTGGGGTCGACCGACCAGGTCCGCAAAGTGCCCTGGATCTCGCCGAGCAGCTCAGTAGGCAGGACCAACGGTCGCGTCTGGCTCAGCAAAAAGGCCCAGACATACTGCTGCCCGATCAGCCGCGTGAAGAAACGAGCCAATGAAAACCCGGGCACGAAAAGACGCACCAGCGCATCCAGACCCCGCGTGAGCGCCATGCCCAGGTTGAAGAGCCAGACACTCAGCCCCCCCGCCGGCGTGCGCACGCCGATCTCGCGTGACACCTCGGGGCCGCAC
The DNA here is from genome assembly GCA_003987795.1 of Curvibacter sp. GTDB lineage: Bacteria > Pseudomonadota > Gammaproteobacteria > Burkholderiales > Burkholderiaceae_C > Curvibacter. Next base: position 5,245 of record RXJO01000133.1, read on the forward strand.
AGATGTTGGATCATCAGCGGGCCGACAGGCTTGAGCAGACGCAAGGGAACGACACTTTCGAGGTTGGCCACCAGGGCCTGCCCCAGCAGGGGACGCACATCCGGCAGCGGCCGCCCGGCCCGGGCGCGCTGTTGGATGAGGGCAAACAGACCGGCTGCATCCCCATAGTGCCAGGCCAGCATGTCCTCGCTCACGCCGAGCAGGCGGGCCGCCCGGTTCCAGCAATGCAGGTAAGCCGTCTCCTGCTCAGGCCGCAGCCCCAGGCCCAGACGCCGCAGGCTGCGCAGAAAGACGTAACTGAAAGTCAGCAGGGTGTAACCCAGCTCTTCCTGGTTGCAGGGCATGCCATGCTGCTGCAGGTCCCATCCATGGGACAGCAGGCTGGCCTGCAAGCCTTGCGCGGGCTGGGCCGATGACAGCGGTGGCACCATGCTCTGCGGCGTGCCGGCGGCCTGACGTACCGACTCCAGCACCTGTTGAGGCTCACCTCGCAAAATCAGATGACGGATGGTCGCATGGATCAGTCGAACCTTGAGGATCTGCCCGACCCCGCGCCCGCTGGCCGAGGTCAGCCCCCCAGGCAGCATGACCGGGAAGATCATGGCCGCCGTAGCACGGATGCGGTGGTCGGTGTGCTGCTCGAGTTGCCCCGCCACATGCAGCACATCAGAGAGGTCGGGCACGACATAGCATTCGGGCAGGCTGGCACAGAACTGGATCAGGCAAGACAGCACACCCAGCTCGGCGAACACCTGCTCGGCCTGGTCGACCTGGGGATCGGGCTCCCAGGCATAGCCCTGCAAGGCCTGCTGCACATAGTCGACCAGAATGCCCGCCAGGTCTGGGTGGGCAGGTGGCGGCAGTGGTCGCCAATCTGCCAGGCCGCCATTGACGGGCATCTGATGCAAGAGGCGCGTGGCGGCATTGAGACGCTCAAGGGGCAAGCGGTTGAGCTGCAACAGGGTCTCGAGGCCTTGGTCGACCGATGGCCGGATCCAATCATGCATCAGCCGGGCCACCGTGGCATCGGCCAGTGGATCGCCTGCGTACCGCAGAGCGTCCAACGCTTCATTGCTCCAAGTCTGCATGAGGCCCTTTTTTGAGATCAATGGCTGAAAATATCATATTGAAACGAACAATCTGGCGAAACGCTGTCGCCAGCGGCAAATCCGCAGCTTTTCTGACGTTCAATTCGATGGGAATGTTGCTGGAATCCGCCCGATTGGCATTGACATCCACACTCAGCCGGACGGGCTGACGCAAAATAGGGCCAGACCTGACCCAGCGCCCCGGATTTCGAAGCCCCATGAGTGAATTCACCCCAGCAGGCATGACGGCCTTGCGCGACCCTGGCCCCATGCTGGAGCACACCCGACGCCAATGGGGCGGACAGCACGACTTGTGGGTCTTTGCCTACGGATCCCTGATCTGGCGTCCCGAGTTCAGCTTCGACGAACAAAGGCCGGCCCGGGTGCATGGCTGGCATCGGGCCCTCAAGATGTGGAGCCGCATCAACCGCGGTACGCCGGAATGTCCCGGACTGGTGTTCGGCATGCTGTCCGGGGGGAGTTGTCAGGGTGCCGTGTTCCGCATTCCACGCCATGAGGCCGAGGCGGCGCTGGTCCGCCTGTGGCACCGCGAGATGATGACCGGCGTCTACGACCCGCGCTGGCTGCGCTGCCACACGCCGCAGGGCACGGTGTCTGCGCTGGCTTTCACCTTGTCGCGACGCAGCCCCAGCCACACCGGGCAACTCAGCGAGGCCGACTACCGACGCATCTTCAGCCATTCATGCGGCAAGTTCGGCACCACCCTCGACTACGTGCGCCAGACCCACGAAGGGCTGCTGAAACTGGGCATCCATGACCGCAACCTGGCACGTCTGCTGCGACTGGCACCGACGGATCCTGGCTGATCAGCGCCAGTGAGCCGCGGCCCGGGCCAGGTCGTCCAGGGTGTCGATGTCGGTCACGATGCCAGGGTCGTCCACCTCCAGGGCGAGTGACTGGCCCAGGGCCTGCCAGTGGCGCCACACCGAGGCCGCTCCGACATCGCCCGACAAGGCCAGCAAGCCCTCTCGACAGACCGCAGCGAAACCGACCGGGTGCCCTTTCGCGCCCGCATGGATCGGCATCACCACCGCGGAGCCAGACAGGGCTTCGGCGACACGCCGCAGCGTCTCGGGGCGCACCAGCGGCAGGTCGCCGGGCAGGATCAGCCAGCCCGGGGCCTGGGCCGTGGCCCGCACGGCCGCCGCAATGCTGTCGCCCATCCCGGGGTGGCCCCGGTCCTCCAGATGCCAATCCAGCCCACTGGCCTGTACCGCATCGAGGGTACGCTGCAGCACGGTGCGCCCACCGAGATCGGCCTGCAGCTTGTGGGTCTGACCACCCGAGGCCCGAAAGCGCTCGCCGCGCCCCGAGGCGAGCACCAGGACCACGGGAGTGCCTTGGGGGGATGCGGATTCAAAAACGGGTTGAGGCTGATGCTCCATGGGCCTGATTCTCCTCAAGCAGGGCTTGGCCGGCGGGCTGAAGGCAAAAAAAAGACGAGCCCCGGGCTCGTCTTGCAGAAACCGCCCGCCGGGGCAGACGGTCCGATCGGGGTCAGATCAGCGTCACGCCCGTCTTCGATTGCAGGAACTCACGGGTCACGCCCGGGGCCAGTTCGACCACCTTGAGCCCCTCGGGGGTGACATCCATCACGGCCAGGTCGGTGATGATGCGATCCACCACACCCACGCCGGTCAGCGGCAGGGTGCATTGCGGCAGGATCTTCAGGTCTTCGGTGCCGTCTTTCTTCTTGGCCACGTGTTCCATCAGCACGATCACGCGCTTGACGCCAGCCACCAGGTCCATGGCGCCGCCCATGCCCTTGACCATCTTGCCCGGGATCATCCAGTTGGCCAGGTCGCCCTTTTCGCTGACCTGCATGGCGCCCAGGATGGACAGGTTGATCTTGCCGCCACGGATCATCGCGAAGCTGTCGTGGCTGCCGAAGATGGACGAGCCCTTGATGGTGGTGACGGTCTGCTTGCCGGCGTTGATCAGGTCGGCGTCAACCTCATCCTCGGTCGGGAAGGGACCGATGCCCAGCATGCCGTTCTCAGATTGCAGCCACACCTCGATGGTGGACGGCACATGGTTGGCCACCAGGGTAGGAATGCCGATGCCCAGGTTGACGTAGAAACCGTCTTGCAGTTCGTGCGCGGCACGGGCCGCCATTTGGTCTTGATTCCAGGGCATGTTCAGACTCCTGCCTTTTCGGTGATGGTGCGTTTCTCGATGCGCTTCTCGGGCTGGGTGTTGAGCACCAGGCGGTGCACATAGATACCAGGCAGGTGCACGTCGTCAGGGGCGATTTCGCCCACTTCGACAATCTTCTCGACCTCGACGATGCACAGCTTGCCGGCCATGGCGACGGCCGGGTTGAAGTTGCGTGCGGTGTAGCGGAAACGCAGGTTGCCAGCCTTGTCGGCCACATCGGCCTTCACCAGGGCCACGTCAGGCACCAGCGAACGTTCCATCACGTAGGTTTCGCCATCGAACTCGCGCAGTTCCTTGCCCTCGGCCACCACCGTGCCCACGCCGGTCTTGGTGAAAAAGGCCGGGATGCCGGCACCGCCGGCGCGCAGCTTCTCGGCCAAAGTGCCTTGCGGGGTGAACTCGAGCTCGAGCTCGCCGGCCAGGTACTGGCGCTCGAACTCCTTGTTCTCGCCCACATAGCTCGAGATCATCTTCTTGATCTGGCGGGTTTCGAGCAACTTGCCCAGGCCGAAACCGTCAACGCCTGCATTGTTCGAGATCACGGTGAGGTTCTTGGCGCCCGTGTCGCGCAGGGCGTCGATCAGGGCCTCGGGGATGCCACAGAGGCCGAAACCGCCGACGGCGAGCAGTTGCCCGTCACTGACCACGCCCTTGAGCGCTTCGGTGGCGGAGGGAAAAAGTTTGTTCACAAATGTCTCCTGAAGATGCGTGCAGGTGGAACTTAGAATGGCAGACGATACTACTTATTTGAATACGTAGAAGCTCGTAAGCAAGACCCTGTAGGACGCCCCCTTGATTCCATTGGACTACCGCCTGGCCTTCGACCTGGCCCCCGTCGGGCTGGTGATGTCGCGCCACCGCGCCATCGTGGACTGCAATCTGCATGTTTGCGAGATGTTTGGCACCACGCGCGACCAGTTGGTGGGACAGTCCTTCAAGGTGCTGTACCCCAGCGCCGACGAGTACGAGCGCACCGGTGAACGCATCGCGCCCATCCTGAATGCCCATGGCCATTACTCAGATGACCGGGTCATGAAGCGCGTGGACGGGCGATTCAAGGGCGAGACCTTCTGGTGCCATGTCACCGGGCGGGCGCTGAACCGGGACAACCCCCATGAGGCGGGCATCTGGACCTTCGAAGACCTGAGTTCCCGCCGGCCTGTGAAAGCTGAGCTGACACCCCGTGAGCGCGAAGTCGCGGCCCACCTGATGAACGGGTTGACCTCCAAGGAGATCGGTCGGGCGCTGGCCATCAGCCACCGCACCGTCGAAATCTACCGCGCCCGCCTGATGCGCAAGTACAAGGCCAGCACCACCGCCGATCTGGTGCACCGCCTGCTGGCAGGTTGAAACCCCGCTGCCTGCAGGCGAGGCGTTTTTGGCGGATCATCACCGGCTCCGAGACACCCCTGAAGAAAGCCAAGACCATGAGCATTTCGATGTACCAGGCCAGCGTGCCTGTCTTTGTGCGCCAGTTGGGCGCCTTGTCCACGATTCTTGACAAGGCGGCCGCCCATGCGGCCAGCCAGGGCGTCGACCCCGCCAGCTACGGCCAGCTGCGCCTGGCGCCCGACATGCTGCCCCTGACCAGCCAGATTTTCATCGCTGCCGATACCGCCAAGGGCTGTGCCGCCCGCCTGGCCGGCCTGGAAGCCCCGGCCTTCCCTGACACCGAGGTCACCCTGGCCGAATTGCAGGCCCGCATCGCCAAGACCCTGGACTACCTGAAAACCTTCGCCCCGGCGCAGATCGATGGCTCGGAAGGCCGCGAAGTCGTGTTGAAGCTGCGCAGCGGCGATCGCCATTTCACGGGCATCGACTACCTGCTGGGCTTCGCCCTGCCCAACTTCTTCTTCCACGTAACCACCGCCTACGATCTGCTGCGTCATCAGGGTGTGCCTTTGGGCAAACTGGACTACCTGGGCGCGCGCTGACGCCCAGGCGCTGCCGCTCTCAGGCCGCAGTGCCCCAGCCCACCCAGGCCGCCCACTCCTGCACGCTCTGCCACCAGGCCTGCCGCCACGCCGGGCCACCGTCATTCAACGCGAAGGCCCTCATGACAGGCCCCCGTTCGGCCAGAGCTGTGCCATCGCCCAGACCAGGCCCACGCCATTGATGCCCAGCCCCAGCCACTGACGGGCACGTGTGAAGGTGGGCCTGACCACAGGCTTGCTCATCTGCGCTTGCATGGGTTTCTCCTGCTCATTGTCATCATCGAATGCCATGCTCGAATGGTAGGCAAGCCCTATCCATCGGTAAATTGAATTGAAAAGATCTTGTTGATAGTTTTTATCAACCGAACGTTGCAAGCCTGAATCGGCATTCGGTGGCGGCCTATGATGAAAGCCGACATCGACAATGACACGGAGACACCGATGAGCACTTCACGCTACGCGCCGCCCGCCCTGGACCAGATTCCGGAGGACATCCGAGAAAAGATTCTGGCCGTGCAGGAAAAGGCCGGCTTTGTTCCACAGGTCTTCCTGGGCTTGGCCCGGCGCCCGGCAGAATGGCGGGCCTTCTTCGCCTACCACGACGCCTTGATGCTCAAGGAAGAAGGCTCGCTGACCAAGGGCGATCGAGAAATGATCGTGACCACCACCAGTGCGGCCAACCAGTGCCTTTATTGCGTGGTGGCCCATGGCGCACTGCTGCGCATCTACGAGAAAAAACCCCTGGTGGCCGACCAGGTGGCGATCAACTACCGCAAGGCCGACATCAGCCCGCGCCAGCGCGCCATGCTCGACTTCGCGATGAAGGTCTGCGAACGCTCGCATGAGGTGGATGAAGCCGACTTCAGCACGCTGCATGCCCACGGCTTTTCGGATGAGGACATCTGGGACATCGCGGCGATCACGGCCTTCTTCGGCATGTCCAACCGCATCGCGAGCTTCAGCGGCATGATGCCCAACCCTGAGTTCTACCTGATGGGTCGCGTGCCGAAAGCCAAGGCCTGAGCCGGGCTGACCGCCCCTCAATCCTTGCGCAACAGCCCCCAGATCAGGCGCACCAATTCAGCCTCGAAGGCCGGTGTGCCCAGCATCGGGGAGTCCTCGAGCGAGGCACTGCGGATCACCCCCATCACCGCCCGGGTGGCCACGAACATCATGGTCGGATCCGGGCCCCGCATCTGCGGGTCCTGCAAGGCCGCCAGGGCGATCGAGTTGCGCTCGGACGCCTCACGCAGGGCCTGGGTGATGTCGTCATGGTGATCCAGTCGCCAGGCCAGGCGGATCATGGCCCGGCGCGCGCGCGGTCCACCCCCGAACGACTCGACCAGCAGGTGGACCATGTCTTTCAACGCCTCCCGGGCCGGGCGTCGCTGATCCACCGCCTCCCGCATCATGAGCTGCAGCCGATCCATCACGCGTCGCCTCTCCCGCTGGATCAGCGCCATCAGGATGGCCTCCTTGGACGGAAAGTATTGGTAGAGGGTGCCGATCGAGAAACCGGCTCTCTGCGCCACCTTGTTGGTGCTCAGCCCCGCCTCGCCTTCGTTTTCAACAATCTGAGCAGTGGCTTCGAAAATCGCCTGGATCGTGCGCTGCGCGCGCTCCTGGGTCGGGATCCGGCGCCGGTTTTCAGAGGAGGACGGGCGTCTTGGCAAGGCCATGGGCGAAAGCTCCAGAAAGTGAGTCTGATGCGAGTAGCCAGCCCGGCCTCGAATCTGAATAATGCTCACAAAAAGGGGATTCTGCCGCATGACACACAACACGCAAGCACCGGAAACCACAGGTCGTGAACTCCGGGTCCGCAAGCTTGAGGTCGATCTGAGCACCGGTTTCGACCGCCACTGGCATGGCGGCGACGCGTTTCGCAGCATGTACTTCAACGCGCTGTCGATGAGCTTCCCGGTCGGAGAGCAGTTCTTCATCGACTCGGTGCGCGAGAACCTGGCCCGGCTGCCAGAGGCCCCCGAACATGAGGAACTCCGCGCGGCAATCCAGGGCTTCATCGGCCAGGAGGCGACACACCGCCGCGTGCACGGCCTCTACAACGAGCAACTCGAGCAACAGGGCTTGATCAACCACTGGCAGGACTGGGCGCGGCGGCGCATCGAGCGCAGTGCGGGTTTCCACCCGATGCACCGCCTGGCGGTCACCTGCGCCTACGAACATTGCACCGCGGTATTTGCTGATGGCACCCTGCGCTACCCCAGTTGGTTTGACGGCGCAGACGAACGCATGCAGACCGTCTGGCGCTGGCACGCCAGCGAAGAGACCGAACACAGTGCCGTGGCTTTCGACCTGTATCAGGCTCTGGGCGGCAATCACGCCTGGCGGGTGCGCTGGTACCTCTTCGTCCTGCTGACCTTCAGCTGGGAAGCCCTGGCACAGACGGTGTCCAACCTCCGACGCGATGGCAGCCTGTGGCGGCTCTCGACGGTCTGGAGCGCACTTCGGTTTGCCCTAGGACGCGACGGGATGCTGTGGCGATGCACAGGGCCGCTGATGCAGTATTTCAGGCGCGACTTCCATCCGGAGCAACCGATCCGGGCCCCCCAGGCGGGCGAGGCCGGATCGCAGGCGCTGGCCGCGCGCTGGTTGAGCGCCAACGCCGACCGCTACCGGGTGATCCGTTGATCAGCCGTCGATCAGCGCCCGCAGCCAATCGGGCAAGCTGACGGCCTTCTGCTTCGGGAAGTCCACCCAGATGGTGGTGGCACCGCCGGCCGCGCAGATCACCTCGGGTTGATCGACCCTGGCCAGGGTGGCCCAGGTCTCGAAGGTGGTCCGCGCCGGATCGCTCACATACATGCGGGCCAGCACCTCGCCCGGGTACTCGAGCTGGCGGTAGAAGTTGCAGAAGGCATTGACGATCACAGGCCCCTCACCTTGCGGCGCCGGCGGGCATCCAACCGACTGCATCCAGTCGATTCGCAAGGTCTCGAGGTAGCGGAAATAGCTGGTGTTGTTGACATGGCCCATGGCGTCCATGTCGCCCCACCGGATGGGGATGCGCATTTCGTGGACCAGCCGCTTGCGCTCAGGAATCTCGATCCGCACGGTGCCACGCCCTCAGACGGCAAAACCGTCGTCGGCCGCGATGATCGCGCCATTGACGAAATGGCTCTGATCGCTGGCCAGCATCACCAACAGGGCATCCAGGTCTTCGGGCTTGCCCACGCGTTTGCGGGGCAGCATGTTGACCAGCTTCTGCCCCTGTTCGGTCTGCCAGTGGTGGTGGTTGATCTCGGTGTCGATGTAACCGGGGCAGATGGCGTTCACGTTGATGCCAAAGCGACCCCACTCGAGGGCCATGGCCTTGGTCATCTGCACCACCGCGGCCTTGCTCATGCAGTAGGCACCGATCTGCGGCAGCACCTTGAGGCCCGCCATCGATGCGATGTTGATGATGCGCCCACCGGTGTAGGTGCCTGGCGCCGCGCCGCGAGCCCGGGCCAGCATGCGCTTGCCGACCTCCTGCGCCACAAAGAACGAACCCTTGACGTTGGTGTTGAAGATGAAGTCGAAATCGTCCTCGCCCACGTCCTGGATGCGCTGGGTGGTGCTGACCCCCGAGTTGTTGACCAGGATGTCGATCGAACCCACCTCGGTCTCGGCATGGGCGACCGCGGCGCGGATGCTGTCCAGATCGGTCACGTCCAGCGGCAACACATGGGCGCTGCCGCCCTCGCCCTCGATGTGGGCACGCAACTCCTTGAGTTTGTCGACCCGGCGGCTGGCCAGCACCACCGCCGCCCCCGCACGGGCCAGGGTGCGGGCAAACTGTGCCCCCAGGCCGCTGGAGGCGCCGGTGACAAAAGCCACCCGGCCGGACAAATCGATGCTGAAAGCCATTTACAGTGTCTCCACAAGGACAAAAAAACGAACGACCGTTCTAATTCAGCCATGCTGCGAATAAAATGCCGCGCAACCGGTTACAACTGAGTCACCGAACCCAAATCATTATCCAGCGAGACGCCCCATGACCAACGAAGAAATCCTGTCCCAATACGGCCCACGAGAGGCCATGGAATACGACGTCGTCGTCGTGGGGGGCGGCCCGGGCGGGCTGGCCACCGCGATCCGGCTCAAGCAACTGGCCGCCGAAAAAGGCACCGACGTGTCGGTGGTGGTGCTTGAAAAGGGCTCCGAGCCTGGCGCCCACATCCTGTCGGGCGCCATCATGGACCCCAAGGCCCTGACCGAACTGCTGCCCAACTGGAAGGCCGACGGCGCGCCGCTGAACCAGCCGGTGACCGACGATGCCTATGTCTTCCTCGGCGAAAAATCGGGCTTTCGCGTGCCCAACTTCCTGCTGCCACCGTTTGCGCACAACCACGGCAACTACATCGTCAGCCTGGGTGCGGTCACCAAGTGGCTGGGCGAACAGGCCGAGGCCCTGGGCGTGGAGATCTTCCCGGGCTTCAGCGCCGCCGAAGTGCTCTACAACGACGATGGCTCGGTCAAAGGCGTGGCCACCGGCAACATGGGCATCAACAAGGAGGGCGAGCCCACCGGCGACTTCCAACTGGGCATGGAATTGCATGCCAAGTACACCGTGTTTGCCGAGGGCGCACGTGGTCACCTGGGCAAGCAGCTGATCGCCCGTTTCAAGCTCGATGAAGGCCGCGACCCGCAAAGTTTCGGCATCGGCATCAAGGAACTGTGGGAGATCGACCCGGCCCGGCACAAGCCAGGCTTCGTCATGCACACCGCCGGCTGGCCGATGGAATCGGACACCTACGGTGGCGCGTTCCTGTACCACCTCGAGGGGAACAAGGTCGCACTCGGCTTTGTAACCGGCCTGGGTTACGCCAATCCCTACCTGAGCCCCTTCGAAGAACTGCAGCGCTGGAAGACCCACCCCAACGTGCGTTACTACTTCGAGAACGAGAAGGGCGAGATCACCGCCAAGCGCCTGTCCTATGGCGCCCGTGCCATCAATGCCAGCGGCATCAACGCCCTGCCCAAGACGGTGTTCCCGGGCGGCGCGCTGGTGGGTTGCAACGCCGGCTACCTGAACGTCGGTCGCATCAAGGGCAGCCACGCCGCCATCAAATCGGGCATGTTGGCTGCCGAAGCCGCCTATGACGCCGTGGTGGCCGGCCGCCAGCACGACGAGCTGACGGCCTACCCCGAGGCCTTCGAGAAGAGCTGGCTGCACACCGAACTGAACAAGGACCGCAACTTCAAGAACTGGTTCAAGTACGGCCTGACCACCGCCACCCTGATGAACGGCTTCGAGCAGTTCGTGCTGCGCGGGCACATCCCCTGGACGCTGCGCCGCACCAAGCCCGATCACGCCTACCTCAAGCCCGCGGCAGAGTGCCAGCCGATCAACTACCCCAAACCCGATGGCAAGCTGACCTTCGACCGCCTCTCCAGCGTGTTCATCAGCAACACCAACCATGCCGAGAACCAGCCGGCCCACCTGACGCTGAAAGACGCCTCGGTCCCGGTCAAGGTGAACCTGGCCAAGTACGCCGGCCCGGAAGCCCGCTATTGCCCGGCGGGTGTGTACGAGTTCGTCAAGAACGACGACAACAGCGATCGCCTGCAGATCAACGCCCAGAACTGCGTGCATTGCAAGACCTGCGACATCAAGGACCCGACCCAGAACATCGTCTGGGTGACACCCGAAGGCGGTGGCGGCCCGAACTACTCGGGTATGTGATCGGCCGCCGGCACCGTGGCAGCGTGGCTGCCTCGCCCAGCAAAGCGCCCCTTGGGGCGCTTTTTCTTTGGCCGAGTCGCCAGAACGACCCTCGTTCGTTGGCCCGTTGCAAAAGCTAGCGAAAACCCGGATTCAGCCCCTTGTCCCGGCCCCGCATAATCAAAAAGTTGTATGACAAATTTACTTTGACTCGCAACCGAAACAAGCACTCGCAAGGAGACAAGATGACCATTTCGCGCACCGCCCTGTCCATGTTGCTGGCCGCCGGCCTCACAGGCGCCGCCTTCGCCCAGACCACCACGCTGAAGATCGGCTACGCCACCACCAAGGACTCGCACTACGGTGTCGGTTCCACCGTGTTCTGTGACGAGATCGAAAAAGGCACCCAAGGGCGCTACAAGTGCCAACATTTCCCGAGTTCCGCCCTGGGGGGCGAGCGCGAGATGATCGAGGCTGTTCAATTGGGCACGCAAGACCTGGTCAACACCTCGACCGGTCCGGTGGGCAACTTCGTGCCCGAGGTGAAGATCGTCGACATCCCCTTCCTGTTCCGCGACTATGACCATGCCCGCAAGGTGATGGATGGTCCGATCGGCCAGGACCTGCTGAGCAAATTCCCATCGAAAGGCCTGATCGCCTTGGCCTGGACGGAAAACGGCTTCCGTCACATGACCAACAACAAGCGCGACATCGTCAAGCCCAGCGATGCGGCCGGCCTGAAGATGCGCACCATGGAGAACAAGGTGCACATGGAAGGCTACAAGACCTTCGGCATCCTGCCCACGCCCATGGCCTTCCCCGAACTCTTCGGCGCCCTGCAGCAAGGCACGGTCGACGGCCAGGAGAACCCGATCCCGGTGATCCTGTCGTCCAAGTTCTCACAAGTGCAGAAGCACCTCTCGCTGACCGGCCACGTCTATTCGCCAGCGCTGCTGCTGGTGTCGCAGCGGGTCTGGAGCAAGCTCAACGACGCTGACAAGAAGGTGTTCCTGGAGGCCGCCAAGAAAGGTGCCGCCGCCCAGCGCAAGAAGGTCAACGACGACGAAAACAACGGCATCGCCCAGCTCGAGAAGGACGGCATGACCGTCACCCGCAAGGTGGACAGCGCAGCCTTCCGCGACGCGCTCAAGCCCGCCTACGTGAGCTACGCCAAGGAATTTGGCGCCGACAACATCAAGAAGATCCAGGACGTGCGCTGAGCCCCGTCCCACCGGCCCGGCGGCACCGCTGCTTCCGGGCCGGCATCCGTGCCGCCGCCGTCGCGGCACGCATCCTCCCGCCTCAGGCGCACCGCGCTGACTCCACATGAACACCTTTGAACGCTACTTCGTGGCCACCAACCGCTGGGCCCTGATCGTGCTGCTGGCCGCCATGTCGGTCATCATCTTTGCCAACGTGGCCCTGCGCTACCTGACCAATGCCTCGATCGAATGGGCCGAAGAAGTGGCCCGCCACATGATGATCTGGCTGACTTTCATCGGATCGGGCATGGTGATGCGCTACGGCGGGCACATCGCGGTCGAGAACCTGCAAGACGCTTTTCCACGCCCGGTGGGCCAGGCCATCCGCGTGCTGGTGGCCATCCTTCTGATGGCCTTCTTCGTGATGATGACCTGGATCGGCTGGCAATACACCCAGCGCGCCATGTTCCAGCTGACGGCCGCCACCCAGATCCCTTTCGGCTACATCTACATGGCCATCCCGGTGGGTGGGCTGCTGCTGTGCATCCACTTCCTGCTGGTGCTGCGCCACTACATCACCGACCGCAAGTTCGCCACCGATGCGCAGTTTGACGCCACGGCCAGCGCCTCCATCTGACCTCGCAAGGCCTCTTCCATGAATCCCAGTCTCGTTCTGATCATCGCGGCCTGCGTGTACCTGGCCATCGGCGTGCCCGTGGCCTTTGCATTGGGCCTGGCCACGGCCACCGCCCTGGTGCTGACCGACAGCTATCCGCTGCTGGTACTGCTGAAGGAAACCTTCACCGGTGTCGACAGCTTTCCGCTGATGGCCGTGCCTTTCTTCATCCTGGCCGCCGAGCTCATGAGCGGCGGCTCGCTGACCGAAGTGCTGCTCAGGTTCGCGGGCCAGTTCGTCGGCCACAAGCGTGGCGGCCTGGGCTACACCAATGTGGTGTCGCTCACCTTCTTCTCGGGCATTTCGGGCTCGGCCCTGGCCGATGCCGCCGGCCCCGGATCGATGCTGATCCGCATGATGGACAAGGCCGGCTACGACAGGTCATACGCCGCCGCCCTGACCGCCTCGACCGCCATCGTCGGGCCCATCATCCCGCCCTCGATCACCATGATCGTCTACGCCTTGCAAGACGAAAGCGTGTCGGTGGGCGCGCTGTTCGTGGCCGGCATCCTGCCCGGCATCCTCATTGCGATCGCGATGTGCATCGTCAACTGGCACGTCTCGAAAAAGCGCAACTACAAGGGTGCCGGCCAACTGCCCCCGCTC
>RXJO01000133.1:18656-19455 GCA_003987795.1 Curvibacter sp.
GGCGGCATGCGCGCCGGCTGGTTCACGCCCACAGAAGCCTCGGTGGTGGCGGTGTTCTATGCACTGTTCTGCGGCAAATACGTGTACCGCACCCTGAAGTGGTCGGCGGTGCCCAACATCCTGGCCTACTCCTCGCTGCTCACCGCCTCGGTACTGATCATCATCGGCCTGTCGGGCTCGTTCGCCTGGCTGCTGACCATCGAGGGCCTGCCCCAGTTGATGGCCGACTGGCTGATCGGCATGAACCTGTCGCCGTGGATGTTCCTGATCGTGGTGAACGTGTTCCTGCTGATTTTCGGCATCTTCATCGAACCGCTGCCCGGCGTGATGGTGCTGGTGCCCATCCTGGCACCGGTGGCCCTGAAGCTCGGCGTGGACCCGATCCAGTTCGCCATGATCGTGATCTACAACCTGACCCTGGGCATGATCACGCCGCCCGTCGGGGGCCTGCTGTTCGTGACCTCGAATGTGTCGAAAGTGCCTTTGTCGGACCTCACCCGCGAGCTGATGCCCTTCCTGTGGGCCCATGGCGTGGTGCTGGTGCTGATCACCTTCGTGCCGGCCCTGAGCAGCTGGCTGCCGCACGCGCTCGGTTTCAAATAATCGACCCGAGGTCGCGGCGGCCAAGTTATACTGCCGCCCGTCAGGAGAGAGCCCGATCCCGAATCGGGCCGCCGAAGGCGAAAGCGAAGCACGTGACCCGTGCATCGCCCTAACGCTCAGGCAGAAGGACTGACACCCGTCTGGCAACAGACGTTTCCCAGCTGTAGAGAGGCTGCCCACCATCAACGCATGGCGC
>RXJO01000044.1 GCA_003987795.1 Curvibacter sp.
GGCCCAGGCCCAGGCTTTGTTGCTTCATGAGTGTGATCGTCTCAGTCCTTCACTGAGCTTGCAAGCACAGCGACGCGACATTTGTGCAGACCATCCTTAAGGCACTGGGCTGTGCTGCACTGCGTGACGGTACCTACCTGCTGCCTGCTCACGTGGAGCAGGCCACCCAACTGCAAGCACTTGCCGACGATGCCCTGCAGGAGGATGGACAAGCCTGGCTGCTGCACGTGCACACCCGTGACATGGTCGAGCAAGCGGCCTTCCACGCACTGTTTGATCGGGGGGCTGACTACACGCCCTGGCTGGAGGAGTTGGCACAAGCCCGCCAGCCTCTACCCGCACTTCCCGCAGCCGAACGTCAGCGATTGCTTCGTCGGCATTCTGGTGTCAGGCTTTTGGGGTGCTGTGACGGCACCGGTCCGCAGATCCGTGCGGCCATCAGCGACAAGTACGTTGACCGATGAGCACCATTGGGGGCAAAAATACTTTTCAGATGGGCGCGTCGAACGCTCAGAGAACGGCCGACGCAGGCCCGCACGCTGGTCGATCAGGGGCGACAGACTCTGCTTGCTGCAGCCCGAGATCAGCAAGGACGAGCCCGTCTGTTATCGCGTCGTGCGTATCGGAGATGAACTTCAATATCGGGACGACCGTTTCGTGGCGTACCGAGGTTTGATACGGCCGATGCCACAGAAAGATTGATGCCGGCGCCGTGAACTATTTGCCCGCAGCCCCAGGGTACTTGATTGAATCGGTCGAACGGCAGGGGCGGGATCAACCCGCGCAGGCACGTCAATGGGGATGCGCGTGGTGAACGTCGGGCACATGAGCATGTCTGTGTCGCATCGGCGTGTGGGTATGAAGGTGGCTGTGTTGCCCCGTCGGCATGGGGTCGTGAACATGGTCATGGTGGCCATCCGCATGGGTGTGGGCATGCTCATGTTTCAAGGCCACATGATCATGCTCGTGGTGATGGGACTCCATCAGGTGGACGAGAACGCCGACCAACATCAGCGCACCACCCAACACCATGCCCCATCCACCAGACCGATCTCCCAGCAGGATCGCCAAGGCGGCACCGATGAAGGGTACGAACGCGAAAATAGATCCCGTGCGGGCGGCTCCGAAGGCCCGTTGCGCCAATAGGTAAAAGCGCAGGCTCAGCCCGTAGCAGCTCACCCCAACAGCCATCAGGCCCAAGGCAGCCCCTGCGCCCGGTAAGGGCTCCCCAGTCAGCACGGCCAGGCTACCCGTGGCGGTGACACCCAGCACAGCTTTAGCGAGTACCACTTGCCCGGGATCGCGCTCAGCCAGGGCTCGCGACAACGTGTTATCCATCCCCCAGGCAACGGTGGCCACCATGACCGCCACCAAGCCCCAGAGTTGGCTGCTGCCGCTCTGACTTTGATCCAAAACCAAAGCGATGCCACCACCGAGCAACAGCAGCACGGCTGCCCAGACTCTGCGGTCCATGGTCTCGCCATAAAGACGCCAGGCAAGCACTGCCGTGAACAGTGCCTCCAGGGTCAACATCAGCGAGGCCCCCGTGCCGCTGGCTCGCTGCAGGCCCCACGCCATGGCCACGGGCGCGATCACCGCTCCGAACAATGCCACGGCGATCAGGCGAGGCCAATCCGAACGCAGCAAGCGAGCCTCTTTTTCTGCCGGTTGGCGAAGCAGCGCTCCAATGCCGGCAGCTCCGGCATAGAGCAGTGCTGCCGTCGAGAAGGGACCCATGCCCATGCCCAATTTCTGCACCAGCGGCGTGCTCACACCGAAGAGTGCTGCGGCAAGCAGCGCCAGAAAGCCGCCTTGTAGTGCAGGAAGGTTGAGAATGTGTCGGTTCATTGGGGCCTCATTTCACCGAGAAACGCACGGTAACGTGCTTTGCCATGGATGTTGTTGAGTACTGCAACGATCTTGGTTCCGGGGACGATTTTCACGCCTTCTGTGCGCAGTTTGTTTTCACTGCTTGCCTTCACCTCCACCTCGCTCTTCTGATCTCCCTGAAGTACCGTCAGTTTGCCTGCAATCCCTTGCGAGGGCATTGGTTGGGGGCGCAGAGCATACCTGCTCCGCAGGCCTTCAGAAGTGAGTCGTGTTAGATGGCATTCTGTACGAGCTCGGCATCGTCCTACCTGAGGGGCATAGGCAACTACTCCTGGCGCTGCCAGACACGTTGAACGAAGCAGGGCAGCGTTTGCCGGCCATGCTGATGGACAGTTTGGATGAGCAGGTGCGACGCATCAAACAGATTGCTGAAGACATTGATAGGATCGAGCGCAGGCTGGCGCAGCAATTGCGCGAATCCCCTTCGTGTCAGGCCATCGCGCAGATTCCAGGCGTGGGGCTACTTACTGCAACGGCGGTCGTGGCCAGCATGGGCGACCCGCGAGCGTTCAAAGATGCCAGGGAGTTCTCTGCCTGGGTTGGTCTTGTGCCTCGGCAAACCGGGACTGGGGGCCGCATCAGGCAGCTGGGTATCAGCAAGCGAGGTGATGCATACCTGAGAACACTGCTGATGCATGCCGCACGGTCAGTGGCACTCAAATGCAAAGAAGGCAGCACGTGGCCATGGCTGACGGAACTGGTCAAACGCCGGCCACACAACGTCGTGGTCGCCGCGATCGCCAACAAACTGGCGCGCACCATCTGGGCTGTGCTCATCAAGGGTCAGCCTGGGAACACCAATGCATGGCAGGGAACCGTATGACGAGGCCTTGATCGGAAATTTAAGAACCACTGTTTGAGGAGAGCAAGCGACGTCAAATGTGTGATGGGCCAGATAGGTTGGACCGTGATGGGGATACTCCGATAAGAGCCAAGAGCATCGAGCTCGAGTGTTAGATGGGAACCTCATCAGCGAATGCCATCAGGGCCAGCAGGCAACGCCTGCACAACAGGCAGGACATAAGACTGCAGCCCGTCCTCCCGATCCCTCACGCATCCAAGTCACTTGTAATCCGGGCGGTGTCCATATAAGCAACTCTTGATGGTGGAATCAGGAGATAGCTCACGACTCCTTTGGGGGAGTCACTTGAGATCGTGTGCTCTATGAACGTGCCCCATGCGCGCCGTTGGCTCATGTAGATGCTGCGATGCCGTGGACAGCTGGGTCAGAATACCGCACTGGTTGGCCAACTGGGATTCGCGGCAGCTTTCCCGCAAAATCTTGAGCTGACATTCCAGTGCTTTTAATTCATTGATGCGGAGGGCTACATGGTCGATGTGCTCGTCAAGCAGGTCGTTCACTTGGTCGCAGTTCTTGTTCGGAGCGTCCTTGACGCGCAGCAGTACCCGGATTTCATCTAGCGTCATGTCCAACCTCCTGCAATACCTGACGAAGGACAGTCGGGCAACGTGTTCGTCTGTGTAGATGCGGTAGTTACTGCCAGTACGGGCCGCTTCCGGCAGCAAGCCTTCGCGCTCGTAGTACCGGATCGTCTCTACCTGAGTATGTGTGGCCTTGGCCAGTTCACCGATTTTCATGGCTTCACCTTGGGCGGTGGCAGGTTTACCTTGGAACTCATTGTATTTAAGCTCTTGACTCTGTAGTTGGTATAGGGTTTCTAATCCACCTGACAAGGAGATTTTCATGAGCCCTGCCCACCAAAACCAACACGCCGATGCTGCCTGCTGCGGGAGTGGAAGCGCAGCAGCGCCTGCGGTGCGCGAGCCTGCGGCGTCTGATGCAATGACCCCCGAGCCGCAGCGATTTCGCATAGCAAACATGGACTGCGCCAACGAGGAATCGGAGATCCGCCGCACCCTGGATGGCATGGCGGGGATTCGTGGCCTGAAATTTAACCTGGGCGACCGCGAACTGGCCATTGCCGCCGATGGTCCTGCCTTGCAGCAGGCGCTGGACGCGATCCGCAAGGCGGGCTTCAAGCCGGAACCTCTCGGCGGTACAGGCCCATCGGCCACTGCTGCGACCACCTCGCCAGCGGGCTTTTGGACGACGTGGGGCAAGTCGCTGGGTGCCTTGGGGCTTGCTGTGGTGGCCGAGGGCTTAGCATTCGCCTTTCCAGACAGTATGCCTGTCAAGGCGTTGGGAATGGCGCTGGCCGCAGCGGGCATCGCGCTGTCGGGTTTCTCGGTCTACGGCAAGGGGCTGGCCGCGCTGCGGCAGGGCCGCTTGAACATCAATGCACTGATGACCGTGGCCGTGACCGGAGCTTTCCTTATCGGCCAGTGGCCCGAAGCGGCAATGGTCATGGCTCTGTATGCCATCGCAGAAGCCATCGAGGCCCGCGCCGTGGATCGCGCGCGCGGCGCCATCAAGAGCCTGCTGGCGCTCGCGCCGGAACAGGCCGAAGTGCGTCAAGACGATGGCAGATGGGCGCGCATCAGCGTCAAGGAAGTCACTATGGGCGCGACCGTGCGTATCCGCCCTGGTGAGCGCGTTCCTTTGGATGGCGTCGTGAGCTTGGGCCAGAGCGCAATTGACCAGTCCCCCGTGACCGGCGAAAGCCTGCCAGTGGAAAAGAGCCCCGGCGATGAAGTCTTCGCCGGCACCATCAACCAGGCTGCGGCGTTGGAAATTCGCGTCACGGCCCCCGCGTCCGACAGCACACTGGCGCGCATTATCCACGCCGTCGAGCAGGCCCAGTCCTCCCGCGCGCCCACCCAGCGCTTCGTGGATCGCTTCGCCGCCATTTACACGCCTGCGGTGTTCGTCCTGGCCGTTGCCGTTGCGCTGTTGGCACCGTGGCTCATGGGGCTGACCTGGATGCAGGCCGCCTACAAGGCCCTGGTGCTGCTGGTCATCGCCTGCCCCTGCGCCTTGGTGATAGCCACGCCCGTCACCGTCGTCAGCGGATTGGCCGCCGGGGCGCGACGGGGCATCCTGATCAAGGGCGGTGTGTACCTAGAGGAGGCGCGCAAGATCAAGGTCGTGGCCCTGGACAAGACCGGCACCATCACCGAAGGCAAGCCCAAGCTGGTGGCCTTCGAGCCCGTGGACGCCGGACTCGGCAAGCAATCCCTGGAGGGGCTGGAGAAACTGGCCAGAAGCCTCGCGGCGCGGTCGGATCACCCGGTGTCCAAGGCTATCGCGGACGGCGTGTCGACCGCCGCGCAAGAGGTGGGCGAGTTTCAGGCTGTCGCCGGGCGTGGCGTGCAGGGGGTGATCGACGGCCAACCCTATGTGCTGGCCAACCACCGCTGGATCGAAGAGCGCGGGCAGTGTTCGGCTGAACTCGAAGTCCGCCTTGCGTTGCATGAGCAAGCTGGCCGCACCGTCACCTTGTTGGCCAGCAGCGAACGGGTCATGGCCATCTGTGCGGTGGCCGACACCATCAAACCTTCATCTGCGCAGGCCGTGGCTGACCTGAAGGTGCTGGGCGTGACGCCGGTGATGCTGACGGGGGACAACCTGGCGACGGCGCAGACCGTCGGCACCCAGGCGGGCATCGCCGAGGTGCGCGGCAACCTGCTGCCCGATGACAAGTTGCAGGCCATCGGCGAGCTTCAGCAGCGCCTGGGCGTCACGGCGATGACTGGCGACGGCATCAACGACGCCCCGGCGCTGGCGAAGGCTGACATCGGCTTCGCTATGGGCGGCGCGGGCACCCACACCGCGATGGAGGCCGCCGATGTGGTGGTCATGAATGACGACCTGCGCCGCCTGCCCGAAACGATCCGGCTGTCCAGGCGCACCCACGCCGTGCTATGGCAGAACATCGCGCTCGCGCTGGGCATCAAGTTGGTGTTTCTGCTGCTGGCGATCTTCGACGATGCCTCCATGTGGATGGCCGTGTTCGCCGACATGGGGGCGAGCTTGTTGGTGGTCTTTAACGGGCTGAGGTTGCTCAGGCAGCGGGCGGGTCGATAAACCAAATATGGAGTTTGAAGATGGGAATCTTTGATCGAATTTTTAGAGGACACGGCGGAGGGCATGGCAATAGCCACGGCCACGGCAACTCCAGCAGTCATGATTGGGGGCGCAATCCAGCGCCTTCGGCCAGCGGCATCACCTGCCCGAAATGCAAAGTGATCAATCCGCAAGGCGCTCGCTTTTGCGGCCAGTGTGGGACATCGCTGGTGCCAGCATCGTGCACGAAGTGCAGTAGCGTCATTCCGATCGGCGCGAAATTCTGTGCCCAGTGTGGCAACGCGGTGATCTGAGTCATTGCGATCTCGGCCTGGATTTACACCTTGATCCCGGCAGTGGCCGCCATCATCAGCGCCGCAGTTGCGGTGAACGTGCGCCCTGGATCAACGCTGGTCAGCGCGATTCAGCACTTCGCCGCTGGCGTCGTGTTCGTTGCAGCGGCCGGCGAAATCCTACCCGACTTCATGCATCGGCGCTCGCCTTGGGCCAGGGTGATCGGCGGCGCAATCGGCATCGTCACTATGCTGATAGTGAAGCACTTGGGGGCGTTGGCGAAAGGGGCGATCAGCCTGTTGACAGTGATCTGCATCGACATCCGTGATTGATGGCCTAGTGCTTGGCGTCGGGTTCGCGGCTGGCCCGAATGTCGGCTTGCTGCTGACCATCGAGGTGTTGTTTCTTGGCTTGACGGTGGCAACGGAACTCGACTAGGTGTTCGCTCTCGTGCCAAGGTCGTCTGGATCACAGCCGCTCTCGTGCTTTTGCTGCCAATCGGGGCTTTGCTCGGAGCGCCGGTGGCGTTGTTACCCAGCGCCATTGGGACCGGCTTCCTCGCCTTTGGTCTGATTGCGCTGTTTTACCTCGTGACCGAGGAATTGTTGATCGAAGCGCACGAAACACCAGATTGTCCCTGGGTAACGGCTATGTTCTTTGCCGGCTTTCTGGCCCTGCTTCCGCTTGAGGAAGGCATCGGCTAGGAGCGTGGGCGGCAGAAGGGAAGTCTCTGACGACGGCGCAGACGTGGTGAACGTTGACTGAGCATGAGCTACCGCCCGTGCGAACCACAGCAGGAGATGTTGCTACCCGCGTCGCTGCAGGACTGGCTGCCCAAGGGGCACCTGGCGTACTTCATCAGTGACGCGGTCGATGCGCTGGACCTCAAGGAGTTCTACGCGCGCTACAAAGGCGGCGGTGCGTGCAACCAAGGCACCCGAACAGGCCTTGGCCGATGCGGGTTGGCCATCACAATTGCCGGACAAGCCGCGCTCAGTTTTTTTCTCTCGCGGCTTTGGGCTTTTCGGCTGAGAAATCGAACTTCAGCCAGGGAGCTTTAAGCCGCGAGTCCGGAGCCGCCCGATGCGACAGTGATAGATGCCGAATGCGGCCCGCTTATCTCCAGCGAGACCAGAGCGCAGTTGCCCAGACTGTTCCACATAACAGCAGCGACACAAGCACTGCTGCACTCCCAATGTCCTTGGCACGTTTCGCAAGCACATGCCACTCCACACCCACTCGGTCCACGGCTGCCTCAACAGCCGAATTCAACAACTCAACGACTATCACTGCGACGACCGTACTAGCCAGCAACACTGCCTCGACCCAGTTTTTACCGACAAGCGCCGATGCAGGCAGTAATACAACAGCAATCCACACCTCTTGGCGAAACGCTGTTTCGTCCCATGCAGCACGAAGTCCCGCCATCGAGTGGCCGCCCGCATACCAAAGTCGATGCAGACCGGCCCGTGCTTTGTGCGCGGCTGTAGCGTCCGCCAGCGCAGCTGGTTTTTTATGCATTTGGTCTTGCCACGAGGGATGCGTTATTGGTTAGCATTGCAGATGTGCGGTGTGCAGCAGCTTGGTGACCGCCGCAATGCAATCCATCGAGAAAAATGCCCGTGCTGCACCGGCGTGTGGGGTTTAACGCTTCTTGCCGCGCCGGTGCGCCCTTTGCCCTGTGCGGTTGGCCACTTTCTCTGAGAGCCGATCTGACAAGTTGCTTGGTGTAGGCAACCTTGGGCTCAGGCATTTTTTCATGTTTGTCGCACCAACGCTTGCAGGCGAAATGGGCAATCACAGCGACAACGATCAACACGACGTAAGTGGCCGCGATCTGGCCATCGACGTATTGGTGGTCGTAGACTTGCTTCATGTGCCACCACCGCCCGGAGGCTGCTCATGGACCTTGGACCGCCTGTGCTTGAAAGCTCGCGAGCCCTGGACGCTGGCTATGGAAAAGCCCACAGTTGTGGTTCCATGATGGGATACGGATCTGGTCGCGCCGCCGTGCATGCGCGCAATCGCTGCCACGATGGACAAACCTAATCCATAGTTCGCTCCCGTACGGCTCCGGTCTACACGATAAAACCGCTCAAATATCTTGTCGCCAGTCTCTGGCGGGATATCAGGACCATCGTTGGAGACGTCAATCCACGTACCGTCGCTCTCGATCAGGATGTCAATGCGGATTCTGGAGCCGTATCTCGCATACTGAACTGCATTGCCTAGCAAATTCGAGATTGCGCGCTTGACCAGCCCGACGTCTGCTTCTACCTGCGCGTCGCCCTTGACCTCGATCCTGAGATCCTTGGTCTCAAGCAATGCCTCGTGAAACTCGACAACCTCCAGGGTAGGTTCGCACAAGGAGTTGACCTGCACCGTGCGTGCAATGACACCTCGATCTGCTCGAGACAGAAAAAGCATGTCGGACACGATCGCGGAGAGCTTGCGAGCTTCCTCCAGATTCGAAAGAAGCACCTCTCTGAGCTCCTCGGCATTACGTGGCCGCCCAAGCTCGACTTCTGCCTCGCCAATCAGATTGGCCAAAGGGGTCCGCAACTCGTGTGCAACGTCGGCATTAAATGACTCAAGCTGTTGATAGGCGCGTTCAGCTCGCTGGAGCAGCAGATTGAACTGGTGGACGAAGGGCTCCATCTCGGTGCCATAAGCCTCCTCGTTCAGACGCTTGCCGGAAGCGTGCGGGCCAACCTCTTGGGTCTCTTTGGCCAACGCTCTCAAGGGAGAAAGGCCGCGCCGGACCAATCTTGCGCTGACCATCGATGCCACCAGAGATGCGGCAAGAGACACTAGCACCAAGGCAATGGCCAAAGTACTGAGCATCTGGCGGTCTGCTGTGACCCTTACCGCCATGATCAGATCGAGTTCTGGGGCATCTGCGGTCGGCGGCATGTGCTCCTGCCGCCAGTTGTCATTCGATGCGTCAGGGCCGGCTTCGAAAATCATTTCGCCGTTGAGCTTCAGCTGAACCGCCAGCTCGTCGTGGATGCGGAAAAATTCTGTGAGTTCAGCGCGCAGCTCTTGCAAGTCACCTGACTTTTGGGCCTGACCATACAAACTACGAATCATCCCCTCGTGCCGCAGGATCTCTGACTCTTGGCTTTTTTTTAATGTCCAGTCGGCAACTACGTAGATGACGGTGGAACTGACAGCCAGGAAGAAAAATGTTTGAACTGCCAACCACAGAGACATCGAGCTCTGGATAGACCGTTTGGCCATCAGGCGCCTCTGTCTTCCAGGACATATCCCATGCCGCGCACGGTATGCAAGAGTTTGGTATCGAAGGGGTCGTCCATCTTGCTTCGCAGACGCCGGATCGCGACCTCCACAACGTTGGTTTCACTATCGAAATTCATGTTCCAGACCTGCTCGGCCAGCATGGTTCGAGAGAGGACCTGCCCTGTACGTCGCATCAGAAGCGTGAGCAGCGAAAACTCCTTAGCGGTCAATTCCAGTCGTACCCCGTCGCGCGTGGCTCGCCTGGCCACCAGGTTCAGCTGCAGACCTCCGAGCTGATACTGCGTGACTTCCTGTAGCTTGCCGCGGCGAAGCAGAGCATGCAGGCGGGCGAGAAGTTCCGAAAATGCAAAAGGTTTGAGGAGGTAGTCGTCTGCACCTGCCTGGAGTCCTCGCACGCGGTCGTCAATTTCGTCTTTCGCCGTCAGCATCAGAACTGGCAGCGCCTTTGCCGCGCGCACTGCGGAAAGCACACCGAAGCCGTCCAGACCAGGCAACATCACGTCCAGGAGCAGCAAGTCGTAGTCGCTCGCCAGCGCCATATTGAGGCCTTGCAGTCCATCCCTAGCTAAGTCGACCTGGAAGCCGTTTTCAGTGAGCCCCTTGCGGAGGTAGTCACCCATCTTATGGTCGTCTTCGATTACTAATATTCGCATATGGCAATGATAAGAATTCGGACGCAACTAGGGTGATTACTTATTTGTAATCCTGGTGTAGGCAAATCAGAGGACTGGTTTTTAAAAATTCATTCACCGTAACACGTTGTCCGGCCCACCTCCACGAGAGGTAGGCAAAACGAAAGGAATAACCATGTTTAAGGCTCACAACCTCCTCATTACCTACTCTCTGGCTGCTGACCCCATCCATCCCGGCCGTAGTGAAAAGGGTGTCACCGAGTCCCCGTTGCACCAAGTACTGAGCAACAGCCGTGCCGAAGCAGTCGCGCAGCGCAATGCGGCCAAGCAGAGTCTCGGCCCGACCTGCGATGCGCTGGACTATCCTGCACCCGAGGGTGATGGCCTGAGTCATGATCTAGGCGAGCGCGAGACGCTGCGCACTATGAAGGGCGGACAGATCCGCACGAGCGAAGGCTTCTGAAACGGTGGCCTCTACGCTGACTTCTCCGCTCGAAGAATGTGTCCAAATGTTTAGCCGTTTCGTCATCGTCATAATGCTGATGCTGTTCCCGGTCCAGTGGTCCGCGGCACAGGCGCATGAGGTCGGCGATGACGTGGGCGCGATTTCCGCCATCACCGTCGGCATCGCGGGAGTCAGTCAGCATCTCATCCACACGAACGAACCTGGCGGCATCTGCCAGTTCCATGAGCTCTCACAGCCTGCTGCGATGTTCGTAGCATGCGACGCGGCCGACTGGCCGATCGTCACAGGCAAAACGTGGACGATTTCTGATTATGTAACTCCGCAGGGCTCTCGCTCTCCCAGCGAAATAGAAAGGCCCAAATGGGGTTTTCGCCAATATCTGGCGGCGATCTCCTGATGCTGGTTAATAACCAGTAAATCATCCGGACTTGCCGAATTTTTCATTTATTTCGGAGTTCCCAGTGGCATTTCTTCGTCCCTCATTTCGTGAGGCGGCGCCGCGCGTTGTGTTCGCGTTGCTCTTCACTGCCTGCGCTGCGCAGGCGCAAGTAGCCCCCCCCCCGGTATCGACAGCAACAACGCTGACGGTTCCTTCAACCGCCAACGGCATCACCATGGTCGAGGCTGTCCGGCGTGCATTGGCAGCGAACCCAGACCTCGCCGCAGTCCGTCGAGAATGGGACGCTACAGCCGGTAGGCTCACGCAGGCAGGTTTGCGACCGAACCCAGAGGGGTCATTCCTGCAGGAAGACTTCAAGAACGGTCGTCGTACTTCGACCCTGCAGGTGACGGTACCCATCGAGCGCGGTGGAAAGCGTGAGGCACGCATAGCAGTGGCCAGCAGGGTACGGGACCAGGCAGCGCTTGACATCGAGCAAAAACGCGCAGACGTTCGAGCCGCAGTGATCAGCGCCTACTATGAGGGGCTCTTGTCGCAGGAGCGCCTCAAGCTTGCGCAAGAGTCGCTGGCCCTGTCATCTGGCAGCGCCAATGCTGCAGGCAAGCGCGTCCAGGCCGGCAAAGTGTCTCCGGTCGAGGAGACTCGCGCTCGGGTAGCACAGGCAGCAGCACAAGCCGAGCTTGCCCGGGCGGAGAGCGATGTGCGCGCGGCTCGCAAGCAACTTTCGTCACTATGGGGCGAAACGAACACGACCTATGGGGAGGTACTCGGCAATCTAGTGATGCCGGCCGCAGACCTGCCCGACGAGTTTGTCTTCGCGCACATGCAAAATTCCCCTTTGTTACGAAGGGCCCGAGTCGAAGTCCAACGGGCTACGGCCGCCGTTAACTTGGAGAAAGCACGCGGTGTGGTCGATGTCGGGATCACTGCAGGAGCAAAACGGGACCAAACCGCAGGCGTCACCATGGCAGTTGTCGGCATCACTGTCCCGATTCCCATCTTCGACCGCAATCAGGGAAATATCGCCGAGGCTATCAGCCGAGAATACAAGGCCCAAGATGAACTTGCTGCGACAGAAGTCAGACTGTCAACACAGGTCAACCAGGCTCGTGAGCAATTGCGCGCCGCGCGCACCGAAGCGTTGACCCTTCAACGCGACGCCGTTCCTGGCGCTCGCAGCGCCTATGAAGCCGCATCCCAGGGATTTACCTTGGGCAAGTTCAGCTACCTTGAAACGCTTGACGCCCAGCGGACCCTGGTCGGGACCCAGGCGCAGTATCTGCGCGCGCTCTCCGACACCTACCAGGCTGCAGCGGAACTGGAACGTCTTCTCAGCATTTCCGATGAAACGTCGGCCTTGCTCAAACCCCAATAACTCGGACCTTCTGAATCATGAAGAGCAGCAACAACGTACCGACCGGCTCCTCGCCAAAGCAGTGGGTCGTCATCGCAGTCATCGTCGTCCTGGCCGCTGTGGCTGGGGTGGCAATCATGCGTAGTGGGAAATCCGGCCAAGACGTCGACCCCGCCAAGGTGGCCAAAGCGCAACGCGATAGTCATGCTCACGACGAGCATGATGCCGACGCCAAGACTGCAGGAAAGGACGGCGGAGACCACAAAGATGCAGACGGGCACGTGGAAAGTTCGGCCGAACACGAGGATGAGCATGGTCACGACGTCAAGTCGAAAGCGGCTAAGTCCGAAGCAGAGAAGTCGGCTGCTGTGGCGGACAACTCAAGCACAGCCGGCGAGAAGCAGGCTGCTGCGCCCAGGAAGGAGGCAGAGCACAACGAGAAGGTCGAATTTAGCAAAGAGCAGATTGCAACGTCCGGTATCGAGATCGAAACTGCGGGCCCCGCTGAAGTCGCCGGAAGCGTGCAACTGCCCGGTGAGATCCGTTTCAACGAAGACCGCACGGCCCACGTCGTGCCCCGTGTCGCCGGTGTCGTCGAGAGCGTCTCAGTGAACCTCGGCCAGCAAGTGCGTAAGGGGCAGGTCCTGGCCGTGCTTGCCAGCGTAGGCGTTTCCGAGCAACGCAGCGAACTATTGGCCGCGCAAAAGCGGCTTGCACTGGCAAAGGTAACGGCAGACCGTGAGCGCCGTCTTTTCGAAGACAAGATCTCTGCCCAGCAGGACTTTTTGCAGGCAGAACAAGCGCAACGCGAGGCCGAAATCGCAGTGTCGAATGCATCTCAGAAGCTCCAGGCCATCGGCGCCACAGGCGGCTCTGGCACGCTGGCGCGGTATGAGTTGCGCGCACCGTTCGACGGCATGGTCGTTGAGAAGCACCTCTCTCTTGGCGAGTCCGTGCGCGAGGACGCGCAAGTCTTTACCATCTCCGACCTGTCGTCGGTATGGGCTCAAATAAACGTAAACGCCGCCAACCTCAACCTAGTCCGCGTGGGCGAAGTCACCACGATTCGCGCAAGCGGATTCGAGCAATCTGCGACGGGCAAGATCTCTTACGTCGGCTCGCTGCTGGGTGAGCAAACCCGTACAGCAGTTGCCCGGGTGACGTTGCCCAATCCCAATCTCGCCTGGCGCCCGGGCCTGTTCGTCACCGTTGAGTTGGTCTCGGGTAAGTCCAATGCACCAGTGACAGTTTCTGCAGAGGCCATTCAGACCATCGAAGAAAGGCCTTCTGTTTTCGTACAGGTCAATGGGGGCTTCGAGGCACGTGCTGTGCGTATCGGTCGCTCCGATGGCAAGCGCGTTGAAATTGTGTCGGGCCTGGAAGCTGGCACCACCTTGGCTGGCAAGAACAGCTATGTGGTCAAGGCGCAAAAGGGCAAGGGTTCCGCAGGCCACGAGCACTGATCGCAAATCATGTTTGAACGCATCATCAATTTCTCCATCGCGCAGCGATGGTTCGTCATGCTGGGCGTCCTGGGGCTAATCGGCCTGGGAATCTTCAATTACCAACGGCTACCTATCGATGCGGTCCCGGACATCACCAACGTCCAGGTCCAAATTAACACCTCGGCGCCGGGTTATTCGCCGCTGGAGGCAGAGCAACGTGTCACCTACCCGATCGAAGTGGTCATGGCGGGCCTTCCCGGCCTAAAGCAGACACGGTCTCTGTCACGCTACGGTCTGTCGCAAGTCACCGTCATCTTCGAAGACGGCACCGATGTCTATTTCGCACGCCAACTGGTGAACGAACGGATTCAGTCCGCAAGGGATCAGTTGCCGATAGGAGTGAGTCCGGCCATCGGTCCGATCTCCACTGGTTTGGGCGAAATCTACCTTTGGACTGTTGAGGCCGAAGATGACGCTCGAAAGCCAAATGGCGAGGCCTACACACCCACAGATCTGCGCGAGATTCAGGACTGGATCATCAAACCCCAGTTGCGCAACGTGAAGGGTGTCACCGAAATCAACAGCATCGGCGGCTATTCGAAGGAGTACCAGATCGCGCCGAGCCCGGAAAAGATGTCTGCTTATGGTCTGACCATGACCGATATCGTGACGGCGCTCGACCGCAACAACGCCAACGTCGGTGCGGGATATATCGAGCGAAAGGGCGAGCAGTACCTGATCCGCGCGCCAGGCCAGGTCAAGAACATGGATGACCTTCGCAATGTGATCCTTGGCAACTATGCAGGCGTGCCCATCCGCGTGAGCGACGTTGCGGAAGTCATGGTCGGCAAGGAACTGCGTACGGGTGCCGCGACCGACAATGGGCGCGAGGTGGTGCTCGGCACGGTCTTCATGCTGATCGGGGAGAACAGCCGAGTCGTGTCACAGGCGGTGGACGCGAAGATGGTAGAGATCAATCGCTCTCTGCCCAAGGGCGTGAAGGCGGTCACCGTCTACGACCGAACCGTTCTGGTCGACAAGGCCATCGCAACCGTCAAAAAGAACCTGCTGGAAGGCGCGATCCTGGTGATCGTTGTGTTGTTCCTGTTCCTTGGAAACATCCGTGCGGCCCTGATTACCGCAACGGTGATTCCGCTGGCGATGTTGTTCACCTTTACGGGCATGGTGAGCCAGAAGGTCAGCGCCAATCTGATGAGCCTTGGCGCTCTGGACTTCGGCATCATTGTCGACGGCGCAGTGGTTATCGTGGAAAACTGTGTCCGAAGATTGGCGCACGCCCAAGCTGCATCGGGTCGAAATCTAACGTTCAAAGAGCGCTTTAAAGAGGTGTTTGCCGCTTCTCAGGAGGCACGACGTCCGCTTATCTTCGGTCAGCTCATCATCATGGTGGTGTACCTGCCCATCTTCGCCCTGACCGGCGTCGAGGCGAAGATGTTCCACCCGATGGCCTTCACCGTCGTGATCGCACTGCTCGGCGCAATGCTGCTGTCTGTGACGTTCGTTCCCGCGGCCGTGGCGCTCTTCATCGGCAAGCACGTGGCGGAGAAAGAAAACCGTCTCATGCACTGGGTCCGGTTGCGCTATGAACCTCTGCTCGACAGGGTGATGGCGGCTCGGACCATCGTGGTGACGCTGGCTGTAGTGGCCGTGGTGCTGTCGGGACTCCTCGCCACTCGCCTTGGCACTGAGTTCGCACCTAACTTGAGCGAAGGTGACATCGCGATCCAGGCGATTCGCATTCCCGGCACCAGTCTCACACAGTCGCTCGAGATGCAGAGCAAGCTGGAGACCATGCTCAAGCAGAAATTCCCTGAAATCAAACGCGTATTCGCTCGAACGGGTACCGCGGAGATCGCTTCTGATCCGATGCCGCCCAACATCTCGGACGGCTACATCATGCTGAATCCGGTGGATCAGTGGCCAGAGCCGAGGAAGACCCCTGCGGAACTGCTTGATGCAATCCAAGAAGAGGCGGAAAAGATGGCTGGCAACAGCTACGAGTTCTCTCAGCCCATCCAGCTGCGCTTCAACGAACTGATCTCCGGGGTTCGGAGCGACGTTGCCGTCAAGATCTTCGGCGACGACATGGACCAACTCAACAAGTCCGCCGCTGAGGCATTGACGATTCTGCAGGGGCTGGAAGGATCTTCCGAAGCGAAGGTTGAGCAGACTACCGGGTTGCCCATGCTCACGGTGAACATCGACCGTGCCAAGACGGCTCGCTATGGTCTGAATGTTGCCGATGTCCAGGACACCATTGGGACGGCCATTGGTGGCCGTGATTCAGGGATCATGTTCGAAGGGGATCGCCGCTTCGGCATCGTGGTGCGTCTGCCCGAGGTGACGCGCCAGGATCTCGACGCCATCAAGCGCCTGCCTGTCGCTTTGCCCAAGGGTGCGAACGCCAACGCCGTGACCTTCATTCCCTTGAGTGAAGTCGCCAACTTTGACTTGGCGCCAGGCCCCAATCAGGTCAGCCGTGAGGATGGCAAACGCCGTATCGTGATCAGTGCGAACGTAAGAGGCCGTGACCTGGGCTCTTTCGTCGCAGAGGCACAAGAGAAGATGCAGCAGGTCACCCTGCCCGCCGGATACTGGATGGCATGGGGCGGCCAGTTTGAGAACCTTCAATCGGCCACCAAGCGTCTGGAGATCGTGATCCCGGTGTCGCTGGGAATGGTCTTTGTGTTGCTGTTCGCCATGTTCGGCAATGTCAAGGATGGTCTGCTGGTGTTCACCGGCATCCCTTTCGCGCTCACCGGTGGGGTAGTCTCTTTGTGGCTTCGCGATATCCCGTTGTCCATCTCCGCAGGCGTCGGCTTCATCGCGCTGAGTGGCGTGGCGGTCTTGAACGGCCTGGTGATGCTGTCCTTCATCCGCCACCTGCGTGAGGAAGGAATGCCCCTCGACAAGGCCGTTCATGAAGGTGCGGTGCAGCGTCTGCGTCCTGTGCTGATGACCGCCATGGTCGCCTCTCTGGGCTTCATCCCGATGGCACTCGCAACGGGTACTGGCTCCGAGGTCCAGCGGCCTTTGGCCACGGTGGTGATCGGCGGCATTTTGTCGTCCACCGCGCTGACTTTGCTTGTACTGCCGCTGCTCTACAGCTGGGCTCACCATAAAGACAAGCCCGACGAGATGGTCAAAGAACACGACACGGATCCCCAACCGCCTGTCGTTCACTCAACCTAAGGAATCCCCATGTCTGCTGGTCACGATCACACCGGCGGCGCCAACGAAAAAGCGCTCAAGCGAGCGCTTTTTCTGACCTCCACTTTCCGGGTGGTAGTGGTCGTTGGAGCCATAGTTGTTGCCGCCGGCCGAGAAATGACGCGTCCGACGGTCATTTCTGACTTGGGTTATCCCTACCCATTCTTGGATCGACTAGAGCGCCCCCCGCGCTGCTGATCTGCCGGACCAGACTCGCTAGATGGCGACTGGTTTGGCGCCGACTTTCCTCCTTCCTTCGTTCACGGCATAAACGCCGAGACAAGGAATAGTCTCGCGCCCACTATCTCCGGCCGGGCCAGCGTGACCCGCCCGCCAATCGCACAGATCAAGAGGGGCGATTGCAGGTGGCTTCAGTCACCTGAACTCTGGCGAACTGCCCAAGCAATGACTGGGTGCGGCAAACCTGCCCACATGCAGTGGCGACCTCAAAGCTGGCAGGCTGGCAGCTCGTCAAGGCATGAAGACCGATCAGCAAAATCAAACGTCATCGATTCATGAACAACGAAACAAACAGACAAGGCAGACGTCGTGCGGGCCATCTGACCAACGCCGTCTCAACAAATGCGTGGTGGGCATGGAGTGCCCCCGCATTTCTCGCACTGGGGTTGACCGGAGTCAGTATCCTGTTAGACGGTGGCGGTCCGGTGCGGACGGCTTACTGGTCAATTCAGCACGACGCCTTTCTGATGCTCAATCAGGTGTTCTCATACTTGCCTTTTGGGTTTTGGGCCATGGTCACCTTGCTGGGTGATGCCTCCATCTTGATGCTTGCATTGGCGGTGTTCGTGCTCACCAAGCCTCAGGTTTGGTTTGCAATCCTGGCGTCCATTCCGACGGGGGCATTGTTTTCTGTGGTCGGTAAACATTGGGCTAGCGTTCCCAGGCCAGCGTCGGTCATTGAGCCGTCGCTGTTCAATGTGATTGGCCCTCTGCTGCAGCATTACAGCCTTCCCTCCGGTCACAGCGTAACCGCTTTTGCCGTGGCAGCAGCGTTGCTTGCGACGCTGGCACCCACCCCGAGATCGCAGCGAGATTGGACCTTGGTGGGCTGTGTCCTTGGCTTTGCCTGTCTCATTGCCATGTCGCGTGTGGCCGTCGGAGCGCATTGGCCGTTGGATTTACTCACTGGCGCTGCAGGCGGATGGTTGTCGGGGCTCATTGGGGCTGCACTGGCACGACGAAGCACTTGGTGGTCCTGGGTGTTTGCAGGTCGTGGACGATTCGCCCTCACGGCTGTGCTTCTGGTTTGGTCGTCTCTGCTGTGGCTTCGCCCCACTGAATTCATTGGCACGCATGTGGTTCTGGCTGCGACAACCCTGTGCGGTCTCGTAACCTGCCTGGGACTCTGGTCGCACCGAAGCGATCAGCCAGTGATCCCTCATCTGTCCAGGTCCAGTTGAAGATCCGCTCCGCAACTGTTTCGTCAATTTCAATGTTCTGTCCATGCGCAAGCTGAAGAATGTGTTCGCCTATCACCGAAGGTTCATGCCAAGACAAGCCGGCGCAATGCGGGCTTGGTTTCAGGGGGGGCCGTCGATTTCTGGGCTGAAGCTGGTAGGCGCCGCATCGTTCATGAATGCCGCGATCTATCACGCCCCATTGCTCTCCTTTGCTAGCGAGCGTCTGTCTGGGGGACTGCTGGACAATCTCGTTGTCCTGAGCACCCTCTTCATGCTGGTATCGGTGATGACCACGATAGGCCTGACATTGATAGGCCTCGTGTCGTCTCGTTTGCTCAAGCCCGTTTGCATGCTTGCGGCTTGCCTGAATGCTTTGGCCCTGTATTTCATCAAGACCTACGGCGTCTTGCTGGACAAAAGCATGATAGGAAACGTCCTCAATACGCACTATCAGGAAGCGAGTGCGTTGTGGCATCCCACGCTTTTTCTGTACCTCCTCGCTTTTGGAGGTGGGCCTTGCTTGGTGCTGGCCTGGGTACGCATCCGGCCTTCCCGGCGACTGCGATTGGCAGGTTTTGCGGTTGTGACCACGGTCGCGGGTGCCATCTGGCTGTATGCAACGGCAGGTTCATGGCTCTGGATCGACAAGCATGCCAAATCGCTGGGTGGCCTCATCCTGCCATGGTCGTACACCATCAACCTCGCTCGATACCAAGCTTCGCAATGGGCGACCGAGCGTAAGGCGTCCCCACTTCCTGATGCCAGCCCCCGATGGCCACCCAAATTCCCCCATGTATGGCCACCTCAAACTCCCCCACCTGAACTGATCGGGCACAGGGGGTAACGCTGGCGTCGCTGGC
>RXJO01000292.1:0-550 GCA_003987795.1 Curvibacter sp.
CGAACGAGGTCGAGATCACGCAGCGGATGCCGAAGTCGAGCAGTGCCCAGGGCGCGTGCTCGCGGCTCGAGCCGCAGCCGAAATTGTCGCCGGCGACCAGCACCTTCGCGTTGCGATAGGCGGGCTGGTTGAGCACGAAATCCGGGTTCTCGCTGCCGTCGTCCTTGTAGCGCTGCTCGGAGAAGAGCCCCTTGCCAAGGCCGGTCCGCTTGATGGTCTTGAGGTACTGCTTCGGAATGATCATGTCGGTGTCGACATTGATGATCTTCAGCGGCGCCGCGACGCCTTCCAGCGTGGTGAACTTGTCCATCTTGGGCTTCCCGGTTTGTCGTCTGGGGAGGGCTGTTTAGCCCGGTTGGCACACAAATCCTAGGCCGGATTCGGCAATCTTGGTCTGTCAGATATGATCTGTCGGCCCTTGCGGAGCCATGCGCTCAGGGGCAAAGCCGGTCGGCAGGCCGTCGATGCTCTTCATGTTCTTCAGGCCCCAGTACTTTCGCAAATTGTCGAGACCCTGCTTGGTCCAGTAGCGGATAAGGCTGCCACGCTC
>RXJO01000292.1:639-1111 GCA_003987795.1 Curvibacter sp.
TGTCCTCGAACCCTGGCGCGAGATCGGCGTAATCAGGCGTGCCACGCATGAGCGACTGGCCTTGGCCATAGAGCCGCAGGATCATCGGGGCGCCATCGAAGGCGCAAAACATGATGGTCAGCCGCTTGTCGTCGGAAGCGACGAGGTGCGCATGGGTCTCGCTCCCGCTGCCAGTGCAGTCGAGGTAAGCGACATCATTGTCTCCGAGCACCCGGAATGAGGACAGTCCCTTCGGGGACACGTTGATGCGTCCTTTCGGCGGGGCGCTGGCGACGAAGAAGATCTTCTGCCGCTCGATGAAAGCCCTGTGCTCCGGTTCGATCCGCGCGAATTGCTTGCCCATGCCCGTGCGTCCTCTGCGCAGCGACGAATTCAGGTCAGAAAAGCTAGCATGCGGTCGATACCGGTTTAAGTACCTATGTTATACTGGTATAATCACCACCATGATTGGACAGGACCAAGCCGCCTCGGC
>RXJO01000292.1:1238-18680 GCA_003987795.1 Curvibacter sp.
GGCAGGTTCACGTTCAAAAGCCAGGGCTGGTGGCCGATCATGGACTGGGCCTGGATCTGCTCGACGATCTCGCGGGCCTTGCGGGCCGCCGCATCCAACTCCGACCAACCCTTTTCCACCTGAGAGAAGGCCAAGGCCGGGATACCGAAAAGATAGCCTTCCATGGCGGCACCCACCGTACCCGAGTAGATCGTGTCGTCCCCCATGTTGGCCCCATTGTTGATGCCCGAAACCACGAGATCGGGGCGGTAACCCAAAAGACCGGTGAGCGCGATATGGACACAGTCGGCAGGCGTGCCGTTCACGTAGCGAAAGCCGTTGGCCGCCCGATGCACATAAAGCGGCGAATGCAGCGTCAGCGCATTCGATTTGGCGCTGTTGTTCTGCTCTGGCGCCACCACCTCGACATCGGCGATGGACTTCAGGGCTTCGTACAAGGCCACGATGCCGGGCGCCTGGTAGCCGTCGTCGTTGGAGAGAAGGATTTTCATGGTCAGATGGATGGACAGCGGATTGTAGGGTGCCCCTCGTTCTCGCGGGCACCCGCTTCGGCGGCCGTCGCTACAGCGACACACCCACGCCTGACAGCCCACCTATGATTTCCGGCTGATTTTCAGGAGACATTCGAATGCATGCTTGGCTTTGCGAGAACCCCGTGGGCGTCGACGCCCTCAGTTGGAAGGAACTGCCCACCCCAAGTCCCAAGCCGGGCGAGGTGCTGATCGAGATCAAGGCTGCCAGCCTGAACTTCCCGGATCTGCTGATCGTTCAGGACAAGTACCAGATGAAGCCTCCCCTGCCCTTTGTACCGGGCTCGGAGTACGCCGGCGTGGTGGCCGCAGTGGGCGAAGGGGTCAAACATCTGAAATTGGGCGACAGCGTCGCCTGCCTGTCGGGCACCGGGGGCTTTGGCACCCACACCTTGGCTCCAGCGGCCATGTGCATGCCGCTGCCCGCCGGTTTCCCGCATGTTGACGCAGCGGCCTTCATCATGATCTACGCGACCTCGTGGCATGCCCTGATTGATCGGGCCCAACTCAAGGCCGGGGAAACGGTGCTGGTGTTGGGCGCGGCAGGTGGTGTCGGCACCGCGGCCATCCAGATTGCCAAGGCCGCCGGGGCCAAGGTGATTGCAGCTGCATCCACCGATGAAAAATGCGCTCTGTGCAAGCAGATCGGTGCGGATGAAACCATCAATTACAGCGTCGACACCGTGCCCAGCGCCTTCCGCGAGAGGATCAAGGCCCTGACCGGCGGCAAAGGCCCGGATGTGATTTACGACCCGGTGGGCGGTGACTTTGCCGAGCCGGCGTTCCGGTCCATTGCGTGGCGAGGTCGCTACCTGGTGGTGGGTTTCGCCTCCGGCCCGATTCCCAATCTGCCGCTGAACCTGCCGCTGCTCAAGGGGGCCTCTCTGGTCGGCGTCTTCTGGGGCGACTTTGCACGCCGCGAGCCCCAGGCCAACGCCACCATGATGGCCGAACTGGCGAAGTGGTATGCCCAAGGCAAGATCAAACCGGTGATCGATCGCACCATGCCCATGTCCGAACTGAAGGCCGCCTACGCCCACATGGGTTCACGCGGCGTGATGGGCAAGCTGGTGATGACCAACCCCTGAGGCCAGCCCGCACCCGACTTGCCACCGGCTGTCGCTTCGGTGCCACTGGCACCGAACCTCAGAGAGAGTCGGTCAGGAACTGGGCAGCCAGCGCCTCGGGTCGCAGGGGCCGGGCGAAGTGGTAGCCCTGCGCATAGGTGCACTTCATCGTCTTGAGCCGCTGCGCGATGGCATCGGTCTCGACGCCTTCCGCCAGCACAGCCAAGCCCAGGCTGATGGCCAGGGAGATGATGCCACGCACGATGGCGGCATCTTCCGGATCATCGAGCAGATCCCGCACAAACGACTGATCGATCTTGATCTTGTCGAACTTGAAACGACGCAGGTAGGCAAAACTGGAATAGCCCGTCCCAAAATCATCGATCGACAGCTTGACGCCCAGTGCCTTGAGTTGGCGCAAGGTATTCATCACTGCCTCGCCGTCGTGCAGCAGCACGCTCTCCGTCAATTCCAGCTCCAGGCGCGCCGGATGGATGCCGGAAGACACCAGGGCGTCTTCGACCTGGGTCAGCACCGTCCCTTGCTGGAACTGCCGGGCCGACAGATTGACTGCCATCAGCAACTCGGTGTGGCCCGCGTCATGCCACACCTTCAGTTGACGTGTGCTCTCGCGCAGAACCCAGCGACCCAGAGATTGGATCAGGCCAGAGTCTTCGGCCAAGGGGATGAAGACCCCAGGGGGGATCGAGCCCCGCTCGGGGTCGTCCCAACGGCAGAGCGCCTCCACCCCCACCATCCGGCCCGAGGAGAGCTCGATCAAGGGCTGGTATTCGAGCCTCAGCGCCTCTTGCTCGATGGCCGCACGCAAGGCCGCCTCCAGCTGCAGGCGCTCCAGCGCTGCGTCGTTCATGCTGGCGGTAGCGAACTGATAGGCGGCCCGTCCGCCCCGCTTCGCGGCATACATGGCCGCATCGGCGCGACCAAACAAGCTGTCGAAGCGGTCACCATCAGACGGGAACATGGCCACACCGACCGACAACGACACATTGACAGGCAATTCATCGAGGGTCACCGGCTGAGCCACGGCCTCCATCAAGGCACTGGCCAGGTGAGCGGCATCCGCGGTGGTCTTGATGCCAGACTGCACCAACAGGAACTCATCCCCGCTCAGACGCCCGACCACCGACTGCGCACCACCGAAATGCTGCAGGCGCTGCCCAATCTCGCGCAGCAGGAAATCGCCGGCCGCATGACCCAAAGAATCATTGAGGGTCTTGAAGTTGTCGATGTCCACGACCAGCAGGGCCACACCATCGCCTTCGATGCGGGCACGGTCCAGGGCCACCTCGGCCCGCATGGCCACCTGAGTCCGGTTGGGCAGGCCGGTGACCACATCGCGCGTGGAGAGAAAAGCGATCTTCTCCTCGGCGGCCTTGCGCGAACTCAAATCCGAGACAGCTGCCACATAGTGTGTCAATTCGCCGCTCGCACGGTGGCGCAAGGCCGACAAGATCAGCCACTGGGGATAGACCTCACCCGTCTTTCGCCTGCCCCAGACCTCACCGCTCCAACGACCGTGTTCGTGTACCGCCGACCAGATGGCCGCCTGAAAGGCCTCGTCATGCTGGCCGTCCGCCAACAGCTTGTAGGGCCGCCCCACCATCTCATCGGCAGCGAAGCCCGAAATCTCGGAAAACGCCTGGTTGACCATCATCACCTGGCGATCTGCATCACAGATCACGATGCCGTCACTGCCCTGATCGAGCACCCGCCCTGCCAACTCCAGCTTGGTGGCAGCCGTGCGCTGCTCAGTGACATCACGGCGGATCACCAGCATGTGCAGTCGAGCGCCGTCCCGGGCGAAACTGGGCACTCGCACCACATCAAATGATCTGGCCATGCCCTGGGCATCATCAGCCATCTCCTGCAGGTGGGAGGCCCGCCCCGTCTGCCAGGTAGCCTCCTCGTTCAGGGCGCTCAAGCGCAAGGCCGCCGCCATCGGTGACCCATGATCTGCCAGTTCGAGGTTGGTATGGCCGATGGCCTGCGCCTCGGTGAGTCCGAGCACGGCCAGGGCGGCCGGATTGGCCATGAGCCAAGCGCCACGCCCATCCTTGAGGTAGACCATGTCGGGCAGGTGCCTGAACAGCGAACGCAACAAGCGGTCGCGGCCACGCAAAGCCTGCTCGGTCAATGCCCGACGGCTCACGTCGACGCCGACCAGCCAGAACACCCGGGCCACGCCCTGGGTCTGCAACATCGGCAAAAGCGACCATGCGAGGCGCAACTTCTGGCCATCCCTGCAGGTCAACGTCCACTCCAACTCGACCCCCGCTGCCCCCAGTTGCTGCAATTCGGACAATTTGCGGGTCCGGTAATCAGGATCAGGGCACAGCAGCGTCAAGCCCAGCGGGTTGCCGACCAAGTCAAAAGCTTCATAGCCCAGCAACTGCTCAGCCTGCACGTTCCAGAACAGCAGACGGGGTTCGCGCCCCATTTCCAGGGCGAGCACGGGATGCGGCCAGTCTCGCAACATGGCAAGGTGATTGGCGTCCTGAGGCGGGAACATCGATTCCATCGGCATCGGGGTCGTCGTGTCCGGCACGTCGAACTCGAGAAAGTCAGGCTGAGTGTTCGCCCCCTCCAACCCCTCTGACAAAGACCGAAGAGGCTGCGGCATGGTCGCGTCCCCAAAATCGGGCCAAACGTCCGAAATGAGCGCATCAGAGCCCGATTTGGAGGAAGGTGAAGGGGAACGCATATTCAATCGCAATGTAATTTGAGCATCATATTGCTACTGAGGCTTTGCAAACAGCCTTGCGATTCACAGAGGTCTGTTGACCTTCAGGCCTAGAGGGTCGCAGCACCAGAGCCGCAGCCCTTGAATGGGGCTGAGCAGACCATGGCATCGACATACCGCCGACGCGTGCCGAGGTAGCCTCTGAGCACAAGCGGCCGACCTTGACGCAGGGATCGACAGGTCAAGCAGACGCCAAGCAGAACAAAGACGAAAGACGCCGATTGCGCGAACACCCGGGGCTCAACGAAATCCGACGAAAGGTGATGTGCAACGCGCCGCGGCAACGATCTACACCGCGGAA
Source organism: Curvibacter sp. (assembly GCA_003987795.1). Classification (GTDB taxonomy): domain Bacteria; phylum Pseudomonadota; class Gammaproteobacteria; order Burkholderiales; family Burkholderiaceae_C; genus Curvibacter. The sequence goes on from RXJO01000292.1 coordinate 5,898, forward strand.
ATAAAAAAAGCCCGCTATGTAAAACATAGCGGGCTTTTCAGCATCTGCTTGGGGTGGCTGATGGGACTCGAACCCACGACAACCAGAATCACAATCTGGGACTCTACCAACTGAGCTACAGCCACCGCAGACAAAAATTATAACCCGAATTTTGTGCTTAACCGCCTGAATTCGAATTTTCTTCAACCGAATGCGGTGCCGGCTTGGCCGTCTTGAGTTGAACCTTGTACTTGTCAGCCAGGAACTCATAGTAGGCACGCGCCTCGGCGGCGGCCCACCACTGCGCGTACTGCGCCCGCTCCTGGGCCTTGCGCGCCTCTTCGACGCCCACACGGGGAACCACCTTCGCCACACGGACGACGGCATAGCCTTGAGGACCAAGGTCCACCCCCACCCAGGCCGGCAAAGATGAGCCACGCTGACGCAAGGCGGCATCGACCACCGCAGGGGCCTGCTTGGACGGCTCATCGCGCGACACCGTCACGACGGCGCCGAGACCGGTCGCGCTGGCGGGGTTGGCCTTCCAGGCTGCCAGCTTGTCTTCACCTTCTTTGCGGGCCATGGCTTGGGCACGTTCGGCAATCACCAACTCGCGCACCTTGGCCTTGACTTCATCCAGGGGCTGGATGCGGGCCGGCACGTAGTCCACGATGCGAGCCGACACCATCTGGCTGGGACCCACCTCGACGGCTTCCGTGTTTCGCTTCTTGCTCACGGCGTCTTCAGCGAACAAGGCTGCCAACAACTTCGGATTGCTGAGTGCTGGCGGCAGCCCGGGGCTGGGCACGCGGGTCACATCCTTAGCAGTGCGCAGGGTCAGCTTCAAGCGTTCGGCCACGGGCTTGAGGCTGTCTGACTGCTCATAGACCATGTTGGTGAAGGTCTCAGCCACCTCGGCAAACTTGCGTTGCGCCTGTTGCTGCTTGAGCTCGGCTTCCATCTCGGGTCGCATGGCTTCGAAGCTCTTTTGCTGCGGCACCTTGATGTCGGTCAGCTTGATGATGTGAAAGCCGAAATCCGACTGGACCACATCGCTGATGTCACCCTTGGCCATGGCAAACACGGCCTCTTCAAACGGCTTGACCATCGCGCCCCGGGCAAAGAAGTCCAGATCGCCACCCTTGGGCGCCGAGCCGGGATCCTGCGAATTCTTGCGCGCCACCTCAGCGAAACTGGCCGGAGCCTTGCGGACTTCGGCCAGCAAGGCTTCAGCCTTGGCTTTGGCCTTGTCGCGCTCTTCAGCAGGCGCATCTTTGGGCGAGGTGATCAGGATGTGGCTGGCACGACGCTCCTCTTTCGAAGCCAGGCGTGCAGCGTTCTGCTCGTAGTAGGTCTTGAGATCCGCTTCGTTGAGGGCAATCCCCGCCTTCACGCTGTCGAGGTCAAGAACCGCGTACTCCACCGTCGCGCGTTCAGGCATCTGAAAGCGGGAGGTGTGGGCTTTGTAATAGGTCTCGAGATCCGAATCGGCGACGGTCACGCGGGCAGAGAAATCAGCCGGACGGAAGCTGGCCACCTGGATCTCGCGATGTTCAAAAAAAGCATTCAAGGCCACATCGGCCTGCCCGGCCGGTGCCAGCACGCTCGCACTGATACCACCCAGCACCTGGCGGGTCGCGAGGTCAGAGCGGACACTGGCCTCGTACATTTCGGGGGTCATGCCCTGCGAGCCCAGCAACTGACGATAGCGCTCGACATCCAGCGTACCGTCTTCGCGCCGCAACGAGGCGATCGTGGGGTTGTCCTGCAAGGTGCGGGCCAGCTTCTGATCACTGATGGCCAAGTGTTGACCGCTGGCAGCCGCTGCCAAGACCTTCTCCCGCACCAGACGCTCCAGGGTCACGTAACGGGCCTCGGGGGATTCAAAGCGCTTGATGTCCACATTGGGCATCTGCACACGCAGCCGCTCCACTTCGTTCTTGTGGGCGGCATCCCAATCACCCTGCGTGATGGCTTGACCGTCTACCTTGGCCACCGTCGTGCCCTTTTCCATGGCCCGGTTGTAGCCATCGATGCCGAACAGAACGAAGGATGGAATGATCAGCAAGAACAGCACGATCATGACGATCTTCGAGTGCTTGCGGATGGACTCAAACATGGCAATCTTTCAAGGGCAAAAAAGAAAAGGCGAACAATGTGTTCGCCTTCGCATCGGTGGTGGTGGGTGCTGACGGGATCGAACCGCCGACCCGCGCCTTGTAAGGGCGCTGCTCTACCAGCTGAGCTAAGCACCCCACCTGAACTGGATCTCAGTTCAAGGCATCTTTCAATGCCTTGCCTGGACGAAACTTAGGAACTTTAGCAGCCTTGATCTTGATTGTATCGCCAGTGCGCGGGTTGCGACCGGTACGGGCTGCGCGCTTGCCGACGGCGAAGGTACCAAAGCCCACCAGGGACACGGTACCGCCCTTTTTCAGGGTCTTCTTCACAGCCTCGATCGTCGACTCCAGGGCGCGCGCAGCGGCAGCCTTGGAAATATCGGCGTTATTGGCAATGTGCTCAATCAGTTCAGTCTTATTCACAAGGAGCCCCTCGTACAGAAATGGTGTTGATCAGGTTGTCTCATCAAAAATCTTGCCTCCCCTCAGCTGGGCCATCCGAAGATGGTTTTGTCCGCTGGGCGGGAGGCGCATTCGCAGCTTCAACTGCTGAAAGGATTAAAGCGATGGACCTTCAAGGTGTCAATACAACAAGCTGTTTCGCAACAGCAAGGACGCGGATTCTAGACGCTTTTCGGGCCCTGTTTGGGACTCGTGGCGGTGTTTTTGCGACCGCCATGCTCAGGCTCAGGCTTGCCGTGCAAAACAGTCCGATCAACAGGGCCCGGCAGGGCCCTGGCCTCAAAGCACCTCGGCAATCGCGCGGCCCAGATCCGAGGTGCCGGCCGTCCCGCCGATGTCTCGGGTCCGTGGTGCTCCGCTCTTCGGATCGAGCACTTTCTCAATGGCCGCGAGCACCGCGTCATGCGCCTCTTTGTAACCCAGGAACTCGAGCATCATGGCGCCACACCAGATCTGGCCGATGGGGTTGGCAATGTTCTGCCCTGCGATATCGGGTGCCGAGCCGTGAACTGGCTCGAACAGCGACGGGAATCGCCGGTCAGGGTTGAGGTTGGCACTGGGCGCAATGCCGATCGTGCCTGTGCAGGCGGGCCCCAGATCGCTGAGGATGTCGCCAAAGAGATTGCTGGCCACCACCACATCGAAGAAGTCGGGTCGCTGCACGAAATGGGCGGTGAGGATGTCGATGTGGAACTTGTCCACATTGACGCCGGGATAGGCCTTGGCCATCTCGGCCACACGCTCATCCCAGTAAGGCATGGTGATGGCGATGCCATTCGATTTGGTGGCGCTGGTGAGGTGTTTCTTGGGCCGCGACTGCGCCAGTTCGAACGCGAACTTCAACACCCGGTCCACCCCGACGCGGGACATCACCGTTTCCTGCATCACGATCTCACGCTCGGTGCCTGGGTACATGCGCCCACCGATGCTCGAGTACTCGCCTTCGGTGTTCTCACGCACGATGTACATGTCGATCTCGCCGGGCTGGCGTGGCGACCCATCACGGCGCACCACGGGCGCGATGATGCCGGGCATCAGGCGCGCCGGCCTCAGGTTCACGTATTGATCGAACTCGCGGCGGAACAGCAGCAAAGAGCCCCACAGAGAGACATGGTCGGCGATCTTGTCGGGCCAACCCACCGCGCCGAAGTAGATGGCATCGTGCCCGCCGATCTGGTCTTTCCAATCGTCGGGCAGCATCTTGCCGTGCCGCTCACAGTAGTCCCAGCTCGAAAAATCGAAATGGTCAAAGTGCAGATCAATGCCGAATTTGCGTGCTGCAGCGTCCATCACCCGCACACCCTCAGGCATGACTTCCTTGCCGATGCCGTCCCCAGCGATGACTGCAATGCGTTTCTTGCTCATGGTTCAACTCCTGAAAAAATCAAATGCTTCCTGCAACAGCAGGCTCGGTGCCTCTTCGGCAATGTAGTGGCCGCAGGGCATCGCCCGCCCGCTGACCTGCGAAGCGCGATCGCGCCACAAATCCAGCACGCAGAAACTCGCCGCCACCGCCCCATGCTCGCCCCACAACACGCGCAAGGGCATCTCCAGCCGGTGCCCGTTGGCAACGTCGAGACGGTCGTGCTCGAGGTCGATGGTGGCACTGGCCCGGTAGTCTTCACAGATCGATTCGGCCGTGCCTGGCAGCCCCGCGCAGCGCTCGTATTCGGCCAGCGCGATCGGATCGAATGCCGCCAGGCCGGCGTGTCGCTTGCCCATCACCCCTCGCACATAGCCGGCCGGGTCGCCCGCAATCAGTGTCTCGGGCAAAGGACTGGGCTGAATCAGGAAAAACCAGTGCCAGTAAGCGCGGGCGAAGGCTTCGGTGGTGCCTTCGTACATGGCCAGCGTGGGGGCAATGTCAAGCAGCATCATGCGCTCCACCGCTGGGACGTGGTCCAAGGCCAGACGGTGGGCCACGCGGGCACCACGGTCATGGGCCAGCACCTGAAAGCGATCAAAGCCGTGGTGCCGCATCACGGCCAGGGCATCCAGCGCCATCGCGCGCTTGCTGTGGGCGATGTGTCCGTCCGAGGCAGCGGGGCGCGCTGAATCACCATAGCCGCGCAGATCCATCATCACCACAGTGAATCGTTGGGCCAGCGCATCGGCCACCCGATGCCACATCACATGGGTTTGCGGATGCCCATGCAACAGCAACAGCGCCGGCCCCTGGCCGCCACGCAGGGTGCGCAATGCAAGCCCTTCGTGCTGCACTGTTTCCGCTACGAAATTCTCAAACATGGGTCTCCTTGCTTTCCTCGTCTGCCCCAGACTCTATCGCGGCATAAGGCAATAATCCGGCAAGTAATCATTTCCATGGAGGAAAGAATGGATCGGACTGATCTTGAGATGGTGCTGGCCATCCGTCAGCACGGCAGCCTGTCATCGGCAGCCCGGGCACTGCACGTCACGCCTCCGGTGATCACCAAACGCCTGGCAGCGCTGGAGAGCCAACTGCGGCTGCAGTTGTTTCAGCGCACCACCCGCAGAGTCAGCCCGACGCCCGATGGAGACGCCCTTTGCGAGCACGCACAGGCGCTGCTGCGCGGGTTTCAACAGGCTGAAGCCGAATTGCGTGAACGCCAGTCCGAGCCCACCGGCCTGATCCGACTGGCCGCCACCTTTGGCTTTGGCCGTCTCTGGGTGGGCCCTGCCGTGGCCGAATTCCAGCAGCGGTATCCGCGGCTGCAGATCCAGTTGCACCTGGTCGAGCAATTGCCTGATTTGACCGTGGAGGGCTACGACGGCGCGATCTGGCTCTGGAACGTGCCGGGGCAAAGGGCTGGCGAGCTCACATCGAAACGGCTTGCACGCAACCAGCGGGTCCTGGCGGCCTCGCCGGCCTATCTGCAAGCCCACGGCGCGCCGGCAGACGCAGACGACCTGGCCCGCCACCAATGCCTGGTGGTGCGCGAGAACGGCAGTGACCCATCGCAGCGCTTCGACCACTGGACACTGCAAACCACCGGCCAGAGCCGACGCAAGGCCCTGCACCGGGTGACGGTGAAAGGCGCCCTCAGCAGCAACTCCGGCGAACTGGTACGCGACTGGTGCCTGGCGGGCCAAGGCATCATGCTGCGCAGCCTGTGGGACATCGCCGCCGCCCTGCATAGTGGTGATCTGGTGCGGGTGCTACCGGATCACGCCATGGCCGACGCAGACATCCACTGGCTGGCCCCATGGCAAGCCCGCACGCCTCGGCGCGTACGCCTGTTGATCGACTTCCTGCACAACCGCTTCCAAGGAGAACCCTGGAAGGTCAGCCCCTCGCTCAAGCCTGCCGCGGCCCTCGCACCACCAGGCTGACGCCCACCGCGGTCAAGGCTGTGCCCACCAAGGTGAGGCCGGTGATCGGCTCGCCGAACAGCAGCCAGGCCAGCGCTGCCGTACAGGGCGGAACGAGGTACAGCAGGCTGGTGACGCTGGTGGCCGCACCGCGCTGGATCAACAGGTACAGCAAGGAGCTGGCCCCCAGAGACAAGGCCAGCACGGACCAGGCCACGGCGCCAATGAGTTCAGGGGTCCAGTCGATGGCCTCGGGCTCCAGCCAGGCCAGGGGCAGGCTGACCAGCAGCGCTGCACCGAGTTGCACCGCGCTCGCGCTGCGCACATCGCAAGGCGCCACGTGGCGTTTCTGATAGAGCGTGCCGGTCGTGATGCTGAACAGGGCCATCACGGCCAATGACAGGGTGTGCCAGGAGGCCTCGCCGCCTTGTGCGATCTTCGCGCTCACCACCAGCACCAGGCCTGCAAAGCCCAGCAGCAGGCCCAGCCACTGCCAGCGACTCACCCGACTGCCCTGCCAGGACATCCAGACCGCGGTCAGCACCGGCTGCAGGCCCACGATCAAGGACGACAGCCCCGACCCCATGCCGGCCTTTACCGCTGCCCAGACGCCACCCAGATAACCCGCGTGCATCAGCACACCCGTGACAGCCAGGTGCCCCCATTGAGCCCGGCTGCGTGGCAAAGGCACGCCCGCCAGCTTCACCCAGGCGCCGAAGCACAACACCGACAAGGCATAGCGCACGCAAAGAAAGGAAAACGGAGGCGCGTGGGGCATGCCATAGCGCGCGACGATGAAGCCAGTGCTCCAGATGAGCACGAACACCGCCGGCATGGCCGCCAACCAGCGGCCATGGCCCTGATCACCCGAACTCATTTGACGCGGGCCCGGATCTCTGGAAGGGCTTTTTGCAGGTAGTACACCATCGACCAGACGGTCAGCACCGCAGCGGCCCAAATCAACCAGGTGCCGCAGATGCCGGTGTCCACACCCAGCAAGGGGCCGTCAAACAGCAGGAAAGGAATGGCCACCATCTGCACGGTGGTCTTGAGCTTGCCGATCATGTGCACCGCCACGCTCTTGGAGGCTCCGATCTGGGCCATCCATTCGCGCAGGGCCGAGATCGCGATCTCGCGACCGATGATGATCAAGGCCACGAAGACATCGGCACGCCCCAGGTGGACCAGCACCAGCAGCGAGGCACACACCAGGAACTTGTCGGCCACCGGATCGAGAAACGCGCCGAAAGACGAGGTCTGATTGAGCTTGCGGGCCAGAAAGCCATCGAGCCAGTCGGTGGCCGCGAAGACCACGAACATCAAGGTGGCGATCAGATTGCGCGTCGTGGGTTCCAGCGGCGCATAGAACACCCCCACGATCAAGGGGATCGCGACGATGCGCGTCCAGGTCATGATGGTGGGAATGGTGAAGAACATGGGCACGATTGTGTCACGGCTTGCGCCCCTGCTTGGGGCTTGAATGTGCGTTGGACGTGCCGGATGCACGCCAAGCGTGGCTTGCGCCCCACTTCAGGCACCTTGAAGGGGCCACCCCGCCCGATTTCAGTGCCTTCGACAAAGTGGGGAGCCTCATCGATCCTCAGTGCAAGGCCCGGTAGATTTCTTCAGCCAGGTCGCGCGAGATGCCCTCGACCATGCTCAGATCCTCCACACTGGCGGCCGCCACGCCACGCACACCGCCAAAGCGCTGCAGCAGGCGGGCCCGCTTCTTGGGGCCCACACCGGCGATGTCCTCCAGGCGGCTGGCCCCCACCCGCACCTTGGCGCGCTGGGCACGCATGCCGGTGATCGCAAAGCGGTGCGCCTCATCACGGATCTGGGCCACCAACATCAAGGCGGCCGAATCACGCCCCAGGTAGATCTTGTCCCGGCCATCGGCAAACACCAGTTCCTCCAGGCCCACCTTGCGGCCCTCGCCCTTCTCCACCCCCACGATGACCGACAGGCTCAGACCCAGAGATTCGAACACCTCGCGCGCCATCGACACCTGCCCCTTGCCGCCATCGACCAGCACCAGATCCGGCAGACGCGCCTGGCCGGGCGCAGGCGCGGCGCCACCCGCCTCCCGCAAGGCCTCCGCCACCTTGCCGTAGCGGCGCGTCAGGACCTGGCGCATCGCGGCGTAGTCATCGCCCCCCGTGATGCCCTCGATGTTGAAGCGACGGTACTCACTGTTCTGCATCTTGTGGTGCTGGAACACCACACAGGAGGCCTGGGTCGCCTCACCGGCCGTGTGCGAGATGTCGAAGCACTCGATGCGAAACGCATCCAGATCCTCGGGCTCCAGATCGAGGGCATCCACCAGCGCCCGTGTGCGGGCTTGCTGCGACCCCTCCTCGGACAGCAGGCGAGCCAATTGCAGATCGGCATTGGTCTGCGCCATCTCGAGCCAGATGCGACGTTGCTCGCGCGGGTTGTGCACGGCAGCGATGCGCACGCCGGTCTGCTCCGACAAGGTGGCCAGCAGCCGCTTGTCGACCGGCACGCTGGTGACCAACAAGGGGGGCACAGGCACCCCCGGGTAGTGCTGGGCGATGAAAGCCTCCAGCACCCGCACCTCCACAGGCAACTCCGAGCGTTCCTCGGCAGACGCATCTGCGTCGTCCAGCAAACCCGGATTGACCGCGTCCTCCACGTGCACCGGGAAATACGGCCTGTCGCCCAGGTGCCGGCCGCCGCGCACCATGGCCAGGTTGACACAGGCGCGGCCGCCCTGCACCCGCACCGCCAGGATGTCGGCATCCTGATCAGAACCGGTGTCCACCGCCTGCTGATGCAAGACCTTCGACAAGGCACTCATCTGATTGCGGATTTCGGCGGCCTGCTCGAACTCGAGCCGCTCGGCATGCGCCATCATGCGCGACTCCATCTCGCCCATCACCGCCTGGGTTTCGCCGCGCAGAAAGCGTTCGGCATCCGCCACGTCGCGGGCGTAATCCTCGGCCGACACCAGATCCACACACGGCCCCGAACACCGCTTGATCTGGTAGAGCAGACAAGGGCGGCTGCGGTTGTTGAACACCGTGTCCTCACAGGTGCGCAGACGGAACACCTTCTGCAGCAACTGGATGGTCTCCTTCACCGCCCAGGCGCTGGGGTAAGGACCGAAGTAGCGGTGCTTCTTTTCCACCGTTCCCCGGTAGTAGGCCATGCGCGGATAGGCATGGCTGGCCAGCTTCAGGTAAGGGTAGCTCTTGTCGTCACGGAACAGGATGTTGTACTTCGGGTTCTGTGTCTTGATGAGGTTGTTTTCCAGCAGCAGGGCCTCAGCCTCCGAGCGCACCACCGTGGTCTCCATGCGCACGATCTTGCTGACCATGTGACCGATGCGTGTCCCGCCATGGTCCTTCTGGAAATAGCTCGAAACCCGGCGCTTCAGGTTGAGGGCCTTGCCCACATAGAGCAAGCCACCATCGGCATCGAAGTAGCGATAGACGCCCGGCAAGGCGGGCAAAGCCGCCACCTCAGACAAGAGCTGTTCAGAATGCGCTTCAGACATGGGCTTATTGTGGCGCCAGCGGCAAGCCCCCGCAGCGACCAGCGGCGACAATGCGCGCCATCGTCCACCTTGTGCGCATCCGACCTGCGTCCGCCAACATGCTTTGGGATATTTTCTGCACCGTCATCGACAACCACGGCGACCTCGGGGTCTGCTGGCGCCTGTCGGCCGAACTGGCCCGCCGTGGCGAGCAGGTCAGGCTGTGGGTCGATGATGCCAGCGCCCTGTCCTGGATGGCCCCCCACGGACACGCTGGGGTGACGGTTCTCCCCTGGCTCCGCCCCCTGCCAACCGGCAGCCTGGCCTCGATGGCGCCGGCCGATGTGCTGATCGAGGCCTTTGGCTGCGAGATCGATGAGGGCCTGCTGGCTGCGCACCGCGCTCTGCGCCCCCAGCAGGCACCGGTGTGGGTGAATCTGGAATACCTCACAGCCGAAACCTGGGTCGAACGCTGTCACGGACTGCCATCGCCAGTGATGCACGGCCCGGCCGCCGGCCTGACCAAGTGGTTCTTCTACCCTGGCTTCACCCCCGCCACCGGAGGGCTGATGCGCGAGCCCGGCGTGGCCGATGAACCCCCACCAGATTGGCGACCGATGCAACGGCTGCACCTGGGGGCCCAGCCCCAGGACTGCCTGGTCTCCCTCTTTTGCTACGAGCCCCCTGCCCTGTCGGCGCTGCTGGAACGATGGGGCACCCAAGGACAGGCCGGCCAGCCCGTGCACCTGCGGGTGATGCCCGGCCGACCGGCCGCGGCCGTGCGGGCGCTGCAGGCTCGCAACCCCAGCCTGATCGGGCACCCGGAGCACCTGCATCTGAGCTGGCCCGAACCGGTGCCTCAAGCCGAGTTCGATCTTGGCCTGCGCGCCTGCGACCTGAATTTCGTGCGCGGCGAAGACTCGCTGGTGCGCGCCCTTTGGGCCGGGCGGGCCCTGGTGTGGCACATCTATCCACAAGACGACGACGCCCACCGCGACAAGCTCGAGGCCTTCCTCGACTGGCTCGATGCGCCAGCCTCACTGAGACAGTTCCACGAGGTCTGGAACGGCCTGAGCGACGCCCCGCTGCCCGCGATCGAGCTGCCAGCCTGGCAGGCCTGCGTGCAGGCGGCGCGGGCCAAACTGTTGACCCAGAGCGAACTGGTCACGCAGCTTCTTCGTTTTTGCACAGAAAAACGATAAAATCCTGGGTTTTGCGCAACACGGGCGTGACAGCTCAAGGCCTGATGGTGCGCAGTTCCCCGGACAGCGCCGCGTGCCGAAGCTGAAAATCTGATGACAGCGAAGAACGACAGCGCCGCGCCAGGAAACCCCGATTCAAGCCCAACAGGCCCGCAGGGCCCTACATTCTTATGAAAATTGCTCAAGAAATCCGCGCCGGCAACGTGATCATGCACGGCAAGGACCCGATGGTCGTGCTGAAGACTGAATACAGCCGTGGCGGCCGCAACTCGGCCACCGTGCGCATGAAGCTCAAGAGCCTGATCGCCAACTTCGGCACCGAAGTCGTGTTCAAGGCCGACGACAAGATGGACCAGATCATCCTGGACAAGAAGGATTGCACCTACTCGTACTTCGCAGACCCCATGTACGTGTGCATGGACAGCGAATACAACCAGTACGAAGTCGAAGCCGAGAACATGGGCGATGCCCTGAACTACCTCGAAGACGGCATGGCCGTTGAAGTGGTGTTCTACGAAGGCAAGGCCATCTCGGTTGAACTGCCCACCAGCATCGAACGCGAAATCACCTGGACCGAACCCGCCGTCAAGGGCGACACCTCGGGCAAGGTCATGAAGCCTGCCAAGATCGCCACCGGCTTCGAAATCCCGGTGCCGCTGTTCGTCTCGCAAGGCGACCGCATCGAAATCGACACCCGCACCGGCGAATACCGCAAGCGCGTCTGAGCCCTCGGGCCGTCGACATCCAAAGCCACCCTCGGGTGGCTTTTTTCTTGGGTCATCGCGGAAAACCCGGACACCTGGGTGCCACATTCAGGGGCCGATGAACGCGACAATGCCCGTCATGGTCATCGAAATCAATTCAGAAACCGTGCTGGGAGCCCCCAGCCCCTCTTCCTCCGTGATCGTGTTGCGAGATGGCGAGGCAGGCCTAGAGTTGCTGTTGCTGCGCCGGCACAGCCGCTCCGCAGTCCTGGGCAATGCCCATGTCTTCCCGGGTGGCAAACTCGATGCTGCCGACGAACTGGCGTTGGGCCTGGCCTGCGACCAGCCGATCGGGCACCTGCCCGACACACTCAACGAACCCGATCTGGCGCCCGCCACCGCGCTCGGCCTCTATGTGGCGGCCTTGCGGGAAACCTTTGAGGAATGCGCCCTGCTGCTGGGTGAACCAGCCCGGGACGACACCTTGCAACAGGCCCTGGACCAGCTCCGCTCGGGCCAGACCTTCACTGAGACCTTCAAGGCCCTGGGCCTGACCCTGCCCACGCGCGCCTTGCAACCCTGGTCCCGCTGGATCACCCCCAAGGTCCCATCGGTCACCAACAAGCGTTTTGACACCCGTTTCTTCGTGGCCAAGGCACCGACCGACCAGACCGCGGCCCACGACAACCACGAGGCCACCGAGGCCCTGTGGATCCGCCCCGCCGAAGCCCTGCAGCGTTACTGGGACCACGACATGGACCTGGCACCGCCGCAGATCATGACGCTGAGCCAACTGGCCCGCTTTGAGCGAGCGGACCAGGCCATGGCCAGCGCACGCGAAAAGGCCCCGCCCCTGATCGAACCCGAACCCTTCGACCAGGACGGACAGCGGGTGATCTGCTATCCAGGCGACCCTCGGCACAGCCGCAGCGAGCCCATCTGGTCAGGGCCGACGCGACTCACCTACCGCAACAAGCGATTCGAGCCCGAGGGCGGGCTGGCAGCACTGCTGCCCTCGTAGACCTGAGGCTGCGCTGACCTTCAGATCGCGACCTCAGGCGTCCGGGATCAGGCGTTTGCCCAGGCTGGCCGAGGCATCGGCCGAGAAACCCAGGTGTGCATAGAAATCCAGCACCGCCGTGTTCTCGGACCGGACCATCAGATTGATCTTGGGGCAGCCCAACGCCAGCAAATCGGCCTCGACCCGCTGCATGAGACGTCGCCCCACGCCCTGGCCTTGCCAGCTCGGGTCGACCGCCAGGTAATACACCCAGCCCCGGTGACCGTCATAACCGGCCATCACCGTGCCGACCAGGCACTCGGCAGGCTCGGCGCCAGCGCCAGACGCCACAGCCACCAGGAACAGCTCGGGCTGCACCAGCAACTTGCGGGCGATGTCCTTGTGCGGATCGTTCCAGGGCCTGAGCAGGCCACAGGCCAGGCGATCGCGCGCTGGCGCCACGATCGGACTCGGGCGACGGATCCGGACCCCGCGCCTCACCCCGATCCCTCGCCGGCATTCGGCG
>RXJO01000258.1:0-2970 GCA_003987795.1 Curvibacter sp.
TGATGTGCTGTTCCACGAGGTGCTGATGCGGGGCCTGCCCATTCCGCGCTACCCGCACCTGCGCATGGGCCTGACCTCGAAGAAGACGCTGGTCAGCCTGTGGGCGCGCCGCCGGCCCGATGTGGTGCACATCGCCACCGAAGGCCCGATGGGCTGGTCGGCCCTGCAGGCGGCAGTGCAACTCAAGCTGCCGGTGTGCTCGGACTTCCGCACCAACTTCCATGCCTACAGCAAGCACTACGGCATGGGCTGGCTGCACAAGCCCATCATGGCCTACCTGCGCAAGTTCCATAACCTCACGGCCTGCACCATGACGCCCGATGAGGGCCTGCGTCAGGAGCTGACTGATTACGGCTTTCGCAATGTCGAGGTGGTGTCACGTGGCGTGGACACCCGCTTGTTCGATCCGGCGCGGCGCAGCCCGGCCCTGCGGCAGAGCTGGGGCGTCGAAGCTGACGACCTGGTGGTGCTGCATGTGGGCCGCCTCGCGCCCGAGAAGAACCTGGGCACCCTGACCATGGCCTTCGAGGCCATCCGCCAGGTGCAGCCCCGAGCCCGCCTGGTGCTGGTCGGTGATGGACCGTCGCGCAAGGAGTTGCAGGCCCGCTGTCCCGATGCGATCTTTGCCGGCATGCGGCACGGCGACGACCTGGCGGCCCACTACGCCAGCGGTGACCTGTTCGTGTTCCCCAGCGTCACCGAGACCTTTGGCAACGTCACCCTCGAAGCCCTGGCCAGCGGTCTGCCGGTGCTGGCCTACGACTACGCCGCCGCCAGCCAGCTCGTACAAACCGGGCGCCATGGCGCACTGGCGCCTTTTGGCAACATGAGCGATTTCGTTCGGCTGGCCGCCGAACTGACCGCCGACCCGGCGGCCTTGCGCAAGATGGGGCAGCAGGCGCGCGATGCAGCCTGTCAGGCCAGTTGGGAGCGCATCATCAGCCGCATCGAAGGGCTCTACCACGCCTTGACCGAAGGCCAGGCCCTGCCCCGCTCCGAGCCCGCCGCGGCCAGAACCCGCCTGGCCATCTGAGCCACTGACGCGCTCAGGCGACAGGCTGGGTCGCCGGGCGCTGCCGGCAACGCCACCACAGCACCGCCATGCTGGCGGCAATCAGCAAGCCGAACACCCCCATCAAGGGCACCACGGGCAACTCGAGGGCCAGCAGCCCCGCGTAGGCCGCCAACATGACCAGGATGCTGAGGTTCTCGTTGTAGCCCTGCACCGCAATCGAGCGGCCTGCTGTCAGAAGCTGATGCCCACGGTGCTGCAGCAGCGCGTTCATGGGCACCACCAGCACGCCACCGACCAGCCCCACCACGGCCAGCAAGGGCAGCGCCACCGCAAAGCGCTGCGTGAGCGACACCACGGCGATCAACAGGCCCAGCAACACACCCGCGGGCAACACCCGAACGGCCTGGTGCAAGGCCACCCGATGCCCGGCCAGCCCCGCGCCCAGGACCACGCCCACCGCGACCATGGCCTGCAGATACGCCGCCTGATCCAGCGGCAGGTGCAGCGACTCCTGGGCCCAGCGCAGCACCGCGAATTGCAAGGTGGCCCCCACGCCCCAGAACAAGGTCGTGACGCCCAGCGACAGTCCGCCCTCGGCATCGCGCCACAGCAGGCGATTGCTGGCAGCAAAGTCGCGCAGCAAGGCCCTGGGATGGATCTCGCGCCGCTCGTAGCGGGCGCCACTGTCCGGCACGCCCAACTGCAGCAAGGCCGCCAAGCCATACACGCCCAACAGCAGGCCCAGCGAGCCCGCGAGGGCCGAATCCAGCGGCAGCCCCCAGGCCAGCAAGGCCTGCCGCGCCAGCGCGGCGGGTGCCGAGGCACAGACCAGGGTGCTCACCAGAAAGCCCCCCGTGACCGCCCCCAGCAGTGCGGCACAGACGATCGAAATCTCGATCCAGCTGTTGGCCACCACCAATTGACGTGGCGGCACCATCTCGGTCACCAGGCCGTACTTGGCCGGGGCATAGCCCGCCGCCCCCAGGCCGACCACCGCATAGGCCAGCACCGGGTGAATCCCCACGAGCAGCCCCATCACCCCCAGCACTTTGATCGCATTCATCCAGGCCATCAGACGGGCTTTGGGCATGGCGTCGGCCAACGGCCCGGCCACCGGGGCCAGCACCACATACGACAGCGTGAATGCGAACTTCAGCAACGGAGCCCACCAGCCCGGCACGCCCTGCTCCTGGAGCAGGGCCATGGTGACGATCAGCAAGGCGTTGTCGGCCAGGGCCGAGGTGAACTGGGCCGCAATCAACAGGGAGAAACCGGTGGGCATGCGCGTGGGCCTGAAGGGCCGTCTTGACGGCCTGATGGAAGGAACGCTCCATTGGGACCGGAGGGCATGACGCCGCCATGACGCGGTCATGACGCCCGCATGAAACCGTCGTGACGCCTTCAATGCACCACAAAAAGGCATGCAACCCACTTTGCACCAAAAAAATGAATCCAGCATGCTATGCGCACCACAAATAGGCAGCCCAATGCCCGGGCCTGGGGCGCAGACGCCGAGCGACGGCATGGATCGTGCTCTGACTTGCGCTGCAGCAGTTTGAGACCGATGTCAGACCCGATTCCAAAGAGCGGCCACCTTGCCTCAGTGGTGATGCCGTCCCCCTTCTCCGCCCGAACCCTGGCGCGTCCATCGACGCGAGCCTTCACGCGCACGCCCCAAGCCCTGGAAGCTGCGGCGGGCTTTGGCCAATGGGCGCATGCCGATGGCTGGCTGAGCCTGTCCCCCCAAGCCGCCGAGTTCTTCGATGCCCCGGGACGCCTCGAAGGGCCGCTGGACGATGGCCTGACCCATGTGGTGGTGGATGATCTGCTGCGCCTGCTGCCCCGCTTCATGGCCGGCTCCGGCCCGTCCTGGCAGCAGGACCTGCGGGTGATCAGTCGCAGCCAGGGCCTGCGCTGGCTGCGCATGACAGCCCTGCCGCACGACCCCGCCCAGC
>RXJO01000258.1:3020-17630 GCA_003987795.1 Curvibacter sp.
GCAAGGCATCGTGCAGGATGTGACCGAACTCAAGCACACCCAGATGCGCGAGCGACTGGGTTTCGAGCTGACGGAGTTCCTGGTCGGCTCGCACTCCCTGGGTAGCGCCATCCTCAATGTGATCCAGGGCGTGTGCAACAGCCTGGGCTGGGATTGGGGGGCCTACTGGGCGCTGGAGACCGATGCCTCAGGACAACCCCAACTGGTGTGCCACCAGTTCTGGCACCCCAGCGAGCACGACATGAGCGCCTTCAGCCAGGCCAGCCGGCAACTGCGGCTGCGCCCGGGCGAAGGTCTGGTGGGGCGTGTCTGGCAAAGCGGCCAGGCCACCTGGGTCGAGGACATGGCCACCGACCCAGGCTTTGTGCGGCGTGCCAGTGCGCGCGCCAGCCACCTTCGCTCGGGCTACATCTTTCCGGTCACTTACCAGAGTGGCGATGGCTCCGACCACCGCCCCGGGGTGCTGGAGTTCTACAGCAGCCTGGCGCGCCAGCCCGACGCCCAACTGCCCCAACTCTCGGGCACGATCGGGGCCCTGCTGGCCCAGACCGCGCAGAAGCTCGAACAACAGGCCACGGTGCTGCACCTGTCCCAGGTCGACGGCCTGACCGGCCTGGCCAACCGGCGCCATTTCTATGAGGTGCTCGGCGCCACCTGCCGACAAGGCGAGGCCCTGGGCCAACCTTTCGGCCTGATGTTCATCGACCTGGACCGTTTCAAACCCATCAACGACGCCTTCGGACACGATGCCGGCAACACGGTGCTGCGCGAGTTCGCGCAGCGCCTGCAGGCGCTGGCCCCCGCCGGGGCCACCGCCGGCCGGCTGGGCGGGGACGAATTTGCCCTGCTGCTGCCCGGGGCAGACCTGCAGGCCTTTGCCGAGGTGGCCGAAGGGGTTCGCCAGGCAGCGCGGCAGCCCATGCACCATGAAGGGGTGGAGCTCAGTCTGAGCGCCAGCGTGGGCATCAGCCTGTTCCCGGAAAACGGCCGCACCCCGCCTGAACTGCTGCGCAGCGCCGACGCCGCCATGTACCGCATCAAGCAAAACGGGCGCGATGGCAGCGACTTCTTCTCCCAGACCAGCCCGCATGCTCTGGCGGAGCAGCAGAACGTCCTGATGCAGCGCCTGCAGATGGCACAAGACCTGCACCTTGCGCTGCAGCGTCAGGAACTGTTCCTGCACCACCAACCCATCTTCGACCAGGACAGCGGGCGCCTGCACGGCACCGAGGCCCTGGTGCGCTGGCGCCGCCCCGACGGGCAACTGGTGCCACCCGACGTGTTCATCCCGCTGGCCGAAGAGGCGCATCTGATCGTGCAGATCGGCCAATGGGTGGCCGCCCAGGCCTGCGCCGACCTCGCCACCCTGGAGGCCGCCGGCTTGAAAGGCCTGCGGGTGCACGTGAACATGGCCTCGCCCGAGTTCCACCGCGACGCGCTGCCCGAGGAGTTGCTGGCCCTCACGCGCCGCCATGGCCTGAAACCGGCCCAGCTCTCGTTGGAACTGACCGAGACCCTGGTGATGGAGCAACCCGCACAGGTCACCGCCGTGATGGGCCGATTGCGCGCGGCCGGCTTCGAGATCAGCCTCGATGATTTCGGCCAGGGACATTCGGCACTGTCACTGCTCAAACAGTTGCCGCTGAACACCCTGAAGATCGACCGCAGCTTTGTCCGAAGCCTGGGAGAGGACAGCGGCAGCGACGAGGCCATCGTGCGGACGATTCTCGACCTGGGTCGGCACCTGGGCCTGCAAGTGATCGTGGAAGGCGTGGAAACCGTCACCCAGCTCAAGCGGGTGCGGGCCTGCGGCGGCCAGTTTGTGCAAGGCTATCTGTTGGCCCGACCGATGGCGCTGGGCGAACTGCTGCAGCGCTTTGCGACCCGCGCCTGAAACGGATCACGGCATCACCAGGCCACCGCTGCGCACGATCTGGCGTTCCACCGCACGCATCAGCACCGGCATGGCCGGCACCGCCAGGGTCAGCCGGGCCTTGGCGCGGGTGATGCCGGTGTAAAGCAGCTCCCGCGTGAGCACGGCGACGGGCTGCTCCGGCAACACCAGGCACACATGCTCGAACTCAGAGCCCTGCGATTTGTGCACGGTCATGGCGAACACGCTCTCCACCGCATCCAGGCGCGAGGGCTGCACCCAGTGCACCCCACCGGCCCCGTCGGGGAAGGCCACCCGCAAACCTTTGGCATGCGGCAGGCACAGGCCGATGTCGCCGTTCATGAGCTTGAGGGCGTAGTCATTGCGGGTGGCCATCACCGGCCGCCCCGGGTACCAGCCCTCGGGCGGAAAGCCCAGCGCCAGCGCGATGCGGCGGTTCAGCGCCTGCACCCCCCAGGCCCCTTCACGCACCGCACACAACACCTGGAAACGGGCCAGGGCGGCCAGGGCCTGCAAGGCCTGGGGGTCGGTGCTGCCGCCCGGGTCGAGGCGGGCCAGCGCCTCGAGCCAGGGTTGCCAGCCCTGCCGCCAGAGCGAGGCCAGGGCCGGGTCGCCACCGGGGCGCGGCTGCAGACGCTGCACCGATTCGCTGCTGCGGCCAGCCGCCGGGGCCTGCTGCCAAAGCTGACGCACCGCCGCGGCATCACCCGCATTCACCGCCCGGGCCCACTGGCCGATGGGGCTGTCGCCGGCAAAACGACGGCTGTGACGCAACATCACCGTCTGCTGGGCCAACACGCCACCGTCGCCCTGCCAGGGGCTCAGATCGACCTGGGCCACCTCGGCCAGCCAGGCCACGGTGGCCGGGCTGTAGCGGCCGGCCTGGGCACCGTGGCACAGTTGGCCCATCACCGCACCCGCCTCGACCGAGGCCAGTTGGTCCTTGTCGCCCAAGAGGATGACGGTGGCGTGCAGGGGCACGGCGCGCAGCAGGCGGGCCATCATCTCGAGGTCGATCATCGAGGCCTCGTCCACCACCACCAGGTCCAAGGCCAGCGCGGGTACCGGGGCCGCCGCAGCGCCACCGGGCCGCACCTGCAGCAATTTGTGCAAGGTCGCGGCGTGGGCTGGGATGTCGGCACGCAAGGCCTCGGGCAAGGCGTGGATGGCCGAGGCGATCGACTCGCCCAGGCGCGCCGCCGCCTTGCCGGTGGGCGCGGCCAGCGCCACCCGCAAGGGCCGCCCGTGCTGCGCCCGGGCATGTGATTGCAGCAAGGCCAGCAATCGCACCACGGTGGTGGTCTTGCCGGTGCCGGGCCCGCCGGTGACCAAGGTCAGGCGCTGGCGCGCGGCCAGGGCGCAAGCCACCTTCTGCCAATCGGGTCCGGGCACCGACGCATCGGGTGGAAACAACTGCGCCAAGGCCTGGGCCAGGCCCTCGGGCGCCTTGGCCGGCAGGGCCAGGCGGGCTTCGATGCTCTGGCGGATGGCCTGCTCGGCCTCCCAGTTGCGGCGCAGATAGAGACGTTCGCCATCGCGCACCAGGGGGCTGCAGGGGCCCTGCACCCAGGGCAGGCTGTCAGCGGCGGCAGCCAGATCGGCGGGCAGGGCCTGCAAGGCCGGCGCCTCCCAGCCCAGGGTGGGGCCGGGATCGCGCTGCAATGCGGTCAGATCCAGGCAGGCGTGTCCGCGCCCATACTGGTGGCTGACCAGGGCGGCCAGCCAGGCATGGCGCGGGTCGGCGCTGGGCTGGGCTTGCTGGACGAAATCGGCCAGCGCCCGGTCCAGGCGGTTCAAGGGGGTCGCTTCGCAGGCGCCCGCCAACATCGAAAGGGTCATGCAGGCACCTCTGATCGGGCAAAGGCCTGGTCCAGCGCGGTGATGAGCTCGTGCGGCGGGCGCTCGAAGAACACGCCCTGGCCGGGCTGGTCGATGCCGCGTGCAAACAGGTAGATCGCGCCCCCCAGGTGGCGTTGCGGGCTGTAGCCCGGCAGGCGCCACTTGAGCAGGCGGTGCAAGGCCAGCAGGTACAGGCTGTACTGAACGTCGTAACGGTGCGCCAGCACAGCCTGGGCCAGGGTGGCCGGCGCGTAGTCGGGCAGGCGGTTCGACTTGTAGTCCAGCACGTGGTAGCGGCCCTGGTGCTCGACCACCAGATCCATGAAGCCGGTGAGCATGCCCTCGAGCTGGCGCGGCTGCAGGGCGGGCCGGGGCTGGCCAGGCAGCACCTGCTCGCTGATCAGGGCATCGAGCGACTGCGCCGACAACGAACGAACCGGCACACTGAAAGCCATCTCGGCCCAGTATTGCGATGGCGCCAGGCGGCCCAGCACCAGCGGCTGGGCCAGGCCGGGCCAGTGCAGTTCGGCGCGGACCAACTGACGCACCCAGGGATCGAGCGCAGCGGCCTGGGTGTCGTCCAGCTTCAGGGCCCGGGACTGGCGGGCCAGCAGCGCGGTCCACTCCGTGTCGAGTTCGGGCGTCACGGCACCCGGCCCCGCGATGGGCCAGCCGCGCTGGGCCTGCCACTCCAGCAGATCGTGCAGCAAGGTGCCGTAACGGCTGCCGGCAGGGAACTCGTCCCAGGCCCCGGGCAGGGCCACCTGTGCGGTGTCGACGCCGGCCAGCTCAGGGCTGAGCAGGGGCAGGCTGTCGGCCTGGGCATCCTCCAGGCGAGCCTCGCGCTCGGACGGAGGCACGGCCGACTCGGCACTCAAGGGCATGAGCTCGCGGGTCAGGGCGCTGAAGCTGGCCGTCCACCAGCCGCTGCGCAAGGTGCGGCGCGGCTGCAAAGCGGCCTGATGGGCAGACTCGGCGGCCGGCGCCACATAGACCTCATCGCCGGGGGCCGGCGCAGGCAGCACCGCGATGTCGGGGCATTCAGCCCAGGCCTGCAGGGCGGCGGCCAGATCGTCCGGGCCCTGGCGCCCCAGCAGGCGCGACAGCGCACTGCGCAGGCGCGGGCTCTTGCCGTCGAGATCGCCCTTCACCGGGGTGACGCCCAGCCACAGGGCCTGCTCGGCACGGGTCAGGGCCACATAAAGCAGGCGCACATCTTCGGCCAGCCGCAGGGCATCGGCCGCCTCATCGCCACGGCTGTCTTCGCGGAAGCCCGCCGCAAAGGGCAGGAACACCAACGGGTATTGCAGGCCCTTGGATTTGTGCATGGTGACCACCTGCACCAGGTGGGCATCGCTTTCGAGCCGGGTCTGAGCGGCCTCGCCGCTGGCGCGCGGGTCGCGCAACTGCGCCTCGAGGTGGCGGATCAGGGCACCCTCACCCTGCAAGCCCTGGCTGGCCTGCTGCAGCAGATCGCCCAGGTGCAGCAGGTTGGTGAGGCGTCGCTCGCCCTGCGGGCCCTCCGCCGAGGCCTCGGCCAGCGCCGGGTCCATCAGGCGACGCGGCACCTGCAGCTCGTGCAGGCAGCGGTGCAGCAGGGGCAGCACGCCCTGCTGCTGCCACACCTTCTGCCAGGCGTGCAGGCGGTCGATCAGTGCGTCCCAGGCGTCTTCGTCGCGCAGCAAGGCCTCAAGAGCCGGCCAGGACAGACCCCAGAGCCGGGTCAGCAAGGCGGCCTTGACGGCGCTGAGCGAGCGCGGCTGGGCCACCGCACGCAGCAGGCACCACAGCTCGTGCGCCTCGGGCGTGGCGTAGACGCTGTCGCGATCGGACAGATAGACGCTGCGCACCCCACGGCGCGCCAGTTCGACGCGGATGGCCTGCGCCTCGTGACCACTGCGCACCAGCACCGCCATGTCGCCGGGTCGGGCCACGCCCTGTTGCAGCAGGCCTACCATCTGACTGGCGAACAACGCAGCCATGTCGGCCAGCAGGGCCGACTTGGTGGCGGGCTCGTCACGTGGCTGCCACCACACGGTGAGGGCGGGCTGGGGCTGGCCGGCGCATTGCAGGGGCTGCACCTTGGGATTGCGCGCCTCCACGCAATCAAACGGCACGGCGCCGAACGGTGCCTGCAGCCGCGAGAAGATGTGGTTCACCGCGGCCACCACCCCTCGGGTGGAGCGGAAGTTGCCCGACAGGGTGTGGATGGCCTGGGCCTGGGCACGCGCTTGGAGGTAGGTGTCCAGATCCGCCCCCCGGAAGCTGTAGATGGCCTGCTTGGGGTCGCCGATCATCACCAGGCCGGTGCCGGCGGCCTGGGCCTCGGGGCCGTGGTAGATGCGCGCCAGCGCACCGTACTGCCAGGGATCGGTGTCCTGGAACTCGTCCACCAGGGCCACCGGGAACTGCTGCCGGATGGCGGCGGCCAGGCGGCCATCGGGGGCCTGCAAGGCGTGGTAGAGGCGTTGCAACAGGTCGGCAAAATCGAACTGCGCCTGCCGGGCCTTGGCGGCCTGATAGGCGGCACCGATCTCGCGGGCCGCATGCGCCAGCCAGTCGGGGCCGATGTCGGGCTCGGTCTGCAGGTGTCCGCACAGGGCCTCGATGTCGTCCAAGGCCCCATGCGCCTGGGCCTGGGCCCAGCCCCGCTCGAGCAGGCGAGGCAGCGCAAAGCGCTCCAGCACCTCGAGCTTGATGTCTTCGCCCTGGGCCCAGGCCGCCATCTGGGCCAGCCAGCCGGCCAACCAGTCGGGGCGGTAGTTCTTGAGCTGCTTGGCCGCCGCCGCCTCGCTCACGGCCTGCACCAGCTCGGGTGTCCAGCCCGCGCGGGCCCGCGCCTCCAGGGGCTCGCGGCGGGCCTGCCAATCGGCCCAGCGGGCCACCAGGACATCGGGCTCGGGGCCGGCATAGCCGGGTTGGCCCGGGGCGCGTTCGGCCAGGGCCCACAGCGGCTGCAGGCGCTCGAGCAGGGCCTGGGGCGTGCCACCCAGCGCAGCGATGGCACCGATCTGCGCCAGCCCCAGCGGGTAGCACCAGCGCCGCCAATAGTCTTGAGCAGCGGCCAGACGCAGGGCGTCGCCGTCTTCCACCCGTTCCTGCTCGAACAGGCTGGCGCTGTCGAAGGCATGCTGGCGCAGCATGCGGCTGCTCCAGCCGTGGATGGTGAAAATGGCGGCATCGTCCATCCATTGGGCCGCGATGTCGAGCCGGGCGGCGCAGGCCGGCCAGTCGGCTTCGGGCACCTGGTCGCGCAACTCGAGCAGAAAACCATCGGCCTCGGCCCGCCCGGCCTCGGTGTCGGCAAAACAGCGCGCCGCCTGGGCCAGGCGCTCGCGCACCCGCCCTCGCAGTTCGGCCGTGGCCGCATCGGTGAAGGTCATCACCAGGATCTGCGGCGGAAACAGCGCCCGCTCAGCCTCCAGGCCCGCCTCGGTGTGGCCCAGCACCAGGCGCACATACAGGGCGGCCACGGTCCAGGTCTTGCCGGTGCCGGCCGAGGCCTCGATCACCTGCAGGCCCTGCAGCGGCATGGCCAGCGGGTCCAGGCGCTGCATCAGGGGCGCAGGCTTGGGGTCAGTGGCGGCGTTCATTCCGGGTCTCCGAGAGGGCCCAGGTGCAGGTGCCGGGCCAGTTCGCCATACAGGGCTTCGGCCCACTGCGGCAGCTCGTCCCGCAGCTCGGCATAGCCCTGGAAGCAGCGTTGCAGATAGGCCGAGCGCACCGCCTCGCCCTCGCGTTGGTAGTCGCCCTCGTAGGCGGCACGGGCCAGCTCGTGGGCCTGGGCCTCGTCCTTGCCGCGGCGCAGCGCCTGGACATAGGCCCAGCCGCTGAGGCAGGCCACCGGCAGGGGCCGCAGCCACGCAGCCCGGTAGACCTGCACCAGGCCTTGGAGGATCTGCAGCGCCCGCGCCGGCATCAGCGGACGCAGCACGATCTGCCCGTCCAGCCCGAGCACGGTGCTGGTCAGTGCCAGCCCCTGGGCACAGCCCGCCAGGTGGTTGACCCAGACCGCGGCCAGCACCTCGACCCGGGCGCCCTGTTCCTTGCCCTTGCCCTGCAGCACCGCGCCAGGGCGCAGCACCCGCTGCAGACAGGGGCCGGGCCACAAACCCTCGGAGGGGGCACTGTCCGTGGCCGGGCCGAACAAGCCGCCGAGTGAATCCTGCAAGAACAGGCCGTCCACCACCAGGTCGATGGCCTGCACAGGCAAGGCGTGGGGGTAACGCTCGGCCCAGGGCGACAGGCGCTCCTGGACCACGGCGACACGGCCTTGGAGCTCGAGCAGATCGCGCTGCCCGAAAGCGGCCAGGGGCAACAGGCCGCTCAGCGGCAGCTCGGCCAGGGCCCGCACAGGGTCGGCCGCCTCGAGCACTGACTGGCCTGCCAGGTACTTGTCGAGGCCGTCGAGGGCAAAGGGCTCGGTGTCTTCGCCGGCTTCTTCCAGTTCGCTGAGCACCACGCCCAGCCGGGCTTTGAAAAAGACCTCGACCGGCTGGCGCAGCAATTGGCGCAGCGCATGCAGGCTCAAGGGATCGGGCACGGGAGGCGCCAGCGCCTCTGACAAGGCCATGGTTTCAAGGGGCTGCGCGCTCTGGTGCGCCTGCGCCCAGTCGCTGTCATAGGTGCGAAAGCCCGAACCCGCACGGAAGTAGGCCTCGGAAAACGGTTGCAGCGGCTGCTGCCGCACCGGTCGCGCCGGGCTCCAGCCGCTGTGCAGGTGCTCGATCAACTGCGCCACCAGCACCGAGGGCGGTCGCTCGGCGTTGTCGGTGGCGCGGTGGCCCTGCCAGCTCAGGTAGAGGCGGTCGCGCGCCGACAGCAGGGCCTCCAGGAACAGATAGCGATCGTCCTCACGCCGCGAGCGGTCGCCGGCACGCCAGTGGCTCGCCATCAGGTCGAAGTCGCGGGGGGCGGTCTGGCGTGGGTAGTCGCCATCGTTCATGCCCAGCAGGCACACCGCCTTGAAGGGGATGGAGCGCATCGGCATCAAGGTGCCGAACTGCACGCCACCGCCCAGAAAGCGCTGCTGCAGGCCGCCCTCCTGCAACTGCGCCAGCCAGTGCTCGCGTGCCACCTCCAGCGGCAAGGCGCTGGTCAGGCCGGCCTGTTCGCAGGCCTGCAGCCAGGTCTCCAGCGGTGCCAGCAAGGTGTCGAGCTGGCGGGCTTCGTGCTCGTCCGCCGCTTCGAAGAAGCGTTCGACCACGCCCTGGAACACCTCGCCCCATTCGGCGGGGGGCCGTTCTCGCCCCAGGGCCTGCAGGGTCTCGGTGACGGCATCGACCCAATCGAGCAGGGCATCGGCCACGGTCGCGTCCAGCCCGCTGAGGGCGGGCTGCGCCAAGGTGTCGGCCCAGACCTGCCCCGCCTCGCCGCGGCCCTCGCCCAAGGCGTAGCCCAGCAACAGGCGGCGCAGGCCGAAAGACCAGGTGTTGTGACCGGCACCGGCCACGCCCTCAGGCAGCCCCCATTGGCGCCGGTGCGACTCGTCCAGCCCCCAACGCACGCCAGCCTGCTGCAGCCAGCGGTGCAGCTCGTCCACCTCGACCTCGCCGAGCCCGAAACACTGACGCAGCGCCCGCACCTCGAACAGGCCGAGCCAGTCCGACAGCGTGAGGCGCGACTGGGGCAGCGACAGCAGAGTCTGCAGCGCCTGCACGATGGGCGACTGGCGCGGCGAGCGATCGGCCACCGAGTAGGGGATGTGCCGCGGCTGCCCCGGGGCAAAGCGACCGAACACGGCCTGGATGTGGGGTGCGAAGACGGCGATGTCGGGCACCATGACCATCACGTCGCGCGGGCGCAGCGCCGGGTCGGCGTCGAACCAGGCCAGCAGTTGGTCGTGCAGCACCTCGACCTCGCGCTGGGCCGAATGGCAGGTGACCAGGGTGATGGAATCGTCCGTGGGCTGCAGCGCCCAGGGTTCGGCCGGGGTCTGCAGGTGCAGCATGCCCGACTGAAGCTGGGCCAACTGGCGGGGGGTCGCCAAATCTTCGAGTGGATCGACAAAGGCATCGACGCGCACCAAGCGGTGGCGATAGCCCTCCACGTTGTCGAACTCGTCGAGCATGTGCAGGTAGTCGCGCCCCTGCTTGCCCCAGGAGGCCAGCAGCGGGTGGCCAGGACGCGCCGCCCGGGCCGCCTCGAGTTGGGCCGGCTTGACGGCCTGACGTCGCCGCAGCACCTGGCGCAGCTGGGCATGCCCCTCGACCAGATCGCCCCAGTAGTACTGGCTGGGGTTGTGCACCAGCATCAGCACCTGGCTCAATTGGCCCAGCGCCGCCAGGGCTTCGACCGCCTGGTGCGGCAGCGACGAGATGCCGAACACCACGATGCGCTCGGGCAGGCCTGCGGGGCGCCCACCCTCGGCGGCCAGTTGCTGCAGGCGCGTCATGACCCGGGCATGCACGGCCGCGCGCGAGGCTTCGGCCAGCGCATCGCCCACATCGGCACGGAGGTCGCGCCACAGGGCCGGCTGCCAGGCCTGGGCCGGGTCGAGCGGCAGATCGGGCCCCTGGGGCTGACTGAGCACATCGCGGCCCTGCGCCCAGGCGGCCAGCCAGTCGGCACGGTAGCTCTGGTAGCCGTCGAACACATCGGCGAGTTGCAAGGCCAGTTGGTAGAGCTTGCGCCCGTCCGGGGCCTCGCGCAGGTAGCGCTGCAGCGGCTGGTACACCGGGCGCTGTTCGATCAGCTCGGGCAGCAGGCGCATCAGACGCCACACCAGGCTGGACTTGTCGAAAGGCATGTGGGTGGGCACCTGGTCGGCCCCCAGCACCTGGCGGTAAACCTGCCACAGAAAGCCGCTGGGCAGCTCCATGCGGGTGGCGGCGAAAACGCCCAAGGCCGCGTCATCGGCCAGTGACACCTCGAGCCAGTGCTTCATGCCGGCGCTCTGCACCAGCAGCACCTCGGGCGCCAGGGGCGCCAGCGGCTGCGCGCGCAGGAACTGCACCAGCAGGTCGCGCAGATCTTCGAGGCGGTTGCCGTGCAGCACCATGAAGCCAGGAGGATGCGAAGGCCGGTTGAGGGTCGACATGAACAAAGAAGACGCAGTGAGGGGAAGACCGGGGGCCACCGGGGCACTGATGGCCGGCGTCGGCAGTATGGCATGCCCTTCAGGCAGGCCAGCCCCCGGAGAGCAGACACATGACTCAGGTCGGCACGCCCCGACGGGGGGCTGCAGCCACGGCCCGGGCTCTGAAATCGGCAGGCAACACACCGGACCAGCGCTTGAACGCGCGGCGAAAGGCCCGTGCATCCGAATAGCCGACCCGCCCGGCCACCTCGGCCATCGTGAGCCCGGAGTTCTGCAGCAGATCGCGGGCCTTTTCATAGCGGGTGGCGTCACGCAAGCTGCGAAAGCTCTGGGACTGAGACTCCAGCCGACGCCGCAGCGTGCGCTCGCTGAGGTTGATCATCTGGGCCAGCTCGGCCTGTCGGGGCAGCTCCTCACCCCCCAGGCGCATGCGGTTGGTCAGCGACTCCACCAGATCACTGCGCCCCGCGGGCCTGGGCAGCACGGTGTTGAGCTGGGCCCGCATGAGGCCGCAGGTGATGCGGTCATAGCCGGGCAGCCGAACCTCCAGCCAGCGGGATTCCAGGGTCAGACGATGGCCACCCGCGCCGTAGTGGATGGGGCAACGGAAGAAGCGCCGGTACCTGGCCTCGTGGGCCGGCTTGTCAAAGGCGAACTCCACCCGCAGCGGCGAAAACGCGGCCCCCACCAAGTAGCGGGCCACAGCCACCGCACCGGCAAAGTTCTCCTCGACCAGAAACGGCTCGATTTCCAGATCGAAGTGGTGGGGCTGCACATCGAGGTGGGCCTGCCGTCCGCTCACCTCGAACACGTTGTGCAACATGGCCCCGGCGGCACCTTGCTGGGCCAGCCCGTATCCGATGGCCTCCCCGAAGGTCTCGCAGGTCAGCATGGCCAAGCCTGGCAACCCCCAGGACACCGGGGTCTGGCGCCCGCCACTGGCGATCCCCAGCGCAGGCTCTTGCAGCACTTGCTGCACCCGCAGGATCAGCGCCCGCACCTGCTGATAGGACAGGCGCAGATCTCGGTCCAGCAGATCTCCGTAGGTGAAGCCCAGGCCTCGACACAGACGTTCCGCGCCGAGGCCCCGGTCCTCGGCCAGCCCCAGCAGGGAGCGGGCAAGAAACGGAACTATGTCGGCGACCTGTCGGGATGAAAGGGTTGCCGGGTCGGCTTCGACGCGCGAGGGGCAGGGCTTGGGAGCGGACATGAGAAAGCTCGTCGGCTTGGCCCCCCTCACGCCCGGGCGGCGCTCAAACCATGACTGAAAAGATTTTGATTTTCTTACAAATGACCGAAATTGTCCTATGTCTGTCCGCTACGGCCCCCCAGACGGAGGCCACCGGCTTCTACATTCCAGACGCGCCCAAGCCCCCTTGTGGCCGCCCCGAATTCTCTGGAATCAAGCACCATGAAACCCACCCTGTTCCGCCCCAGGCTAGCCCTGTGGCTCATCGCACCGACCGTGGCCCTTGGGGGCTGCAATCGGGCCCCAGCCCCTGAAGTGACCGAAGAGGTCCGGCCGGCCTATGTGACCCAGGCGCGCCCGGCCGGCCCCACATCGATCGAACTGATCGGTGAAATCCGCGCGGCGCAACGCGCCGAACTGGCCTTCGCAGTCCCGGGGCGGGTGACCCAGGTCCTGGTCCAAGCCGGTGACACGGTGCGCCCGGGTCAGGTGCTGGCCGTGCTGGATGCAGCGCCCTTGCGGGCCGCCGTGGCCGCAGCGCAGGGCGAGGTCAACCGGGCCCAGGCCACCCAGGATGAGTTGGCTCAACGCCTGGAACGGCTGCGCGCAGCGCAAGAGGCCGGTGCGACCCGGGTGGGAGAGCTCGAAGCCCTGCAGGCCGAACTGGCCGCATCGCAGGCCGTGCTTCACACCGCGCGAGCGCAACGGGCCTCGGCCCAGTGGTCCCTGGAACAGTCGGCACTGCGCGCGACCATGGCCGGCAACATCGGCCTGCGCGCACTGGAGTCGGGACAGGTGGTGACGGCCGGGGCTACGGTGCTGGCCGTGGACGGGCCGGGCCGGGAACTCGCCGTCACGATGCCTGAGGGGCTGGCGCTGAAGCCGGGTCAGGAAGTCACCCTGGTCAAGCCGGGCTCGTCCCCCTGGTCGACACAGGTGCTGCGGGTCGGCAGCCGCCTGGAGGCGGGTGGCCTGGTTCGTGCCTACCTGGCTGCACCGCCACAGACTGCGGTCGGCGCCACCTGGCCGATGCGCCTGCAACACGAATCGGCTGCCAAGACGGCGCCCGAGGGCAGCACGGAAATCCCTGCACGGGCCGTTATGCCGGGCCGGCAGGAAGGCCAGGGCCAGGTGCTGCGTCTGGCCCGGGATGGCAAGACAGTGGAACAGGTGGAGGTCCAGGTGGGGCCCGCGCGCGGTGACTGGATCCAGATCACCCGCGGTCTGACGCAGGGAGACCCGGTGGTGGTGGCTGGTGCCGCAGGCATCGCTGCCGGCACCGTGGTGCGCCCGGTGCCCTACCCGCACGGAGGACGACCATGAACGGACTGACCGCCCAGGCGCTGGCACGCCCGCGCTTCACCCTGCTGGCCTTGTTCGCGCTGCTCCTGACCGGCCTGTGGCTGGCGCTAGACTTTCCGGCGACCGAAGAGCCGCCGGTGACGATCCGCACGGCCACGGTGATGAGCTCGCTGCCCGGGGCCACCGTGGAGCAGATCGAGCAACGCGTGGCCCGCCCCACCGAAGAAGGCATCATGGGCCTGCCCGAGGTCAAGCGGGTCAAGACCACGGTGCGCCCCGGGCTCGCCTTCACCTACGTCGAACTGGACCCCGCTGTGCCGGCCGCGAAGCTCCCCGATGTGTGGCAACGCCTGCGCACACGGGTGAACCTGCTACAGCCCAGGCTGCCACCCGGCACCCAGGGCCCTTGGGTGGACGACGAGTTCGGCCGCGTGGCGGTTTTGACCCTGGGGCTGACCGGTCCGGGCTACACCGCCGGAGAACTCAGGGCCCAGGCCCGCCAGTTGCGTGACAACCTGTTCAAAGTGCCCGGCGTGGAGCGGGTATCTCTGCACGGGGTGCGCGACGAACAGATCCAGATCGTGCTCGACATCCCGGCCCTTAGTGCGCGGGGCCTGACACCGGCATCGGTGGAGCGTGCCGTGACCGCGCGCAACGCCATGGCATCGGCGGGCTTCGTCGAGACCCGCGATGCCACCCTGGCCCTGCGCGTGAGCGGCGAAGCCAGCAGCCTGGCCCAATTGGGGAGCACCTGGGTGCCACTGCCCGGCGGAGGCCATGTGGCGCTGCAGCAACTGGCCCGCATCGAGAGAGGGCCTCAGGACCCGGCCCAGGCAGGCGCCTTCGTCAACGGCATCGAGGCGGTGGTGATCGCCGTGTCCATGGACCCCGGCCTGAACGTGGTGAGCTTTGCCGAGCGCCTGCGCGAGCGGGTGCAACAACTGCAGAGCCGCCTGCCCGCCGGCATGACCCTGGTGCCGATCACCGATCAGGCCCAGATCGTGACCCGCCAGCTCAAGCAGGTGGGGCAGGTCTTTCTGGAAACCACCGTCATCGTGATGGGCGTGGTGGTGCTCTTCCTGGGGTTGCGCACCGGACTGATCGTGGGCGCCATCGTGCCGGCCACCATCCTGGGCACGCTGACCCTGATGAAGCTGCTGGGCATCGACCTGCACATCATCTCGGTGGGGGCCATCATCATCGCCCTGGGCCTCTTCGTCGACAACGCCATCGTGGTGGCGGAAGACATGGAGCGCCGGCTGAGCCTGGGCGAACCCCGGGAGCAGGCCGCGGCCGAGGCGGGTCGGAGCATGCTGGTGCCCTTGCTGGTGTCCTCGCTGGCCATCA
>RXJO01000258.1:17680-18728 GCA_003987795.1 Curvibacter sp.
CGAGACCGGAGAGTACCTGCGCAGCATGGGCATCGTGATGGCCATCGCACTGCTGCTGTCACTGCTGCTGGCCGTGACCGTGACCCCGCTGCTCTGCCAGCGCTTTGCTCGGCATCACGCCGAACTCAGCCGGACCGCACGGGCCGTCGAATCCATCACCGGCTGGTACCGCGGCAAGGTTCGCTGGGTGCTGGCCCACCGCAAGCTCTACATCGGCGCCATGGTCTCGCTGCTGCTGGCGGCGGGCGGCCTGCTGGCCCACGTGCCCTCCGAATTGATGCCAGCCTCGGAGCGGCGACAACTGCAGATGGACATCGAGCTGGCCCCCGATGCGGGCACGGCCCAGACCCTGCGCCGCGCACAGGCCGTCGGCCTGGCCCTGACCGACCGGGAGGCCTTTCCGGCCCTGAGCAGCTCCGCGGTGTACGTGGGTGATGGCGGCCCTCGCTTCATTCTGGCCTTGAATCCCCCCACACCAGCCGAGCACCGTGCCTATGCGGTGCTGACCCTGGCTCCCGGCTTCAGCCACGCCGAGGCGATCCAGCAGGTGACCCAAGGCCTGCAGCAGCAGTTCCCCGACCTGCGCATCCAGCCCAAACGCTTCTCCATGGGGTCTTCGGATGCAGGAACCGCCGTGTTCCGCATCACTGGTGGCGACGCTGAAGCACAGCAAGAGGCCACCTCGCTGCTTGAAGCCAGCCTGAAGGCCCTGCCCGGCATGAGCGAGGTGCGCAACGATGCGGAGCGCCTGATCCAGCAACTGGACATCGAGGTGGACCTGGCCAAGGCCCAGGCGGCCGGCGTGAGTCGAGCCGATCTGACCAGTAGCCTGCAGACCCTGCTGGGGGGCGTCACCATCGCTCAGATCCACGAAGAGGACACGGTGCTGCCGATCGTGCTGCGGGCGGACAAATCGCTGCAGACACGCCTGGAACAGTTGCCAGCCCTGCCCATCCACAGCGCCCAGGGTCAAACCAACGTGCCCCTGGGCCAGATCGCCCAGGTGCGCCTGCGATCGCAGCCTGCGGTCCTGCAGCGCTACAACCAG
>RXJO01000245.1 GCA_003987795.1 Curvibacter sp.
ATGAAGCCACGTGCTCCAGAAGTACCGGTACGAAGGCTCCCCTTTCAAACCAATGGGATCACGGTCAGAGGCGGAACTGTGCTCAAGCCAAAGATCGATGACCACCGTATCTCCAGGCAACGGCAACACAGCAGCATGTTCAGTCATGAATCACCTCCCAGAGACGTCTTATTTGTCGAACGGCGTAGAAGCAGGGCTTTCATAGAAATCCTTGCCATCCATGTAATATAAATCTGCCTCTTTAGACTACAAAAATTTGTGGTCTAAGGTTGCCAACCCGGCTTCAAAAACAAAAACCCAGCACAATGGCTGGGTTGAGGGCCTGTCAACGAGATCGTAAACAGTTAATTCACCTTCATGGGGACAGCGCCCCCACAGAAGATCAATTACTTGATCAGGAATTGATCGCGGTCCTGATCCTTGATCCACGTCGGGGCTTTCCCACGACCTGTCCAAGTTGCACCGGTATTGGGGTCACGGTATTTAGCAGGAACGGTGCCGCCCTTAACCGAACTGCTGCGTGCACGAGGTGCCTGGAAGACGTCTTCGGTAGTCAGGCCGAAATCAGCCACCAACTCACGGACCTTCGCAACTGCTGCAGCGACTTCCACCTTGCGGGCTTCTTGAATTTTGGCTTCCAGAGCTTCGCGCTGGGCCAGAAGATCCTTGTAACTGGACATGAGAATTTCCTTTAACTGTATGAATTGCTTACATCAAAAGTGAACCGGCACTAACCGAATATGACAGCAAGAATTGCTTTATTTAGAGCCAGTGCCTACTATCCCCAAGGCCGGGCACTGAAAGGAACCACGACCCACTGCTCTTTTGCTGAACATAACCGATTGTATAGGACCAATCTGGAGTTTAATACAACTACCACGTTTAGTAACACTGTTGTCAAGGGTAATTTATAGAAATCATGAAAGGCGGATTCAACCGGTCGATGCAACACATTCTTGAAACATCTCGGCCGGTGTCCGGTACCCCAGTTTCTTTCTCGGCCTTTCATTCAATTGTCGGGCAATTGCGTCGAGTTCAGCCTGCGAATAGACGGAGATGTTCAGACCCTTTGGTAGATATTGACGGATAAGACCATTGGCGTTCTCGTTGCTGCCGCGCTGCCATGGGCTTTGGGGGTCACAAAAATAAACCTGTATATCGGTCGCAACCGTAAACCGCTTGTGGGCGTGCATTTCGGTTCCGCGGTCCCAGGTGAGTGATCGATACAATTCTGCGGGCAGTTGGCTTGCGTGTCTGATCAACGCGTCAGTCACTGTTTGGGTGTCTTTGGCTTTTACTTTGACCAGCGTCAGGTATCGCGTGCTGCGCTCTACCAGCGTTGCGATTTGGCTGTTCCCACTGCCAAACACCAGGTCACCTTCCCAGTGCCCAGGCACAGCCCGGTCGTCGGCTTGCTGGGGGCGCTCACTGATCGAGATAGTGTCTTTGATCTGACCGTGGCCTGCTGTCTTCTGGGTGTAGTGGCGGGAGCGTCGCATTCCCCGTGTACGTCGCAGATGCTCGAGCAACTCTTTCTTCAAGGCGCCTCGCGTCTGAATGAAAAGCGTTCGGTAGATGGCTTCGTGGGACACGTGGAGACTGGAGTCGCTCGGATAAGTATGCTTGAGCCAGCCAGCGATCTGCTCGGGCGACCACTGATTCTGCAGCTTTGTTGCAACGATCTGCGCCAAGCCAGGGTTAGCCGCCAATTTGCAGCGTTTGGGCCGGCGGGCGCGTTCCCAGGCTGACTCGTCAGCCGAGGTGGCTCGGTATTGAAGAAAGCCGCCATTTCGATGAAGCTCCCGGCTGACCGTGGACGGTACTCGGCCCAATCGCTTAGCAATAGTGCGAATCGAGTCACCGATTGCCAGGGCTCTGGATATTTCTTCACGCTCAGCCATTGTCAAAGCCTTGCAGGACCGTCGTCGCTCTGGTGGACGGATTCCACCTGTCTGCGAAAGAATGTTCTGGATTGAGGTGTGAGGTCGATCGAAGAGCAGTCCGATCTGATGGAGCGTCTTGCCCTTTTTCCACTCCTCCCACATCACTGCTTTTTGGGCGGCGGTGTAGTAGATCCTTGGTCTTTGCTTCACACGAATCTCCTTGCACAACGTGCACTGCTAGTGTGTTGCATCGACCGGTTGAATCCGCCAAACCCAAACAGTTCACCTTGACTCGCCCACCAACGATCACAGAGCGCCGATTTCAAATTGAAAATTCCCGACCTCACCAGTAATTGGTGCGCAAATTCAAGAATCTTGGTACCTGAAATTTGACCCCGTTTTCTTCAAAGAGAATCAGTGAGGTTGGCCGAACTTATAAAGTAAGAGGTTAGTAGTTGCAGCCCCTGGCGAATCAGGCCAACAGCAAGTGCTCCAGTTGCACGTCTCAGGCTGCTGGGGGAGCCAGTTCAAGAGATGCTGATTGAAGCGGTGGAGAAGCGCTTTGGCGCAGTGGAGGCCATTCCCGAGGGGTACCAGTTGGAGTTTTTAACGGACAACGGTGGTGCCTACATCTCCCACGATACCCGTCGAATTGCTCACTCCCTGGGTTTGAAGCCTGTCAACACGCCGGTATGCAGCCCACAAAGCAACGGCATGGCTGAGAGTTTCGTGAAGACCTTCCGGCGCGATTACGTGAGCAGAATGGACATGCGCGATGCCACACGGGTTCTGGCCCAGTTGCCAGCGGCGTTCGAGCACTTCAATGAGGTACATCCCCATTCGGGCCTGAAAATGCGCTTACCGCGTGAATTCAGGCAACATCGCCAGCGCCTGAGCCAGTCAAACGGGCAGGCTCTCAATTGCGAATAGACCGTGTCCGGTCATACGGGGGCAATTCCAAGGACGTTGATTGCGAGTCGCGGGGCATCGGCGACGGAAAGGGCTGACCTAGATGGTTTCAATTGAGTTCTTAGGTCAGCCCCAGCATTAACCTTCGCCAGTGCCAAGTAACGACCACTTGAACGCTGGGTTTGCGAAGGTAGCGCGGTTTCATTCAGGTCACAGCCGACGCGCAAAAACTAGGCATCTGGAGGTAGTAGTTTGCCTCAGTTTCTGCTGACGGAATATGCCCTCTGGGTTGATGATGCCCAACCGCCTGCTTGAGGAACTGCGGCCTCATCACTGGACCTTGGGCCAGGCCTGAGCGGGTCGTCGCCGTGAAGGTGGTAGGCGTAGCGCGCGCAGCAGTAGTCCCGCGCTTCAAGCGCCTTGTCCACCTCGTCGAGCATTACATTGGCCAGAAGCTGACTCAGCGGCCCACCTTGCGGCGTCCCCCGATCTCGCTTCACCTTCACCCCACCACCCTCACGCAGTTGCGCTTCACTTCGCTCGTCGTGATCAACTTACGGTGAGAAGGGTTAGACCTTGGCGTACAGATTTCCACTTCTCCGGCTCATTGCTATGCTCAATCCAACACACGAGTTCCGAGATGACTTTGCTGCTGGCCTGGACGTCAAGCGACGAACAGCGACAAAGGCTATGTTGAGGTAGCTTGAGTTAGCGCCCTACCCTTTGGTCGCGCCCATTGTCACGATGGGCTGTCAGCATCTTTGAACGGATCACGTCCATCACGGGTCATTTCAACTGCGATTTCGCAGCGACATCCAAGAGCTGCTCTGCCGTGGGTTTGTCCCATCCCTCGCCTATTGCCGCTTGAGCGTAGAACCGAACCATCTCATGCTGAACCATAGGGTGCCTCCAACCGCTCGTCTGCAGGCGTTTTTTGAGCGATGGGTGAACATTTCGTGTATCCATGTCAGACAACAACGAATTGACCAGGTCGCCCTGAGCCTCATCTGACAACGCCTCGATTTGCGCGATAACTTCCCGCTTTCGTGCTCTCAGCCATTCATCGGACCAAGCAATTTGGCGCTGCGCCGGCAGGTCCTTCTGAACGGCCTCAGCGGCAGTTTGAACTTCCGCCTCTTCTTCCGCCCTCTTCTCTGCCTTCTTGCTCTCCGCAGGCATCAGCGCCTTCAAGTAGCGAGTTGGATCTCGAAGTGGCTCTGGGTATGCGGTAGCCAGACGCCTTTCCAGGGCCTGCAACGCCTCCTTCAAAACCTCTGGACCATACTCAAGCAACATCGTTTCAGCCTTGTTCTCGTCGACCCCAAGTCTGACAGCAATGACTATCAGGGAAAGGTCCACAGGCCTAGGTGGTGTGGACAAAGGCAATGCTGTCTGCCTCTTCTTTTTGATCAAGAACTGCAGGTCAGACGTGTATCGCCCCTGCTTGAACTCCTGCAGTTCAATTTCCAGGTCACTGATTGCGTTGAGCTCTGCAATGGCAGGCTTGAGTACATCTCGCTTGAAAAAGCGGTACTCGAGCTCCTTTTGCTTTTCAGTTTCGGGCTTACCCGACAACACGGGTCGCCACCAACTCCAGTGCTGACGCGAGGTGCGCCCTACATCTCGGTATCGCCCGCAAATTTCATACAAGGCGATCGCGGCATGGCTTCTCAGTTGAGAAATGATCTCGATCGAAAGGCGGGCGAATACCCGAGGCTCGAGCAACTCATGCTTCAATTTGACGGAATAGGACCACTCCAGCCAGGTCTGCCCTCGCTCGGTCTTAAGCTCCGCGTGACCAATCAGACCTGATATTGCCCAATTGCCGCCCTCCCCCGTGGTCGGCGACTGCCATTCAACTGCAGTCGTCGCCATTGCCCGAAAGTGCTTCTTCACCAATGCGGTGTCATGCGAGTCAAAGTCGAGGCCACTAAGAACTTCAGAAAGCGGCGCTCTATAGAACTCTTTCTCGATGCCCTGCTCCTGTGCCAAAAAAAGCATCACGTTGTAGGCCTTGCGAAAGAGTGGCGTGATCTTCTTGGCTTGCGGAACGATGGCCAGAGTGTTAACCGGCTTGCGCAGCTCGTCGGCGGCAAACGGATTGATCGGCGTACTTTGAACAACCACTTTGGCTGCAGCCCCCCTTTTCCGAACAGCCGGCACACGGCCTTCAGGGGTTGAATCGCTGACAACATCACTCATACAGCCATCATACAACTGACGTGAACCAGTGCTTCACGTGTAGCAGATACGTCTCCGAAGACGCCCCCCCGAAAACCTTCACCTTAACTAGTCGACAGGCTCTAGACGCCTCCCGAAAACTCTCACGTCGGATGAACGTCGCAGCATCTATGGCCAACGCACCCTCTAGATTCAGGCAAAAGAAGCCCGCTTCGGCTCACCACACCCCCCTCTAGCCAGGCACCCCCCGTAAACCGTCACGTCAAGCTGTCCCAATCAGCCATCAAAGGGGTAGATAGACCTACAAAAGGAAGTAGACCTACCTCTCCCGCAAAGACTCACGGCAACACCCGCTTTTCCTCCGTGGGCACCTGAATCCCATCCACAAGATCCCGAAAACTCTCCGCAGCTCCCCGTTTTCCCTCACGCAAAACGGCCTAAGTTGTTGTTTACAAACAAGAAAAACTGGCTAAAGGTATTAAAGGATTTGAAGACATTGAACATTTCCAAAAGCAGGAACCATCGAAAGCAAGAAGAATAAGTCCCCAAAGAGGAGGTTTCTGTTGATCAAAGTCGTATCCATCGCTGCGCACTTGACGATTTTCCATTAAGACATCAAAAAAGCGTTAAGCATTGGATAGACTTGCAGCTATGAAGGAGTACCGTTGCAATGACTGACAAACTGCTTAACCTCTCTCCTGCTATCTCACTGGGGCAGATAGCAGACCAAGCCAACAAAGCCGTTGAGATGATGGAGATGATCCGTACGGCAATGTTGGCGCCAACCGCACGCAAGTCGGCACCTCATTTCAACCTTTCGCAGTTAACAGCGCTACTAGGGATAGAAAAAGGATCATTCGCCCATCGCTTGAGTCGAGGGGATCTTCCAACAGGGACACTGAACGAGTCAGGGAATCGTCGCGAGTTCACACTCGCGGAGTCGCGAACCTGGATCAAAGCGTATCACCAGGACCGGTTACGTCCAGAAGGTGCTGAAGCGGTCACCATTTCAGTTGGCAACTTCAAGGGTGGTGTGGGAAAGACTACCACTGCAATGACGCTTGCGCAGGGCCTTTCTTTGCGCGGTCATCGCGTCTTGGTGATCGATACGGATCCTCAAGGCTCATTGACTACGTTGTTTGGCATCCTGCCTGATACAGAGGTTGAAGAGGATCAAACCATCTTGCCTCTAGCAATGGGAAGCGAAACCTCCATCAGGTACGCCATTCGACCGACTTACTGGGATGGTATTGATCTTGTCGCTGCAGCCCCTGCCTTATTTGGAGCAGAGTTTGCACTCCCGGCTCGTCAAACAAACGAAGACGGATTTGAGTTTTGGAACGTGCTTCACTATGGCATTGATGATGTTCGTAGGGAATACGACGTAATCATCATCGATACCCCCCCTTCCCTTTCGTACACCACGATCAATGCATTTATGGCGTCGAATGGCATCGTCATGCCGCTACCGCCTAACGCCCTGGACTTCGCATCCGCTGCTCAGTTCTGGTCTTTGTTCTCTGACTTGAGCAATGAACTGATCACTAAGCGTGGTCTGACCAAGGATTTCGACTTCATCTCGATTCTCCTTTCCCGCGTTACCACGGACGCGAACTCAGCCATTGTTCGTCAGTGGATTCAGTCCACCTACGCTGAGAAAGTTCTTCCCGTTGAGATCCCCAAAACAACGGTCGTTGATACGACCAGCATTGAATTCGGAACTGTCTACGATGTAAACAGATATGACGGTGCTGCAAAGACGTTCAAGCGAGCACGTGATGCATACGACTTGTTCGTGAGCTATGTGGAGGCGTCGATTCATTCGGTCTGGCGCAAGCAGGTAGGCGTTTTGCCCACGAAGAAGGCAAAGAAGGGAGCTAAGTAATGGGCAAGAAACTACTTCAAAAAGCGATTGCGATTGGCGTACCGAAGGGACAGCAAACTGCTCGACCGCAGGCACCCGAAGATAGGGGGTTGGACCGTCCAACCCCCCTACCCTCTCAGTCAAACCCAACTCCATTGGCGAATGCAGTCAGGACAAAGACTGCTCCGGGGCAGATGCTCGGATTCATGCGAGAGCAATCGAGTGCGATCAAGGAGGTCGAGTCACTGAAGGAGCGATTGGCTGAATTTGAAGGCGGGCAAGTTGCTAGGTTGATCGATCCAAAGCGGATCGTTCCGTCAATCTGGGCTAACCGGCATGAGAGCAACTTCGGGGGGGCCGAATTCGCTGAGTTGAAGGCGGAATTGCAAAGCGCCGGCGGAAATATTCAACCTATCAAAGTCCGGCCGTTGGCGGTGGGGGAGGGGGTTGGACCGTCCAACCCCAATAGGGTGGGCGAAGCAGAGTTTGAGATCATCT
The DNA here is from genome assembly GCA_003987795.1 of Curvibacter sp. Taxonomy (GTDB): domain Bacteria; phylum Pseudomonadota; class Gammaproteobacteria; order Burkholderiales; family Burkholderiaceae_C; genus Curvibacter. Next base: position 7,336 of record RXJO01000245.1, read on the forward strand.
TCGGCCATCGGCGGCATCGTGCGTGTTTGGAGTTGGGCCTGCCTGTGCTCGCCATCGTGGAGCCCATTGATGCCCAAACATTGTTTGTTCAAATGGAGAGAGAGAATAGAAGCCGCAAAAATCTTTCCGCGTGGGAGCAGGGGATGATGTATGCACGAGCCCTGGATCAGGGCCTCTACTCATCCAATCGCCAACTCGCCTCTGCCATCGGTCGAGATCTCGGCGATGTAGGCAAGGCCCTCTCGCTGGCTAGACTGCCGATTTCGGTTGTGAATGCATTTGCATCCCCACTGGATCTGCAATACAGATGGGCGAAGCCCCTCAGTGAAGTCCAGCAAAAGGACCCGGAAGGGGTGATCGCCAGGGCAGAGGCTCTGCGTGGTCGCGCATCAACGATGTCGCCAAAGGAAATTCTGGCCGAATTGCTTGGGGAAGGGCAGGGGAGGGTAGGGCGGACGATTGGGTCAAAGGGCCTTGAAATCGCAATTGGTGGCAAATCCGCAGGGGTGATGACCACGGATTCGCGAGGGAACACCATCATTCGATTGGATGTTCCTTTCAATGAAGAGCGACGCCAGGGCCTATTGAAGTTGATTCAGGGCTATCTGGAGGGCTGAGTCGGACTGGAAATGCCTCATGCCCCGAGAGGGGGTGATGACATCGCGACTATGTAAACAAGCCCTTTTGGGTGACGTTGCCAAAGCATCAAAACAAGGCCTTCGATCTATTCGAAGGCCTTTTGCTTCATCCAAACGCTTTGGCAAGTTCTTCTGCTCTTCGTCGAATAGGGGCACGCCCATAGATGTTTGCTGTGGTCGTAATGGAGGCATGGCCTAGCTGGGCTTGAATGACATCGAGCGGTACAGATCTGGCGACAGATCGGGTGCCAAAGGTATGCCTGAGCCAATGGGTTGAGGCTCTGGTTAAGAGTCGCCGTTCACGTGTGGGCAAGTCGACTTGGGACAAAAATCTTTTGATCCATCCTCTTACGGTCTCATACAAGGCTTGGTATCCAATAGGCTCCATCGGATCCAACGTGCTGGCCAGAAGGGGGGTCTCCTCCGGATTTGATTCGATGGATTTCAATCCCCGATCCACCAGGTAGTCGCTCAAGCTTTCCAGCGCTTGCTGTGGAATGGCTGCCAAGCGCCTTTTCGATCCCTTGCCCTCTACCTGAAGAAACCAGCCTTCATCAATGCACTGCAGGTCACCGAGTCGTGCGCTTAGAAATTCCGAAGATCGCAGCCCGACAGACTCAAGGAACAACAGTATGAAGCGCATTCGGGAACGGGAAGGGGAGGGGGGCTGACATGCCAAGAAGGTCAGGAATTTGGCCATCACATCCTCAGAAAATGCCTTGCTCTCAAAGATCACATCATCTTGATGAGCACCTCTCTTCTTACCCATCAAGGCCCAAGGATTCCCTTGGAGGTAGCCACCTTCTGTTAGCCACGCAAACAGCGACGAAACAATGACCAACGCTTGCTTTCGACTCTGTGGGAGTAGTTGCCCGCGAAATGGAGCCCAGCCGGGCACTCCTGGAGCTAGGTGTCGCTTTGACATCCATTGATCGGGGATCGCCTCTAAAAAGAGCTGATACTTTTTGCAGTCCTCAACTTGCATCGTCCTGAAGCTCAGTCCGTTGCACTCATACCGCATCCATAAGAGAAGCCTGTGCGCTTCGCGTCGATAGGACTTTGCCGTTTGATGAGAAATTGCTCGGATTTGAATCCATGCTTCAACTGCTTCAAGATCAGTTGAAGCTGATACCAGGGCGCCTGGTAGAGCAGGGGAGGGGAGGGTGGCAACAGAATGTTGATCTTGTGGAGGGGCGTTCCGGAACTGTGGCGTTGCCTTCAGCGCAGGCATAGCTTCGGGTTTCTGCCCCGGATGATTTGACGGGGCGAAGTAAACCTGTGGGACCGCAGGAGCATGAGGTAGGAGGTTTTTTAAGTGATGAGCGATCCGCTCTGCCTTGCCGGCACCAACGCCGGGTATCCGCGCATACCACTGCCCCCCCAGCTGAATATTCCTGTGCAGATCGCCTAACGTTTTAAGCCCGGCCGCCTCGAGGCGAGCTGCAGCCAAGTCGTCAAACCAGGCGGAAATGGGATCTTCTATCTGAGGCGTTTCGGCGTTGGACTTCTCCAGCTCAGCCAGCAGCTGGAGTTGGAGGATTCTTAGGCGCTGATTTCTTTGGCTTTTCCGACTCGGAGGGAAGGCTTCCTGATAGAGCGTGACGACTTCTTCTTCACTGCAGCCATCGAGTCCACGCTGTTCGATGAATTCGTGAAGCTTAGGCTTACGCGAGCCATCTTCGGATTCTTGACGAATCGCAATGCCAATCAGCCGCCAGGCGGCTTTTGATTGCCGTCGAGCAATGGCTTGCACCGCATCAATGACTTGTCTGTTCGCGGTCTTTGCTTGATGCCCGTGTTCGATGCCTAGATACCGCTCCGCACTTTCTTGTACTGAGATGCCTTCTACGACCGAGCGGAGGTGCGCAAAGTGATGCCGACCTAGTCGCTTGGGCAGGCTTTGTTGCACGTAAGTCTTTGTCAGTGCTTCCATTTGTGTAATCTTGCTCGGGAACGCTCGTTGTGACAATAAATTATTGACCTAAGATTATTAAAGATAATCTTAGGTCGAAAGCTCCGCCGAAGCCATGCTTGGCTCAATTCAGGCTAGTTCGCTGCCTTGTTCACGTCGACATCGGCAGCGTGTAAAGCTCAAACTCAAAGGCCTGAGCCCGGTGCAGTGCCGAACTCAGGAATTGAGCAGCTAGCTTTCAACCGTCCAACTTCAGGGGGGCAGTTCAGAGGGCGCTTCAATAAGCCTCTCGCCTCAGGACTTGGTGAGCGTGGAGTCCCCCCCCGAGGGTGAGCCCTCCCGGGCCCGCATCATGTTCCGCCATTTGCAGCAGTGAGGCCACACATGAAAACTGCTTCGCAATTGCTGCTCTGTGTGAGCGGCCTGTCAGCCCTGGGCTATGCCTGGGTGGCTGGAGTGGTTCCTGCCCTGACGGTCGAGGCCGTCATTTGTGCCAGCATGCTCTCCTTTTGTGCGCACTTCATCGCACGGCCGCGCTCTGCAGCGGGCCGCTCGCATGTGAGCCGGAGGTACTTGCAGGCGCTGGATTCGGGGGCGGGTGTTGCAGGACGTCCCCGTGGCTTCGACTGCACCTTATAAAGCGGAGAGCAGGGCACCTGGCACGGTTACTCCTTTGTGGAACCGATGGAGCGGTTCCAGGGAGGTCACTGATGCCTATCACCAAGCACCACTGTTCGAACTGCCCGTTTCGCAAGGACGGTGCCGGCGTCGAGTCGTGCGAGGGCCGACTCCAAAACATCGTCACGGGACTTCTGGTGGATGACTGGGTGCTCTCCTGTCGCCTCATGTGTGAGCATTTCTGAATCCATGTGGACGTGGGCCTGCTGGCCATGGCGTCAGTGTGAACCTCGCATGCCCTGTAAGGAGAGAACAGAAGTGGTGAGTGCAGCCCTGCAGCACAAGATCGCCCAGCAAAGGGCTGCAGCTACTTGGGAGTTACCTAAGGACGGTCTGCAAAACCGGAACCGCAGCGTCAGTTAAAGCAGCAGTCACAGTCCGACTTCGCCATGCGAGATTTGGCACTGCAATCGTTCCTATTCAGTCGAATTTCGAGCCCTTTTGAGGCAGTTACTGGTTCATTTGGATCCTTACAGGCGCACTCATCCCTGCATACCCAAAAGCTGGCAGCGCACCACCCACAAATTACCCATGGCACACAGCATCGTCAGCCGCGCTGTGTTCTTCTTTAGTCCCCGATATCGCACCTTGGCATAGCCGAATTGCTGCTTGATCAATCGAAACGGGTGCTCCACCTTGGCCCTGATGCTGGCCTTGACCTTCTCGGCCTTCTCCAGCAGTTGATGTAACTCTCGGTTGGGGTCCAGGGCTCGGCGCTTGCCTGGGCGCATGGCAATGTTCACACGCACGTTCTTGTCTTGGAATTCTTCCCTCTTGTCCAGGCCCTGGTACCCAGCATCACCCCACACCTCAGTCTCTTCGCCATGGAGCAACGCGCTGCCTTGGGTGACGTCGTTGACGTTGGCTGCAGTACCGATGACCGTGTGGACCAGGTCCGATTCAGCATCCACCCCGATGTGCATCTTCATACCGTGGTGCCACTGGTTACCCCTCTTGGTCTGGTGCATCTCAGGGTCACGCTTGCCTGTCTGGTTCTTGGTCGAGCTGGGCGCGGAAGTGATGCTGGCATCGACCACTGTACCTGTTTTGAGTATCAGGCCCTGCTGGGCGAGTGCGGCATTGATGGTGGCCAGCACCTGCGCTGCGATCTGGTGTCGCTCCAGCAAATGACGAAAGCGCAGAATGGTCGTCTCGTCGGGCAGCCGGGCCGCTCCCTCCAAACCCACAAAGCGCCGGTACAGCGGGCGCTCATGCAATTCCTCTTCCATGGCCGGGTCGCTCAGGTTCCACCACAGTTGCAGGCAATGGATGCGCAGCATGGTCTCCACTGCAAATGGCGGGCGTCCGCGCAACGCCTGGTGCGCGCCGCGGGCGTGCGGATGGATCAACGCCACAAGCGCCGACCAGGGCACCACCTGGTTCATCTCATCGAGAAAGACTTCTTTGCGGGTCTTCTTGGGTAGCGGGTCAAGGCCAAGCGTGATCTGGTTCATGAGCCAATCTTGCACGATGTTCAAGCTCGAATCTGGATCGGGACGCGGAGGTTTTGCAGACTGTCCCTAAGGCCCGCTTATGTGCCCGCGTGGTGCTGGCCAGCCTGCCAGCGGGGTCAGGGGGCTCGGGCGGGGCGGACCTGATTGCGGCCTTGGCCGCATTGAAAGCGGTTCTTGGCCGAAAATGGTCGGCGGTGACCGCAATTCAGTACATGTCCGAGTGCCAGGCGGAGTTCGCCGATGAATGCGGGTTGCCGCAGGAGCGTGCGGGGCTGCTTTGGGCTCATCTCTTAGCCAAGGTTTTGGCTGATGGCGCGCAGCCCCGGGGGGGCTCAGCAGTGCACTCTTGAAGGCCCTGCAGGTACAGGCACAGGAGCGGTTTTCAGAGGGGAAGCCTCAATGAGTTGTGTGTATGAGGAAACGGCCATCTGCGTGGTCGCCTCGTTGTCGTGGGCAACTGAAGGCCGCGCTGGGGGCTCCTGTGCGTGCTTCGTCGCCCCAAGCCCTTTCGGAGATCTGACCCTTGAGCAATGAAGTTGAATCTGCAGCGGCATCGCATGCGCGCTTGGTTGAGCAGCGATGGGATGGGCTTGAGACTCGTGTCAGCTCGAAGCTGGCACAGATAGCGGGCCTAGATCGAGGGCGCGAAGCTCAGTTGCTGGCCCAAGCCGCCAACGCCAAGACAGCCACCCAGCGCGTGCATTGGCTGCGAAAGGGTGCGCAGGCCATCTCGGATGCCGTCGCCCCGTTGGCGGCCTGCCGTAAGGGCTGCAGTCACTGCTGCAGCATCTCGGTGGTCATTCCTCGTGCCGAGGCTTTAGTGATCGCCAAGGAAACCAGCAGAAAGCTCAATGCAGCAGCTGGCTTTGAGGTCGATTTCGAGGGGAATGTGATCGACCGCGTCCGCGAAGAGATGACCCAGAAATACCAAGGCCAGCCATGCGTGTTCCTGGAGTCTGGGCAGTGCCAGATCTATGAGCATCGTCCCTTGGCCTGTCGCCTCTTGCTGAACCTGGATGAAGACGATTTGCTGTGCCAGTTGGTGCCCAACGCTGGGCCTCCCCGGGTTCCCTATCTCAACTCGCGGGCGCATGAGGTGAGGGCGTTGTTGGCCTTTGGAAATCAGCAATATGACGACATCAGGGCTTGGTTTCGTCATTGAAACAAGCCGCTGCGCATTTGAGATCATCGGTGATCAGGCGGCGGTGAAATCACCATTGGCCATCTCGTCTACCAGCAGTCCAATTTCGTCCCAGTGGCGGTCCAGGTCGTGCAGGCGTTGGAGCTCACTGGGCTCCATCTCGCCGCGATCGTGCAGCACCTTGAACATTGCCCCGACGACGCACCCGTTTTCAGGATGGTTCTCGATGGGGTTCAAGCAGTTGCCGCAGATGGCTAGGGAGGTCTCGGCCACAGGGGCCTGGGTGGTTTGGTTCATTTCCTGTTCTCCTGTCGAAAGAAGACAGGCACCGGCCCCAAGGGGCAACAGGTGCCCGTCATGGGGTGGGGAAATTGCTGGTCAGCGCATCAAGCGGTTGGCCCAGGAGGGCATCGTATCGAGAGGGACCATGGGTTCGAAATCTCCATCTTTCTCGCTCTTGGTGAGCAGGATCTGATGGGGTTGTCTGGGTCGCTGTTGTCGAAGACCATCGCGACATCTGCCAGCACAATGACCTCGGGCAAAAACGCATGGACCTTCTCATAGTTCTCACGGACACTGGCCGGGGGCACGTCGTGGCCAGCGTGGGCACCGCATTGGCCGATGGCCAGATGAATCGGTCCTTCTCAAGTCTTCTACAAGCGTGGTTTCGCCTGACCCGTTAATGCCTGCAAAGACGGTGAGGGTGGGTTTGCTCTCTATTAATTCACGCTGTTTCGACATTGCGGGCTTTGGCCATGAGGTTCACAGCGCGATAGTCATCGGGAGTGATGGTCTGCAGGCGGCCATTGGTAAGCCCTGTGACGGGAATACCGGCCTGCAAGTTGGCAGCGACTGCACTTTCCCCGGCTTGCTTTGCGCGAGCGGCAAAACGGCTGAGGGACATACCAAGGATGGCTGGTTTGGAGCTTTGCATACCGGAAAGGCCACTCCCTTGTCCCTTTCCGGTCAAGGCGGAGCGTCTTTGCGAAACGAATGCCAGCGTGAGTTGGGTTTCCTTTTTGGGTAACGAGAGACCGATGCACCCATCGGGCACAAGACCCGTCAGGGGATTATGTAACCGAAGAGATATTGCAAGTCATATTCGGCCTTGCGGTCGAACATGATTTGGGACGGCGCCTGCAGCTCTTTTCAGAGCTTGAGCAAGTTTCCATTCCAGCCTTGCAATTACTTCATCAGCCAGGATCCCGTCGCCAGAAGCAACGGTTCAATTGATGGCCGGGATGTCATGGTGCACAAATTCAGATTGAACCTGAGGCTTGTTGCTTTCGTTGCTCACTTCGATGGATGACCGCTTGGATCAGAGGATCTGATGGGAGAAGATGTTGTATGCGGCCCTGGTGGAGGCCGCACACAGCAATTCCTGCCTTGGCCAAATCCGCCACGGCGTCCTCCATCGCATCGCGAGCTATAGAAGCCATTTGAGAGGTTGATTTACCGAAGAAGACTGGACGTTGTTCAGGCATGCGCCACAGCGTAAGGCTCCCGACCGAGTGGGTCAAGGCCGTGATGTTCAGCACCTCTTAGCAGACCAAGGGATGGGCCTTGCCTTCGTGCGCAGCGAACTCTGCGATCTTTCGACCTCGGCTGCTGCCCACGATCATCCAGACCTCAGCGCCGGTGCGACCGAGGACCGTGACGTTCGGGCAGAAGAACCCGGTGTGCACCGCTTTGGTTGTGTGGAAGATGGCCAGCGCGACACTGCCCTCGACGGTGATGCCAGGTGACCTGGTATGTCTTGGTATTCGAGTTGATGGCAGCGCCCGAGGTCTGGAAGAGGCGCTCCAGCTCGGTGCTCATGCGGCACTTTCTGCAGGTGCTTCGTGCGACCAGTTCTGGCTGGCGCGAATACCGAGCTTCGCGTGAAGCCCGATCTCGGCCAGCGCTGCGCCGGAGAGGCCATGACCTGGGCTGTGGAGATCCAGACGGCAGCAACACCCATCACGCCCAATTCAAGTCGAAGAAGGCCCAGGAGGGCTCGGAAGGGCTTAACGCGGGTCACCCCTTGCCGGTGGCGTTCCGGGCGGTTTGAGCGCCCTCATCGACGGTTCTTGAACCCTCGAATGGTGGAGGCGAAAGTTGTCGGATTGAGGTGTGCAGAAAGCCGGCGCCGAAGTCCGGTGCTGACTCGCTCGATGAGGAGGCTCTGCTTTGGGTTGCCCAGGCAGGTGTGTCGCCTCCCTTGACCTGGTTGGCCGAAAATCTGGTCAAGGCGGTTGCGGAAGAAGTCAGCGGTCATGGTTGATCGAGCCTCAGGCAAAACTCCCAGGAATTGGGCTGTGGTGAATATTAAATTGGGGGTTCTGGTGGGATGAGGCAATGGCCTGCGGGGCCAATATTCATAAGGGTTGGTGGGGTTTGGCAGGGACGACTAAGTAAGGTTCGAAGCCAGAGTTGACAGCTACCAATCTCACGAATCTCAATCAGCTAGCCACAACTCAAAAGTCATCCAAGTCGAAAAGCATCTCGGGATGAGCCGCATAGTCAGCCTTGATGATTTCGGAAAGCAGATGCTCCTGCTGTTCTGGTGATAGTGCACCTTCTGATTCGGCCAGATACGCAGGAAGCAAGAACGGACGCAGAAATGAGCCGCCATCAGCTGTAGCGTATCGAATCACCATGAAGTGTGCTGAAGGTCCGAGTAGCCCAGGCTCAAAAGCCATCTTGGACGTTGCTGCAAGTAGGGCTATCAGATCAAAAAGCCCGAGGGGGACATCAATCGTCTTTCCAACCAGCAATTCAGACTCTCGATCTGATAGCTGATCACCCTCGTCTTTGGCCTCATTAAGATTAACCAATTGGCACACGGTCACGTTGATTTGATCGCGGGCATCTTGCCAAGCGAACACGGCTTCACGAAATTTAGAAATGACTTCAGAGAACTGCTCGAATCCAACGGTAGCCATCCATGAGCAGGAGGATTGCACATCAAACAGATACAGGTTGATCAGATCACCAAGCATTGCATCAGGATCTGGGTCGGAAACTTTCCATCCATACGATTCGGCGATCATCTTGTGAATGAAGGCCCGAGCGTCCATGCTTGCTTTGCGCTGAATATCCATGTTCATGAGAGGATTGGCCTTTGTATGTGGATGGTGCAATCAATCGAATTCGACTTCATCTGGGCTGGTACTTGATTCCTCAAATTTCCCCGCTTCCATCGTCGCGTATCGAAGACTGACCTTTGCTTTCACAACAAAGCTGGCTTGCTTTCGAAGTGACGCCAGCTTTGATTCTGTTTCAGCAATCAACGGACCTTCCCATTGTCGCGCGTGCTTCAACAAGCTAGCCATTGTGTATTTGAATTCATTCGCTGATTTTGGAATGTTCGTTTTTATTTGTCTGCGATTCGCAGCTCTACCTACCCATGAAACAACAATCCATTTCATTTGAATGTGATTGCCCTTCCTGTGACAGGACAACTGGAGCACGCTCTTGTCCTTCCACTCGGTAGCGTTCTTTTCATGGGCACTCACTGCAGACCAGTGAGCATCCACGACCAGGAGAGCTTGCGTGTGGATGCTGTTCAGGGCTGTTTCCAGAGCTTCGTCTGCCAGGCGGAGGGATGCGTCAATTTCCATGCTGAGCGGTATGTTTACTATGTACCGCGCAGGTAGCTGAGCGGTACTGTGAATTTGAGATTGTCTGAGACGGGATTCTATTATCCCAGTACCGCGCAGGTGGGTGCGCGGTACGGTTACGTACCGCTCTAGAGTTTTCAACATGAGCGGTACGTTACCGTACCGCTGAGCTACCTGCGCGGTACGTTAACGTACCGCTTCAGAATTTCCGCCCAAGATTGGTAATTCCGCATCGATCATCCCTTGCGGGCCTCGAAAGGGTTCGTGGCGGAGTGCATGGAATTCACAGTACCGCGCAGGTGGGTGCGCGGTACGGTTACGTACCGCTCTAGAATTTTCATCATGCGCGGTACGTAACCGTACCGCTAAGCCACCTGCGCGGTACGTTAACGTACCGCTTCCGATTTCTATCGCCTACAACGGACCATGCACAAGTAGCAATCGAGGGCCAGCGCCGATGCGAATGACTCCACTCATCCAGCCATCAGTGTTCACTAGCGGGTCACTGGCGGTGCACTTCTCTTTCTATTTGATTGAAATTTCGATTCGAATTCATTCGAATCAATTTAAGTCACAAAGGACAATGACATGAACGTTCTAAGCATCGACGTCGGGTAGTCAAACTTGAAAGTTGCCTATGGCGATAGCAATGGTGAGATGAAAACCGCATTGCGACCATCGGGCGCTGCACCTGCAGACTGATTCGGCACTCGATTCGATGGGAAGCGACAGGATGATTTCCTTCACGTGCTCGTTGATGACAACCCTTCATTGCAGGCATTTCTTCTGATCGAGCAGAAATTTGGGAGCGATCATTACATGCCGACTGTGCTCGAACCAAGTCCTACACTGCACTCATGCATGCTGGCTTAATGATGTCTGGCATGAACGAGATTGATATTCTCGTTACCGGCCTGCCTGTGTCTCAATTCAATGGTCTCATTCGCCGAAAGGAACCTGAATCGAAGTTTGTTGGCGCGCACAAGATCACGCCGAAGCGAACCGTGAGCGTCAAGAAGGTTCAAGTGATTCCCAGCCTGTTGGCGGATTGCTGGACTATATCGATCAGCAGCCTGAATCCGTTGACCTCGTCATCGACGATGATGTTCGTATTCTGGTTGTGGATCCTGGCTTTTTCTCACTAGACTGGGTAATGGTTTCGAAGGGGCAATTGCAACGTCAATTTAGCGGCACTCCGGTGAAGACTTCGAGTGTTTTGCTGGAGCAGACAACTCGATTGATTGCCGAGAATCATGGCGCTCATCCCACAACTGATTCATTGGAAAACGCAATTCGAAATTGTAAAAAGTTACTTCTGCTGATGGGTGGCGCGTCGATATTGAGCCGTATATCTTGAACGCCAGTGAGTTGATGGCCTCTGTTACCGCTGATGCCATTCAGAAGTCACTTCGAATTGAAAGTCTTTCCCCTGACATTGTAGTCATGGTCGGCGTCACGCAAGGTACGCCCATGATTTTTGCTGCGGCTTGAATTGTGATTCATTCCGTGCGTATCCCATTTAATTTAAGTTCATTAATTATTATCAAAATCCACAAATCAACGAATAGAAACTCGTTTTTAATCATTTAACTGAGTTGATTCATTGTTGTAATTTTTTCACTTTGTCCTGCGCTTAGTTGGTTTGGCTGCACGACCATCAAAGAAAGCGAATAGCGTCTTCGCACTCAACAAACACGACATGGCATCACCAAGAGGCAAAAACCCCCCAGTAGCCGTTTCGGGCTACTGGGTTGGAGTCACCATGAGGTGATGAGGGGCAGAGCAAAGGCGTTCAAGTGGCTTAAGCCAAAAAGGTTCTACAACGTGAGCGTCCAGTCAGACCATCTTGAGGAATCGTTAGGCACATAGGAGTCTCGTGTCCACCTCAACTTTTGGTGGATACGTATGACCTTTCCC
>RXJO01000266.1:0-1605 GCA_003987795.1 Curvibacter sp.
GATTGGGCCCGGAAATTGCTATGCTGAAAGCAGGAGATGGTCCATGCTGAAATTTGACGAGATGTACACCCGCTTGCCCATCGAGGGCAGTCCTGTGCGAACCCACTACGAGGCGTATGAGCGTTGGCTGGCCCGACAGCCGGCCGAGATGATGAAGGCCCGGCGTGAAGAAGCAGAGATGATCTTCCGCCGTGTCGGCATCACCTTTGCGGTCTATGGTGCCAAGGACGAGGACGGTGCCGGCACCGAACGCCTGATCCCCTTCGACCTGATTCCGCGCATCATCCCGGCGCACGAATGGCAGTCGATGGAAAAAGGCCTGGTCCAGCGGGTCACCGCCCTGAACCGCTTCATCCACGACGTCTACCACGATCAGGACATCATCCGTGCCGGTGTGATTCCGGCCGAGCAGATCCTGAACAACGCGCAGTTCCGCAGCGTGATGATGGGCGTCGACGTGCCCAACAACATCTATTCGCAGATCTCGGGCATCGACATCGTGCGGGCCCCCAATGCCAGCGGCGAGGGCGAGTACTACGTGCTCGAAGACAATCTGCGCGTGCCCAGCGGCGTGAGCTACATGCTCGAAGACCGCAAGATGATGATGCGGCTGTTCCCGGACCTGTTCAGCCAGCACCGCGTGGCCCCGGTGGCTCATTACCCTGATCTGCTGCTCGAAACCCTGCGGGCCTCGGCACCGCCTGCCACGGCCGAGCCCACCGTGGTGGTGTTGACGCCCGGCATGTACAACAGCGCCTACTTCGAGCATGCCTTCCTGGCTCAGCAGATGGGGGTTGAACTGGTCGAAGGTCAGGACCTGGTGGTCAAGGATGACTTCGTCTGGATGCGGACCACCCGCGGGCTCAAGCGGGTCGATGTGATCTACCGCCGGGTGGATGACGACTTCCTCGATCCCCAGGTCTTCCGTCCCAACTCCACGCTGGGCTGTGCCGGCCTGATGAATGCCTACCGGGCTGGCAACGTGGCGATCTGCAATGCCGTGGGCACCGGCGTGGCCGACGACAAGTCGATCTACCCCTACGTGCCCAAGATGATCGAGTTCTACCTCGGCGAGAAGCCGATCCTGAACAACGTGCCTACCTACATGTGCCGCAACAAGGACGAGTTGCAGTACACCCTGGACAACCTCAAGGACCTGGTGGTCAAGGAAGTGCACGGCGCAGGGGGCTACGGCATGCTGGTCGGTCCTGCCTCGACCAAGGCCGAGATCGAGGAGTTCCGCGCGGCCGTGCTGGCCAATCCCAGTGGCTACATCGCCCAGCCCACGCTCAGCCTGTCGAGCTGCCCGACCTTCGTCGAGTCCGGCATCGCGCCGCGTCACATCGATCTGCGTCCCTTCGTGCTCTCTGGCAAGACGGTGCAGATGGTGCCCGGCGGCCTGACCCGCGTGGCCTTGAAGGAAGGCTCTCTGGTGGTCAACTCGTCGCAGGGCGGGGGCACGAAGGACACCTGGATTCTGGAAGTTTGAGAGGGGATATTGAATGCTGTCGAGAACCGCTGATCATTTGTTCTGGATGTCCAGGTACACCGAAAGAGCGGAGAACACCGCTCGCATGCTGGACGTGAACTACCAGACCTCCCTGT
>RXJO01000266.1:1755-18618 GCA_003987795.1 Curvibacter sp.
TCGTGTCTTGCCTGCGAGCCGCGCGTGAAAACGCCCGTGCGGTGCGTGGGGTGCTGACCACCGAGGCCTGGGAGATCCAGAACCAGACCTGGCTCGAGGTGAACCGCATGCTGCGCCAGGGCGATTTCGAGCGCGACCCCGGCCAGTTCTTCGAGTGGGTGAAGTTCCGCTCGCACCTGTCGCGCGGCGTGACCGTGGGCACCATGCTGATGGACGAGGCCCTGCATTTCATGCGCCTGGGCACCTTCCTGGAGCGGGCCGACAACACAGCGCGTCTGGTCGATGTGAAGTTCCATGCGGTGCAGAGCGACTTCTTCGGTGCCGCCAGCGAGAAGGACCAAGAGTACGACTTCTACCACTGGAGCGCGATCCTGCGCAGCGTGTCGGCCTTCGAGATCTATCGCAAGGTGTACCGCGACGTGATCAAGCCTGAGCGGGTGGCCGAACTGCTGATCCTGCGGGCCGACATGCCGCGTTCGCTGCATGCCAGCCTCAACGAAGTCGTGCACAACCTCGAGATGGTGTCCAACGACCAGTCGGACGAGACACGTCGCCGTGCAGGCAAGCTGCGGGCCGACCTGCAGTACGCTCGCATCGACGAGATCCTGGCCACCGGCCTGCATGCCTTCCTGACCCAGTTCCTGGACCGGGTCAATGAACTGGGGGCGCGCATCAGCCGCGATTTCCTGATCCCGGCGGCAGCCTGATGGCTGGCGGGCCCTGCGGGGCTCCGCCCGATGCCCCTGGCCACGGGTGGCGCCAGAGCGAGCGTCTTGGCGCCTCGAAGACCTGGCCGTTCTTGAAAAGAGAGGTTCGTGGGTGAGACTGTTGAAGGCCTTGATTGGCTGGCTGGGGCGCCTGAGCGTCGGGCGCAAGCTCACCCTGATCTACCTGCTCGATCTGACGGCGGTGATCTATGTCTCGGGCATCCTGATCCACGAAAAATACCTGGCCATCGATTTCGCCCGCAAGGAGATCGTGGGCACGGGCTACAGCGCTGCGGTGCGCGATCTGTTGCTGCCGCCTTTCCGCGATGCAGCGCCCGGCAGCGCAGGTGCTTCGAGCGTTCCGATCGAGGCTCGCCAGGCGCGTCTGCTGGCCTTTGACGCACTGCGCCTGCAGCACGACCAAGCGCTGGGGGCGGCCGAGCTCAGTGCCGCCTGGTTGAAGGCCCTGGCGGCGGCCCAGGCCGAGCCTGAAGCGCGCCGGCTGCTGGGCGCCGTGGCCCGGCAGGGGCGCGAGTTGCTCACCATGGTGGGCAATCAGTCCAACCTCATCCTGGACCCCGATCTGGACAGCTACTACGCCATGTCTCTTGGCGTGCTGCGTTTCCCCGAACTGCTCGAGGTGCTGCACGACACGGCGCAGGCCCTCGACGGCGTCTCGGAACAAGCCCTGCGCTCGGGGCGTCGACGCACCGAGCTGCTGATCCTGGCCGGCCGGCTCGATGCGGTCTCGCTGGGCATTTCTGCCGATTACCAACAGGCCTTGGCTGCGGGTCAGCTTCCGCTGCAGCAGGCCCTGGGCGATTCTCCCCGGCAGTTGCAGCAGCAACTGCAGGCGCTGCTCTCCGTGGTGCGTGCCCTGTCAGACGACAGCGGCCCGCCGCCGCCGGATCTCGCCGCCTTCCGTGACAGCTACGGCCAGACGCTGCTGAGCCTGGATCAGGCCTGGGCCCAGGTGCTGGGGGCCCTGGACGGCATGCTGCACAAGCGGGTTGATGCCTTGTTCCTGCGCATGTGGCTGCACCTGGGCACGGCCCTGCTGCTGCTGGGCTGCATCCTGAGCCTGGTCTACACCGTGGCCCGCCTGATCTCCCACCCCTTGCGCCACCTGGCTCAAGTGGCCGATGAGGTGAGCCGCACCGGCGACCACACCCGCCGTGCGAAGTGGCACAGCCGCGATGAGATCGGGCAACTGGTGACGGCCTTCAACGACATGCTGGCCCAGCTCGACCGCGAGCGCCTGACCCAGCAGGAACTGGCCGCCAGCGCCCGAGCGGCCCAGACCCAGCAGGACATGGTCGAGGCCATCCCGATCGCCATGGTGGTCACCTCGGTGCCTCGGCATCAGGTCTTGCATGCCAATGCACCGGCCCAGCCCTGGCTGGCCGGGCGCAGCGATGATCCCTGGGCCACCGGTCTGGAGCCCGGCGTGCGGGCGCGCTTTTTCCAGCGCCTGGCCGATCAGGGCGCGGTCGACGAGTTCGAAGTTCGCTGGCTGGGCGGGCAGACCCCCTCGTGGGCTGTGTTGTCAGCACGCCGGCTGCAGTTCCAGGGGCAGGACGCGGTGCTCACCGCCTTCACCCCGATCAACATGCTCAAGTTGATGGAGCAGCGCCTCGAGCTGTGGGCCAAGGTGTTCGAGGCCTCGTCCGAGAGCATCATCATCATGGATGAGCGGCAGCGCATCCTGAGCGTCAACAAGGCCTTCTGCCGCAGCACCTACTACGACTACTACGAGGTGATCGGCGAGCAGATCAGCCAACTGATCCTGCCCGGCGAGGTGGACCACTGGCCAGCCAGTCTGCCGGCCTTGCTGGGCGACCGCGATGCCTGGCAGGGCGAGGTTCATTTCCGGCGGCGCTCCGGCGAAAGCTACCCGGCCTGGCTGATGATTTCGGCCGTGCGGGATGCCTCGCGCCAGGGCGACGTGTCGCACTACATCGGCATCTCCGTCGACATCACCGACCGCAAGCGCACCGAGGCCCGGGTGCAGTTCCTGGCCGAGCACGATGTACTCACCGAACTGCCCAATCGCTCCTTGTGTGTCACCCGCCTGGACGAGGCGCTGACCGCCGCCCAGCAGACGGGTGGGCGTGTCGCGGTGCTCTTCATCGATCTGGACCGCTTCAAGAACATCAACGACTCGCTGGGGCATCACATCGGTGATGGTCTGCTGCGTTCGGTGGCCCACCGGCTGACCCAGGCCGTGCGCGGCGGCGACACAGTGAGCCGACTCGGCGGCGACGAGTTCGTGATCATCATGCGCGGTGTGGCCGATGGAGACGAAGTGCGCTCGGTGGTCGAGCGCCGCCTGATCCCCCTGATCCGTCAGGCCCACCCGGTGGAGGGGCACAGCCTGCAGGTGTCGTGCAGCGTGGGCATGGCCATCTACCCTGACGACAGCACCGATCTTGACGAGTTGATGCGCCAGGCCGATGCGGCCATGTACGAGGCCAAGTCTTCAGGGCGCGACACCGCGCGCTTCTTCAGCCCCGAGATCGACCAGAGCACCCGCGAACGCCAGGAGATCGAACAGTACCTGCGCCAGGCTCTGGCCCAAGGGGAGTTTTCTTTGCATTACCAGCCCAGGGTCGACGCCAACACCCTTGGGGTGGTGGGCCTGGAGGCCTTGATTCGCTGGCAGCACCCGGTGCTGGGTTCGGTGTCGCCAGCGCGTTTCATCCCGGTGGCCGAAGAGACCGGCTTGATCCACCCCATCGGGCAGTGGGTCATCCAGCAGGCTTGCGAGCAGATTGCCCACTGGAACGATGAGGGCCTGCCACCCCTGGTGGTTTCGGTCAATCTGTCGGCTGCCCAACTGACCGATGAGGGTCTGGTGTCGCACCTGCAGAGTTGCCTGCGGGCCAACCGGGTGGACCCGGCCCGCCTGGAGCTCGAGCTGACAGAGTCGCAGCTGATGGAGCATGCCGCGGTGTCGGGCCAACTGCTGCAGAACCTCAAGTCTTTGGGGGTGGTGTTGTCGATCGATGATTTCGGCACCGGCTACTCGAGCCTGGCCTACCTCAAGCAGTTCCCGATCGACAAGCTCAAGATCGACCAGTCATTTGTGCGCGACCTGCTGACCGATCCGGCCGACCTGTCGATCGTCCGGGCCATCATCGCCCTCGGGCACAGCCTCAGTCTGGTGGTGGTGGCCGAAGGCGTTGAGACCGGCGAGGCCAGCGAGCTGCTCAAGGCGCTGGGTTGCGACGAGTTGCAGGGCTATCACTTTGCGCGGCCTATGCCGCCTTTGGCCTTGCCTCAGTGGCTGACGGAGCAGCGGACATCGCAAGAGCGTCGGCGGCCTCAGTCCCGGGGCTAGCGGGCCTGAGCCCTGATGGCTCAGAGTCACTGGCCAACAACAGGGGCAACTCGGTCTTCAGAAAATCGACCAGCGCCCGCGCTGCCGGTGGCAGGCCCCGGCGGCTTGGAAACAGCACCACCAGATGGCCTGCCATCGGGCGCCAGCCCGGCAGCACGCTGACCAGTTGACCACTGGCCAGGTCATCGGCACAAAGGTAGCCGGGCAGCCCACAAAGACCCAGATCGTTGCGCGCAGCCTGGCGCAGCACGCCCAGGTTGTCGCTCTGCATCCGAACCGTCATGGACAGCGCGTGGACCACGCCCCACTCGTCGAGCATCCGGAGTTCGGTGTCGCCCTCGTCATTGGGGCTGTAGAACAACAGATCGGCTTTTTCCAGATCGCCCAGGCTGTCGATCGGGCCGATCTTCGCCAGGTAGGCCGGGCTGCAGACCAGGTTCCAGGGCACCGTGCAGACACAGGCCTGCACCAGGCTCGAGGTGTCCAGCCGCAGCGCCGTGCCCACGCCACGCACCACCACGTCGACCTGCTCGGCGATCAAGTCGAGGCTGCGGTTGGTGGCCAGCACCGTCACCTGCACCTCCGGATAGCACTGCAGAAAGCGCGGCAGGAGG
Organism: Curvibacter sp.; assembly: GCA_003987795.1. GTDB lineage: Bacteria > Pseudomonadota > Gammaproteobacteria > Burkholderiales > Burkholderiaceae_C > Curvibacter. The sequence continues at coordinate 6,417 of RXJO01000266.1, forward strand.
CTGCTGGCGATCATTTCTGACAGGCCGACCGGCAGGCTCAGGCGAACCCTGCCCATGGGGCGGCGGCTGCGCTGCTGCACCTCGGCAATCCCGGCCTCGGCCTCTTTCAGCATCTGCTGGCAATGACCGTACAAGGCCTGGCCAGCATCGGTGAGGCTTAGCCGGCGGGAGCTGCGCTGCAGCAGACGGGTGCCGAGTCGCTCCTCCAGCAGGGTCAGTCGGCGTGACAGCCGCGACTTCGGAATGCCCAGAGCCTCGCCCGCCGAGGTGAAGCCCTTGTGCTCCACGACTTGTAAGAAGAGCAACAAATCATTCCACTCAATGCTCACATTAATCATATATGACAGATTTGTTCTTTTGTTCCATTGAAATCGATGTTTCTCTGAGATCGTTCTATGGATGGAACTTTAGGTTATCAGATCAGGCCTTTTTCTGCTGCGCTATCTCCCGCACAGTTCAGCTTTGCAAATTTGATCTCACAGGAAATCCACATGGACCGACGACATTTCCTTGGCACCGGCTCGGTCAGCGCCGTGGCCTTGGCCCCCCTGGCGGCTGGCATCGCAGCCGCCGCGCTACCGGCATCGGCAGCCCTCTCTCCAACCTCCAAAGAAAGCAGCAACATGCCTGTCTCGCAAAACGCCTACCTCAACCTCCTCAGCCGCGACAACACCGTGCTGCTGCTGACTGACCATCAGGTGGGCCTGTACACCGGCGTGCGCGACATCACCGTCGGTGATCTGAAGCACAACGTGGTCGCCCTGGCCAAGGCGGCCCGCATTCTGGGCGTGCCGGTGGTGATCACCGCCACCATGACCGACGGCATGTGGGGCCCCGTGATCCCCGAACTGCTGGCCGCCGTGCCCGACGTGCAGCCCATCGTGCGCTCCAAGATCAACGCCTGGGAAGACCCCCGGGTGGTCGCCGCGATCGCCAAGACCGGTCGCAAGCAATTGGTGGTTGCCGGCGTCTCGCTCGAGATCTGTGCCACGTACCCGGCCCTGTCGGCCAAGGCGGCTGGCTACGACTCGCGCGTGGTGCTGGACGCTTCGGGCACCTTCACAGAAGCCAAGCGCACGGCCGGGCTGGCGCGCCTGGCGGGGGCCGGTATCCCGGTGATGGACTACGCCAGCGTAGCTGTCGAGATGCTGGGTGACAACAACGATCCCAAGGCCCACGACGTCTATGGGGCGCTCGACATGCCTTTTGCCACCCTGGTGTGGCAGGTGACCAGTTCGGCCGCCAAGAAGTAAGCCGCTCAGCCCAAGAAGTCGCTGAAGCCCGCTGTCCGCGGGCTTCGGCGTCACAGGAACCCACCCATGCAAGCCTCTCCCAGAATCGCCATCGTCACCGGTGGATCACGTGGCATCGGTGCTGCCGTCGCCGTCAAGCTGGCCTCTCAGGGGCTGGCCGTGGCCATCGTCTACCAGCACAACGCACAGGCTGCCGAGCAGGTGCTGGAGCGCATCCGCGCGGCGGGTGGCGTGGCCGAGGCCTTCGCTGCCGACGTCAGTGACGAAGCCAGTGTCAAGGCCGTGATGACGCTCATCGTCGAGCGATTCGGTCAGGTCGACGCCCTGGTCAACTGCGCCGGCATGCTCGAGATGCGCTCCCTGGCCGAGATGGATGCCAGCAGCGTGGCGCGAGCCTTCAACGTCAATTTCAACAGCGTCATCTACATGGTGCAGAGCGCCTTGCCGCATTTCCCGCTGCACGGAGGCCGCATCGTGAACTTCTCCACCAACCTGATCTACCAGCCTCGGCTCGGCACGGGCCTCTATGCGGCGAGCAAGGCCGCCGTGTCGGTGCTCACGAACGCCTTGGCCAAAGAGCTGGGCCCGCGCGGCATCACCGTCAACGCAGTGGCCCCCTCAATGACCCGCACCGACATGACTGCCGCCACCCCCGAGGCGCGGCGTGAGGCCGTGCGGGCCGTCACCCCCCTGGGCCGCATCGGTGAGCCCGAAGACGTGGCCGATGTGGTGGCCTTTCTGGCCTCTGACGAATCCCGCTGGGTGACCGGGCGTACTTTGCTGACGGACGGTGGCCTCACCGACGCCCTGTGATGCCCCGCTCGCAACTCGTCCAACCTTGGGTCATCACGGTGGGCCTTCATGTCAAGCCCGGCTGCCGTGCCGATCTTCTGAAAGAGCTGCAGCGCATGCGCCAGCAGATTCTGCAAGAGGGCGTCTGTCTGGGCTTCGATGTGCTGGCCAGCGCTGACGATGCCCATGAGCTGCTGCTCTACGAGGTCTGGCCTAGTCGTGAGTTCTTGCAAGAGGTGCAACTGAAGAAGTCCTACTACATCCCTTACTTCGAACGCATCGACCCCTTGCTTGACGGCCGGCATCCGATTCGCCATTGGCAGGCCCTGGCCTGCAGACCCGCCGCCGAGGCCGTGGCGCCCTCTGATTCTTTTGTCACCCCCTCCCATAGGAGCCCCGAATGAGCTCATTGAAGATCTCCCAGCCCGTGGCCGGCCATGACATGCGCATCGGCTCGGGCTTCACCGCCAAACACCTGCCCGAGGATGCGTTTCAAGGTTTGATCGACCCCGTGGTGATGGTCGACCATTTCCACATGACCTCGCCCACCTTCCAGCCGCATCCGCATGCGGGTATTTCGGCGGTCACCTACCTGTTCGAAGACTCCACCTCGCCCCATGTCAACTACGACTCGATGGGCAACCACGGGCCCATTCACCCCGGTGCGCTGCACTGGTTTGCGGCCGGCCGGGGGGCGGTGCACACCGAGCAACCTGAGGGGGAACATCCCCATGTGCATGCCTTGCAGATCTTCGTCAACCTGCCTGCGGCCAAGAAAGAACACGAACCCTTTGCGGTGCACCTCGAGCCCTGCGAGGTGCCCGAGATCCGCCACCCCGGCGTGCGGGTGCGGGTGGTGCTTGGCGAAAGCCAGGGCGTCGCCTCGCCGGCCACCCAGCAGTTGCCCGAACCCTTCACCCTGCTCGATGGCTTCGTCGAGCCGGGGGCCAGCTTCGAGCATGCGCTACCCCGGGGCTGGGGCGGGCTGCTGTATGCGGTGACGGGCGAGCTGAGTTTGTCGGCTGGCGGCACGCTGCGCACTTTGAAAGCCGAGCACGGCCTGGGCCTGCAATTGCCGGCCGAATCGGCTTCTGCCCATGAAACCCTGCACTTCTGGGCGCAGGGCTCGGAGCCCCTTCACTTCGTCTTGCTCAGCGGCCCGGCCTTGCGTGAGCCGATGGTGAAGCAAGGCCCTTTTGTCACAAACACTTTTGAGCAGATGCAGCAGGTGATTCTCGATTACCGGGCCGGCAAGTTCGGTCAATTGATCATGCCCTCCTGAGTCAGTCAATGCTTTCCAAAGCTCACAAATGGAAACCTCTTAAATGACTAGACTCTCAGATTGAATTTTCGAATTGCCGGGCTAGGCCATTATTTGAGTGAGGTGGCGCAGGCGCAGGTAAGAGGTTTTGAAGCCTCGGATTGACTATTTTCAATTGAAATTGAAACTTGCAAGCAATTGATTTGAGGGTAAGCGTTTTTGCGTGGATTGCACATTTTTGATGTGTTCGGCTTTTGTTCGCGGGATGGCAGGCGCAGATGATTTTCCACTCAAGCATCAGCTTATCGAAGCTTCAGTGGTGGTGTTGCGCTGCAAGAGCATTTTCCGACATGGGTGCTGGTTCAGCGGACGGGCTGTCGCGTGGCTTTTGAAGCCTGCCGCAAACCATTGAAAAGTCAGCTGGCATCACAGGAGAGTCCTTTATTTTGGACTCTTGAGGCTGCTGTCGTCTGAATGGTGGCTTTGATTCGGGTGGCGACATTTTTTGAATCTTTCATGGATTGGCTGGCCAGCGCGCTTTGCTTGGCTTCAATGGGCAATTGAGCCTGCTGCCGTGCGCTCTCGCCCTGGTTGGCAATTCGTGAAATTTTGAATCATCGGGTGACGCCCGTCTATTTGGCATTTTGTTCGCTTTGAGAATTTTTTTGGAATATTCATGTGGCTTGAAAAGATTCTCTGTCCCGTTGCGCTTCCTATCGGGAAAGGGCGGGCTGCGCCGTCATCTGAGCGTGTGGGCGAGGGTTCAGCAATCGTTCCAGGACAACGCTGGTCGCGGAGTCCATCTGCCCGCCAGTTCACGGTTCTGACGGGCCTGATGATCTGGCTGGCAGGGCTTGGTGTGCCATCGGCTTCAATGGCCCAGACCTCAACCATCAGCACCTTCCGCATGGGCATGGTCTATTCGGGCACTCCGGCCTTTGACGCCACGGCCGGCGCCGGCAAAGACACCTCGGCCACCGATGCGGTGGTGCGCACCTTCGACGCCGTGGCTTACCGGGTGGACTATGCCTTGTCTGCGTCCGACACGGGCAAGAAGCTGGTCTTGCAGATCGGTGCGGGCACGCTGCCCGGCAACTATGTGGGCCCGGCCAACCCCAGAATGGCCTATTTCGCCGTCAGCGACATTCCGGTCGGCTCCGGCGGGTGCCAGAACATCCAGGCCACCGCGCTGACGGCGGCAGACCTCAGTGCGGGCACTAAATCAGGTGTCAGCGCCGACGGCCAGACCTTGGTGTGCGTGCAGCCCGTGGTGACCACGGCCACCCAGGATTTCATCTACCGCGTGGCGGGCACAGCGCCCAATGGGGGCACCATCGCGCCCCCGATTGCCACGCTCAGCACCACCTCAGGTTCTAGCAGCAGCACCCCGACCTCGGTGAGCGGCGCCTTGGGGGCCGGGACCGTCTATGGTTTGTCGGCTTTGACCGTATCGGCGGCGCCACGATGGAATCTGGCCGTCAATGACGGGTCTGGATGGGTCGCCTCCGCAACCGGCCCCAATGGTGAGGACGGGGTCGTGTTCCGTTGGTGGTTGGGTATCTATGCGATGGGGTCGCGCAAAGGCCTGGAGGCACTGGCTAATCCATATACGATCAATTACAACTTCAATAATCCTAATTTTCCGAATGCCCGATTGATGAATTGGAATGTCACTGCCTCGGGTTCAAGTGCGAACCTGTCCCCTTCGGGTCAAAATGGTTGCGGTGATATGTGGTATCAAATATATATGGGTGGGGTTACGGTTGATCGCTCTGACCCGCATGACTTGGGGGTGGTTGATAATTCGAGTGATTATGGCACGGTGGCGCGAGGTGGTACTTGCGATGCAGTTGTCATCGATAATTCTACAAAAACTGCGACCCTGTCATTGAATGACACCGATTTCAGTCTCAATTTTTACCCGTCATATGTGGATCCATTGAATTTGGACGCCGCTGGCAACCGTTGGTGGGCGGCCTATAAAAGTGTGGCTGTCTGGGCGCCATTGACTGATCTCCCTTATGGAACCACTAAAAATAACAGCAGTAGTGGCAGTCTGAGTGCGACTTCTGTCACTGGTCAGGCGAATATTGAGCCAACCCTGTCAGATAATTCTTCTGGGAAGGGGGTCTCTAACTCGCCGTCTTTTGGTTTTCGTATTGATTTTGTGACGCCGGCTTCATATTCGAATCCAAATGGCCTCTCGTACGCTATTGCTGATGCCAACAACCCTGGTTATAGTAATGTCACGAATATTGCGCCAGGGGAGGTGGTGAAGGCGGAAATAAATGCTGATTATGGGCGGGGCGGTGGCTATGCAAGTCTGAGCTCAGGACTCATCTGTCATCGTGTTGACAATGCGCGCTTCACTTTGTTGGATATCACCAGTCCAGCCTATGCGATCGCAGACAAAGACCCTAAAACCGGCGTTATTGCGTGGGTGGCCAACACCCCTTTCGTTTTGACATGGCAATTGGGCGTCGGCGGGACAGGCACCGCCGGTGGCACCTGGACCAGCCTCAACACGGTCAGCAACCCGTACACGGCGACTCCGGCCACCAGTGGCTCCGCCCAGTCTGACAGCCGCTGTGACGATGCCGATGCCACTTGGTACAACTCGGTCAGCGACCTGCTGGCGGCTGGGCACTCGCTCAAAGAGGTCTCCCGCGTCAGGGGGAGCTATCCCTCATGGCCGGCCGGGTCTGTCCTCACGGCGGGTTTTCTTCTGCAGGCCAATGCCAGCTACAGCTACAGCGGTATGGACAACCCGCCGGGGACCGCGTTCACGGCCGGCGCATCCACCTTGGGCGCGGTCGCGCCCACGCAGGCTGAGTGGTACCCAGGTACCGGTATCGGTAACCGAAAGGCCTCTGACGCCGTGCGCATCGCCATCATTGAGTTCGCATCCATCACCAAGTCCTCGACCAGCCACCCCGTCAATGGCCAAACCGTGCCGGCGGGCGACATCGTCACCTACAAGCTGCAAGTCAACCTGACTGGCAACACCAGCCATGTCACTGACGTGGAGGTGTGGGACGTGCTGCCCAGCGGCATGGGCTACAACCCGGGCAGCAGCACCCTGGGCGGCGCCCCCATCGCCGACCCAGTGTGTGCCGCCAGCGGGCTGCCCACGGCACTCTTCCCCAGCGGCAGCGTGCCGGCGGGCTACAGCGCCTGCCGATGGACGCTGAGCAACCAGAACGTGTTCTATGGCAAGGTGGCCGCTGCCGGCGGCAACTTGCCCGCGCTGACCTACAAGGCCGGGGTGCAACTGGGCCTGGCCAATGCCACCAGCCTGCTCACCACTGCCACCGCGACCAGCACCGCCAACACCTACACCCTGGCGCCTTATGCCAGTGCCAGCGCGGGCTTTGTGTGCCCCACGGGCAAGGTTTGCTCGGTGTCCAACTGGACCCTGGTCACCAACACCTCCAGCGGTCTGCGCGTCAGCAAGGCTGCAGACAAGGCGGTGGTGCAGCCGGGCGACCTGATCAGCCACACCCTGAACTACACCAGCGTGGGCGCGGGTGTCTCGGGCAACCCGCGCATCATCGACGTGCTGCCCTATGCCGGCGATGGGCGCAGCCCGGCCAGCAGCTTCAGCGGCAGCCTGCGCTTGGCCAGCTACCTGGTTGCGCCGGTGGCCGACGCCACCGTCACGCCCAACACCAGCGCCGACCCGGGCATCCAGTACTACTACACCAAGAACACCCCGGCCAACATCAACCGCGATGGCGGTGCGCCCTATGTGTCGGGCGCCTCCACGGGCAACGCCCACGATCTGACGGGGGCCAGTGCCAACAGTGCCAGCCTCACCAACTGGTGCACCCAGACGCAGATCACGACCGGCGGCAATGCCAACTGCCCCACGGGGCTGTCAGACATCACCGCGGTCTTGGCCGTTCCGTTCCAGAACGCGGCCAGCAACCCTGGCGCGCTACCGGCAGACCAGGCCTTCACCATCAAGCTGCCCATGCAGCCTGTGGGCAATGCCGTGCCCAGCCTGTACGCCAACAGCTTCAGCCTGGCTGACCCGACGCGCTCGGCGGCCGTGGCCAGCAACACGGTCTCGACCAAGGTGGTGGCGCCCGATCTGATCATCAGCCACACCGTCAGCCCCAGCGTGGCAGCCCCGGGCGACACGGTCACCTACGCCATCTTGGTCACCAACGACGCCAGCAACGCCAATGCCGGGCCCTACAACAGCGGCACCATCACCGTCAGCGCCAGCCTGCCCGGCAGCCTCAGCGCCGTGCTGCCCATCACCGCCACCGGCTGGGACTGCAGTGCCAGCACCGCCTCCCAGATCAGCTGCACCTACAGCGGCAGCCTGCCCGTGCCCAGCGGCGCGGGCGTGGGCAGCTTGATCAAAGTGCCGGCCCGGCTGGCCAGCACCGGGGCGCTGGCGGGCGCCACGCTCAGCACCACGGCCAGCGTCAGCTCCAGCAGCGCCGCGATCAGCACCAGCAACAACAGCGCCACCGCCAGCATCACCGTCACCCCGCTGCTGAGCCTGAGCAAGACCAGCAGCACCAGCGGCAATCTGAGCCCGGGCGCCACCGTGAACTACACCGTCACGGCCAGCAACGTCGGCATCCTGGCCGCCGACGGCGCCAGCCTGGCCGACCCCTTGCCCAGCGGCATGGCCTCCGCCAACTGGAGCTGCACCGCCAGTGGCGGCGCCAGCATCAGCCCAGCCAGCGGCAGTGGCGCGTTGAGCGCCACCCTCACGAGCCTGCCCGCAGGCGCCAGCGTGAGCTGTGCCATCACCGCCACGGCGGCGGCCAGCGGCCTGCCCGTCAGCATCACCAATACCGCCAGCCTGAACAGCAGCCTCAGCGGCGCCCAGTGCCTCAACGGCACGGCCCGTGCCAGCGTGCCTTGTGTCGCCAGCGTCACCCACGCGAGCGCGCCCATCATCAGCCTCGTGCAAAGCAGCGACGGCAACAACGCCCTGGTGGCCGGGGCCGTGGTCAACTACACCTTCACGGCCACCAACAGCTCGGCAGCCTCTGCCGCCGGCACCGTGATCGCCGATGCCCTGCCAGCCGGCATCGCCAGCTGGAGCTGGAGTTGCGCCGCCACGGGCGGGGCCGTCTGTCCGGCTGCCAGCGGCAGCGCGGCCTTGAACCAAACCGTGGCCACCTGGCCCGCCGGCGCCGCCATCACCTACAGCATCCGTGCCGTGGTGGCCGACCCGGTGAGCGTGAGCAGCATCACCAACACCGTCACGGCGAGCCCGCCGGGCGGCAGCAACGGGCTGTGCAGCCCCGCCAACTGCCAGGTCAGCGTCGGCGACACGGTGCTGGGCGCCACCATCGCAGTGGCCAAGAGCGTGAACAAGGCCGTGGCCCTGTCGGGCGACAGCCTGGCCTACACCTTGACCGTGTCCAACACCAGCGCCAACGGTGCGCCAGCCACCGGCACACAAGTGGCCGACAGCCTGCCGGCCGGGGCCAACTGGGTCTGCGCCGCCAGCGGCGGGGCGGCCTGCCCGGCGGCCAGCGGCAGCGGCAGCATCAACCACACCCTGACCCAACTGCCGGCGGGCTCGCAGCTCGTCTACACCCTGGGCGTCAACTTGCCGGCCAGCGGCAGCGGCCTGGTGACCAACACGGCCACGGCCACCCCTGCGGCGGGGGCTGTCTGCGCCAGCACCCCCTGCCAGGCCAGTGCCAGCACCTGGGTCAGCGACATCATCCTGGCCCCCGAGAGCGCCAGCGTGCCTGCTGGCACGGCGGCCACGGCGATTGCCAACGTGCGCGCCAATGACATCGTCAACGGGGCCGCCGCCACCGGCGCCAACTCCATCCTGAGCGCCAGTGGCAGCTGGCCGGCAGGCATCACGCTGGACACGAACTCAGGCGCCATCAACGTGGCCGCCACCGTGCTGCCGGGCAGCTACTCGGTGGCCTACACGTTATGCGACCTGAATGCCGCCTCGGCCTGCAAGACCGTGAGCGACACCATCACCGTGACCGCAGCCATCAACCCGGTGGCCGACACCGCCAGCGTGCCGGCGGGCACGGCCGCCACGGCGATCGCCAACGTGCGGGCCAACGACAGCGTCAACGGCGTGGCCGCCACCGGCGCCAACTCCACCGTGGCCGTCAGCGGTACCTGGCCGGCGGGCATCACGCTGGACACCAGCACCGGCGCCATCAACGTGGCCGATACCGTGGCGATTGCTGTCTACAAGCTGAGCTACACCTTGTGCGACAAGAACACGCCGGCCAACTGCGCGAGCGTGGAGAACACCATCACGGTGAGCGGCGAGCCCGTGGTGAGCGTCAGCATGACCGTGACCCCGGCCACCGGGATGAAGGTGGGCGACACCCTGCGCTACGAGATCACGGTCCGCAGCATCGGCAACATGGACGCGGACGGCACCACCGTTCACAACCTGCTGCCCACAGGCCTGAGCCAGGCGAGCTGGACCTGCTCGGCCAGCGGCGGAGCGACCTGCCCCGCGGCGGCCGGCAGCGGGGCCATCTCGCACACCGTGGCCCGCCTGCCGGTGAGGTCGCAACTGGTGTACGTGATGCGCGCAGTGCTCAGTGCACCGGGCAGCGTGGTCAACCGCCTCAGCGCCACACCGCCCGATGGTCAAGGCGGGCAGGGCGCGGTGGCGACGGGCTCGGCCACGGTGAGCACGGCAGAGGGCATCGCCACGGTGCCCACGCTGGGCACCTGGGCGCTGATCTTCTTGAGCGTGTTGCTGCTGACCGCGACCGGCATGTACCGGCGCTTCAGGGCCTGAGGGGCTGAGGTGGCTCGGCGGGGAGGGCGGAGGGCGCCCAGCGATCAGCGCGGCAAGGCCGCCTGGATCGCCTCACCCAGCTCGATCACGGCCATGGCGTAGTAGCTTGACCAGTTGTAGCGGGTGATCACATAGAAGTTGTCGGTGCCCGCCACGTAGCTGGGTTGCGCACCACCGTTGTGCAATTCGATCAGGGCCAGCTTGGTGCTGGGCGCCACCGGGCCCTCGTCGAGCACGGCGCCCTTGGCTGCAAACTGGGCCGGGTTGAAGGTGGGCAGGATGTCGGGCAGCAGCAGCGACTCTTTGTCGAGCCGCTCCGGGTCGAAGTGCATGGCGTAGCGGGTTGGCAGACCGGTCTGCCAGCCATAGCCCTTGAAGTAATTGGCCACCGAGCCGATGGCGTCGGCCGGGCTGTTGAACAGGTCAATGCGGCCGTCGCCGTCGAAGTCGACCGCATAGCGCACCCAACTGCTGGGCATGAATTGCGGCAGGCCCATGGCGCCAGCGTAGCTGCCACGCGGCTGCAGGGCATCCGTGCCGCTGCGCTGGTGGTAGGCCAGAAACTGCTCCAGCTCGCCCCTGAAATACGCCTGGCGCTCATTCGCACGTGGGTGGTTGGTGGGGAAGTCGAAGGCCAGGGTGGCCAGCGCGTCGATCACGCGGTAGTTGCCCATGTGCTGGCCATAGACGGTTTCAACCCCCAGGATGCCGACGATCACGGCGGCCGGCACCCCGAACTCGCGCTCGGCGCGCTCCAGGGTGTCGCGGTGGCGCTGCCAGAAGGCGATGCCGGCGTTGATCCGAATGGGCTCTACGAAACGGGCGCGGTAGGCCTGCCAGTTCTTGGCGCTCGGGCTGGCGGGGGGCAGCATCAGCCTGGGGACGCCGGGCAGCATCCGGGCCTGGCCCAAGAGGTCGCGTAACACGAGGCGATCGAGCTGGCGTCGATCGGCGACATCGTCGGCAAAGGCCATGGCGTCGCTGCGCTGGGCATAGGGCACGGTGCCTTGCACCGACTCAGTTTTTTTTCGCGCTGCCCCAGCCGCCTTGGCCGCCTTGGTGGCCTTGGTGGCCTTGGCGCCACCAGGGTGCTTTTTGCCGGCTTTGGCCTCGTGACCCGCGACGGCCAGGACAGGGAGAAGACCGGCCAGGATCAAGGTGGCCAGGGTTCGGGTCAGTGCTTGCATGGAGACGATTGTCAGGGCTGGCAGCCTATGCACAGAGCATCTTCAGCGGCAAATCTGCGAAAGAACCTCCTCGGACAGCGAGCACAGAGGCTGGCGTGTTGCCTAAAGGCCGAATTTCTTGAGCAGGCCGGGCAGCAGTTGAGCCAGGAAAACAGCCCCCACTACCCACATGATGATGCTGTTCTTCGCGTCGGTCAGATCAGCCTTGGTGGCGTAGTGTTTGGTGAACTCTTCCTGTCGAGCCTCGATGCGGATCAGTTGTTTGTCGATGGCCGACAAGCGATCACCGGTCTTCTCTGCCAGGGCTTCAAGTTGGGCGATGCGGGCTTCCATGCCAGGATTATCAGGGGGCTGCCCGCCATGGCGCAAATGGCCAGCGATCCTGCTGAGGCTGTGAACCTGGCTCATGGCTTTTCCTTCAGTGCATTCAGCATGAGATCGAACACCATCTCACTGGACGCTGCGCCGTCAGCCGTGCGAAACGGGGATCGATCGTTTTTCATGTCATCAATGGCGGCTGCAAATCGCTCCGAATCAAACCCCTCCTGGGCTGCTAGTTCGCGGATGAGTGCGCCCAGGGTGCCGATAACGGCAGTGAGCGCGCCCACTGTGACTTCCTCTTCCGGTTTCATTTGCGGGACCCCCTGTCAGTCTCGGGTACTTTCCCTCAGATGGCCTCGCTTGCGATGCCGTCTGGACACCTGTGCGCACCAGTGGCCCATCGCAGCGAGGGCAGGGACGCACGCAGCGCCGGGATTTCAGCGGCCTGGCGGTGGCCAACGCAGGGTACGAAGCTGCCGAGCCAGGGTCTGCAGGGCTCGTGACTTGTTCTGTGGGTCGATGGGGCCTGTTCGGGCGTATCGCACCTGCTCCATCTGAAGCAACCAGTCCTGCAAAGGCTGGGCCGCGGCGCCCCAGTGTTGCAGGGCCTGCCGACCCAGGGTGCGTG
>RXJO01000527.1:0-531 GCA_003987795.1 Curvibacter sp.
GTGGGGCAGCCGGGCCAGATCGACCGGTCTGGGCCTGGCGGGCACTTCGAGCAGCACAGGGTTGTACACGCAGCTGAAGCCGGCGCGGAACAGCAGCACCGGCTCGTGCACGCGGCGCAGCCTGGGAAAGTGCCCCAGTGCCATGCGGATCTCGCCCGCATCCAGTTGCTCCAGCTGTTGCCAGGCCGGCACCGGGCGCACCGACAGGCTCAGGCCTGGGGCTTTTTGTCGCAATGCGGCCACCAGGCCCGGCAGCAGCAGGGCCTCCAGCGGGTCGTTCAGGCACAGGTCAAAGCGCTCCCGCACGCGCTGGGGGTCGAAGGCCGCCTCGCTCAAGGTCATGGCCTGCGCCTCGGCCAGCCACTGGCGTACCCGGGGCGCCAGGGCCTGGGCGCGGGCGGTGGGCACCATGGCGGCCCCTTCGCGGTACAACACATCGTCGCCCAGCCACTCGCGCAGTCGCGCCAGGGCGTGGCTCATGGCGGGCTGACCCACACACAGCCGGGCTGCGGCCCGTGTCACGCTGCGCTC
>RXJO01000527.1:596-3885 GCA_003987795.1 Curvibacter sp.
AATCAGCCATGTTGATGTTGTACATCAGAGCAATCGATTGGACTGATTGTGCCGTGCTCGTCAAACTCACGTGCACCTCATCTGCACGCACGCTGCGACCCTGCATTTTTGACCCATGTCTGTTGCCACTGTCCCTGATCTTCAGGTTTCCCGCGATCGTCCTTCCACCGCTGCCCTCTTGCTGGCGCTGGCCGCCGTGACCAGCGTGGAGTTCCTCGAGAACGGTCTGGTCCTGTTCGGCGCCGGGCCCATCATGGCCGGGGCCGGGGTGTCGGCCGCGTCCTTTGCCCTGGTGTATGCCGCCTATGGCGCGGCGGCCATCTTCATGCTCTACAAGCACCAGTGGGTGGTCGAGCGTCTGGGATATCGCCGCTTTGTCAGCCTCTCGCTGCTGGTGTTCGGCCTGGGCTCCCTGGTCTGTGCCACCAGCCCGGCTGACGGACAGGTGTTTCAGTTGGGCCTGGGGCGGGTGCTGCAGGGTGTGGGGGGCTCGACCTTCTTCGTGGCCGGACGCATGCTGATCAATGAGTTGCCCCCCGAGCGCCGCTTCCATGGGCTGCTGACTTTTGTCGGCGCGCTGCTCGGGGGCACTGCGCTGGCGCCCCTGCTGGCGGCCACGCTGCTGGGCCTGGGGGGCTGGCGGGCGCTGTTCTGGTTCGGCCTGGTCTGGGCCGCTCTGGTGGCCTGGGCCGCGCGGGACTGCCTGCCGGCGCAACGCAGTGCGCCGCACGAGCGTTCGCAAGAGCATTGGGCCTGGCTGCTGATCGTGCTGGCGGGCGTGTGCGGCCTGCAATGGGTGATCCAGCAGATTCCGGTGCAGGGCGCTCGTGAACTGCCCGCACGCTGGTGGGCCGTGGCGCTGCTGTCCACGGTGGTGCTCAGCCTGTTTGCCTGGCGTCAATGGGGCCGCGAGCGTCCCCTGATCAATTACCGTGGTCTGCTGCAGCGGCGCTACCTGGTGGGCCTGGCCTTCTATGCCCTGGGCTATTTCCTGGCGGGTGCCATGGGCCTGCTCCTGCCCTGGATGCTGCACCAGGAGCTGGGTCTTTCCTTGCTGGCCACCGCGCTGTGGACATCTCTCGGGCTGTTCAGCAGCGTCTGCATGGCCCTGTTGCACATCTTTGCCGCCCGGCGCTGGCCCCGCCACCAAGGCTACATGTTGTCGGGGGTGGTGCTGCAGTCGCTGGCCTGCCTGCTGCTGTCCCAGGTGCAGAGCGCCGGCCCAGGCCCGGCCTGGAGCGGGCTGGCGCTGGGCCTGGGCACCGTGCTGAGCGGCCTGGCGTTGCCGCTGTTCATCGGCCCGGTGGCCCAGGGTACCTTTCTGGAACTGCCCCAGGCGGTGTTCTCGCATGGCTACCAGGTCAAGAACATCGTGCGTCAGCTCAGCCTGTCCTTCAGCGTGGCCGTGCTCACGGGCTTGCTGCACCTGTTGGCCGAGGGCCGTCTGGCCGATCTCGTCGGTGGCTTGCGAAGCCTGGGCGCCTGGCTGGGCACGCCGGTTCACCAGCCCGCGGCTTGTGTCTTCCTGCTGCTGGCCTGTGCCGCCGCGCCACTGGCTTTGGCCGTATGGGTCCAGCGCGTGTTCCGCTGAACCGGCGGCGCAGGGGCAGCCATCTCTCCCGGGTCAGTTCGGCAGCGCTTGTGTGGGCAGCGGGCTCAAGGCCCGTCTTGCGGCCTGCATGTCGTGCCAGTGGGCTGCTGCGTCGACCCGGGCCAGCGCCTGGTTCAGACCGGCCTGGGCTTCGGCCTGACGCGACGTGCCTCGCCACAGGTGGGCCAGGGCCGTCGCGCAGCGCAGCGACAGCAGGTGGGCGCCCTGGGTCTGCGCCAGTTGCCCGCCTTGCTGGTACAGATCGGCCGCCTCGTCCCGGGAATCGTCGGGTGATTGTTGAAGCAGTGCATCGCCTTGCAGGCGCAGAAAGTCGGCCACCAGGTGCAGGTCGTGGTTGGCCTGGGCGCGTGTGAGTGCGTCCCGGATCACGGCCAGGGCCTCGTCGCTTCGGCCCAGTCGCAGCAAGGCGTCTGCCAGGATGTGCATGAAGGTCAGCTCGATGATGCGAAACGCCTGCCGGGCGCCGGCCACCCCTTGGTGCAGGGTTTCCAGGCCTCGGTCATCGCCCTGGGCGGCCAGGGTCCAACCCAGCACCGTGGCGCCTCCGGCCTGCCAGAGCAGCAACTGGTGGCGTTGGCCGTGGGCCAGCAATTCGTGGCTGAGGGCTGTGGCGCCGTCCAGATCTCCCAGGTGGCGGTGCAGTACGGCGGCGCAGCCCAGGGCATAGCCCAGGCTGTGGGCGTGGTCGAGCCGCCGCGCGTGTTGCAGGTTTTCCTGCGCCAGGGCGCGGGCGGTGTCGAGTCGTCCCTGCAGCCAGCAGACCCAGCTGAGCAGGGCGCGGGCGGCCACACCGATGTCTTCGCCGAAGCGGCGCACCAGCGTGCTGCCTGACACCTGGCCGCTCAGGGCCACGGCGGACTCCAGGTGGGCCTGCGCCTGCGCCAGTTCGCCCAGCCACAAGGTGTTGTTGCCATAGGCGTAGGCCACGGCCAACTGGGTGGCGGGGTCGGGCTCGGGGCCGGCCTGCTCGCGCAGGCGGTCGGCAAATTCGAGTGGGTGCTCGTCGGCGCTGCTGCGGCCCACCATCCACAGGCCCCACATCAGGGGGAAGCGGTCCTGCTCGGGCGGGGCCAGCGCGCTCAGGGCCCAGGCCTGCAGGAAGCAGGTCTTGGCCGTTTCGCTGCCATAGCCCTCGGTGGCCACCAGCAAGGTGCCCAGGGCCACCTGCAGCTCGAGCTCGGTGCACACCCGGTAAGGCTCGGTCGGAGCCAGCGTTTGCAGGGCTGTCAGTCCGGCCTGGAAATCATGCAAGGCCTCGGCATGGGCAGAACGGGCGGCCGCCTGGCGGCCCGCCACCAGCCAGGCCTGGGCCGCGCCCGGGTCGGTGGCTTCGCTCAGGTGGTGGGCCAGGATTTCGGGGTGGGCCTGCAGGCGCTCGCCGAAGTGGGTGCGAAGCACCTGGGCCAGCCGGGCATGGATGTCCTGGCGCTCGGCCTGCGGCAAGGACTGGTAGGCGGCGTCGCGCACCAGCGCATGCTTGAAGTGATAGGCCCCGCTGCGCTGGCGACGCAGCAGGCCGGAGCGCAGCAGGGCCTCCAGGCCGTCGTTCACCTGTCCGGCCGGCACGCCCAGGGCCAGCAACAGCGTGTCGCTGAAGTCGCGGCCGATGGCTGCGGCCAGTTGGGCGATTCGTTTGGCCGGGCCCAGCCGGTCCAGCCGGGCGGCCAGCACGTCCCA
>RXJO01000527.1:3935-18386 GCA_003987795.1 Curvibacter sp.
GGATTTGATCGTCCAGCCCGGCGAGCCAGGCCCGGGTCAGCTCTTCCACGAACAGGGGCACGCCATCGGCACGGCTGACGATGGCGGCCTGCCAGGCCTCGCTCAATGTCTGCGGTTCGGCGAGCCTGCGTGCCAGTTCGCGGGCAGCGTGGGTGGACAGTGGGCCCAGGGTCATCTCTGCCATGCCGCCCTGTGCCAGGGCCTGAGGCACGGCCTGGCGCGAGGTGGCCAGCAGCAGCAGCGGCCTGGCCTGGGCCAGCAGGCGGGCCAGGGTCTCCTGGGTGGCTGGGTCGGCCCAATGCAGGTCTTCCACCCACAGCAGCGTCGGCCGGCCTTGGCCCAGGGCCCCGATCAGTTCGCACAGCAAGGCCTGCTCGCCCCGCTTGCGCTCGGCCGGGTGGCTGTCGTCCAGCCTGGCCACGTCCCGCGACCGGGCTTCCAGCAGGCCGAGCAGGCGCTGCAGGCGATCCTGCGGGTCCAGGTCCAATTGGCTGAGCGCGGCGCCCAGGGTCTGCTCGTTCATGGCTTCGAGATCGGGGCTCAGCCCCAGCCAGGTGGGCAGGCTTTCGAGCAGTGCGAAGTAGGGCGTGTGGGCTGATTCGGCCTGGCAGCGCAATGTGAGCACACAGCCGCCCTCATGCCGCACCTGGTGCGCCAGGCTGGCGGCCAGGCGTGACTTGCCCAGGCCGGGTTCGGCGCGCAGCAGCAAGGCCAGGGGCTGCTGGCCCTGGCCCGTGCGGCGCCACAGATCGGTCAGGTGAGCGAGCTCGGCCTGCCGACCCAGCAGCGGTGCCGCCGCAGGTTCCTCCTCTTGCTGTGGCCAGGCCGTCGGGCGCCGGGCCTGCAGCAGTGCCAGCGGCGAAGCGTCCCCGCCCGGGTACGGAACCACCTGGTAGTCGCCTTGCAGCCGTGGCACCAGGTTGTGGCCCAGCAACACCCCTTGGGGCGGGGCCTGCCAGGCCAACCGCCGGGCCTCGCGAGCCAGTGTGCCGGTCTCGTCAGGCCGGTTGGCCTCGCTGCTGCCATGGCTCCAGCCCGCGTGCAGGCCCACCCGCCAACTGAGAGGGGCAAACGACCGCAGTTCGGCGGCCAGATCCAGCGCACCCTCGACCGCGTCCCGGTGGGCCTGTTCCCGGGCCACGGGATGACCGAAGTAAGCCAGCACCTCAGCCCGCTCGGCCAGCGCCACATGGGCTTTGCGGGCCTGCAGACAGCCTGCTGCCGTGTCCAGGGCCTGACGAAGCACAGTGAGCGCCTCATCGCCGATATCGTGCAGATCCAGCTCAAGCACCAGGGCCACCAGGCGGCGGCGTTCGGATCGGGCTGGCGTCGCCGTGCTGGCCGGCGCCTGGCATTGAAGCCGGATCTGCTCGGCCAGTTGCCGGGTCTGCGGGCTGGGCTGCACGCCCAGC
The DNA here is from genome assembly GCA_003987795.1 of Curvibacter sp. Classification (GTDB taxonomy): domain Bacteria; phylum Pseudomonadota; class Gammaproteobacteria; order Burkholderiales; family Burkholderiaceae_C; genus Curvibacter. The sequence continues at coordinate 5,348 of RXJO01000527.1, forward strand.
TCCTGATCAAGCTGGCGTTCGAACGTACCGAAGTGGGCCAGGGCCGCCTCAGGGCTCTGGCGGGCCAGCAGCCGCATGCAACTGCGCTGCAGGGACTCACGCCAGGGCTCCAGTTCGATGGCACGATGCGCATGCTGCAGGGCCTGAAGGGTGTCGTGGCGTTGCTCGTGGTGGGCGATCAGCTGTTCCAGCCAGGCCAGTGCCTGTCGATGCAGCGCGTCGCGTCGAGCCTGCAGCCAGGCCTCGAAATCCGGCGCATCGGGCAGGTGCAGCCCGCTCAGGAGTGGTGCTGCATACAGTGCAAGGCGTTGCTCGTGCTGATGGGCGAGTTCTTCCGGGCCGATCAGCGCCGCCGTGGCGGGGCGCTCGAACTCCGACACATCGAACCAGATCAGGGCCCGGGTGTCCAGCTGCAAGCTGCGCGAGCCGCCGGTGATCCAGTCGCTGCCGCAAGGGCCCAGGCTGCGGCGCAGATCGAACACGCAGCGGCGCAGGTTGGCCCGGGCCTGCTCGCCGTGCAGATCCGGCCACAGCAGATGGGCCAGGGCCTCGCGCGGGTGCTCGATGGGCTCCAGGGCCAGGTAGGCCAGCAGGGCACGCACCTTGTCATAAGGGAACGACAGCGCCGGCCCCTGGTCGAGACGCACCTCGAAGGGCCCGAAGAAGCGCAGCGAGAGGCCCGATGCGGGGGCATTTGAAGCAGAGAAATTCACCGTCCAACAAGCGGCCGGACCAACCGGGGCTTGGCTAATTGTTAAAAAATGATTCTAGATGGATGCTTAAACCAGCCATTGCATTTCTCTTCTTGTTCCCACACAACGCAGTGGAATGAAGAGGGCCCCTGACGCATCAACGGGCGAAGGCCTGCTTCAGAAACTCGACAAAGGCACGCACGCGTGAGGCCGACTGATGGCGCTGCGCGTACACCGCGTAGATGTCGGCGTCCGGGGTGCCATAGCCGGGCAGCACCTGCACCAGGCGACCGCTTTTCAGGTAGCGCTCGATGTCCCACTCGGCCCGCATCAGGATGCCGTGTCCGTCGAGCGCCCAGTTGACCGCGATCTCGCCATCGTTGGTGCTCAGCGTGCCCCGGGTCTTGATGGCTTCAGCGCGGTCTGGCCGGCCCCGCAGCGGACTCAGGCGCCACAGGCCATAGGCCTCCTCGCCCTGGCGGATGCCGATGCAGTTGTGCCCGACCAGGTCGTTGGGCACCTTGGGGGTGCCGAACTTCTTGAGGTAGGCCGGCGCCGCGCACAGCAGGCGCCGATTCGGTGCGATGCGCTGGGCGATCACCCGGGCATCGGGCGGGGCGCCGAAGCGGATGCAGACGTCGTAGCTGTCGTCGCTCAGCGGCGGCGGGTTCACCGACAGCTGCAGTTGCACCTCCACCTTGGGGTGGGCGCGGGCGAAGCTCGAGATGATGGGCGCGATGTGGCTGCGACCGAAGCCCAGCGTGGCGTTCACCCGCAGCAGGCCGCTGGGGGTCGAGCGCGAGACGCCCAGCAGTTCGGCCATGTCATCGATCTCGCCCAGGATCCGGCGCGCATGCGCCAGGTACAGCTCGCCCTCGGGCGTCAGGCTCATCCGGCGCGTGGTGCGGTTGATCAGCAGCACCCCCAGGCGGGCCTCGATCTGGGCCAGGTGCTTGCTCACGGCCGGTGTGGTCACGCCCAGTTCGCGGCCTGCGGCACTCAAGCTGCCGGCGCTGGCCAGCACCGAGAAAAAGCCCAGGTCGGCGGGTTGGATGAGGTCAGACATGGCGTGATTGTTGAATCCAGGTAAACAATGGTTTCACTATAGCGGCGCGCCATCCGGGGCGGGCGTCTCTACATTGGGCGAAACCATTTCTGTCGGAGACAAGCCCCCATGAAGACCTATTCGATCGCAACCATTCCCGGCGACGGCATCGGCAAGGAAGTCGTTCCCGCCGGCCAGGCGGTGATGCAGGCCCTAGCGGCCGCGGCCACAGGCTTCCGTTTCGAGTTCGAGAATTTCGATTGGGGCGGAGACCACTACCGCCGCCACGGCGTGATGATGCCGGCCGATGGTCTGGATGCGCTGCGCAGCAAGGACGCGATCCTGTTCGGCTCGGCCGGCGATCCCGACATCCCCGACCACATCACCCTGTGGGGCCTGCGGCTGAAGATCTGCCAGGGCTTCGACCAGTACGCCAATGTGCGGCCCACCCGAATCCTGCCCGGCATCGACGCACCGCTCAAGCGCTGCCGGCCCGAAGACCTGAACTGGGTCATCGTGCGCGAGAACTCCGAGGGCGAGTACTCGGGCGTGGGCGGGCGGGTGCACCAGGGCCACCCGATCGAGGCGGCCACCGACGTCACCATGATGACGCGGGTGGGGGTGGAGCGCATCATGCGCTTCGCCTTCCGCCTGGCGCAGTCGCGGCCCCGGAAACTGCTGACCGTCATCACCAAAAGCAATGCGCAGCGCCACGCCATGGTCATGTGGGACGAGATCGCGGCGCAGGTGGCGCGCGAGTTCCCAGAGGTGAAATGGGACAAGGAGATTGTCGACGCCGCCACTGCCCGCATGGTGAACCGCCCGGCCACCCTGGACACCATCGTGGCCACCAACCTGCACGCCGACATCCTGAGTGATCTGGCGGCGGCACTGGCCGGCAGCCTGGGCATTGCGCCCACCGGCAACATCGACCCCGCGCGCCGCTTTCCCTCGATGTTCGAGCCCATCCACGGCTCGGCCTTCGACATCATGGGCAAGGGCCTGGCCAACCCGGTGGGCACCTTCTGGTCGGTCGTGATGTTGCTCGAGCACCTGGGTGAAGCCGCCGCGGCACAGCGCCTGATGACGGCCATCGAGGCCGTCACCGCCAACCCGGCCCTGCACACCGGTGACCTGGGCGGCCGGGCCACCACCCAGCAAGTGACCGAGGCGGTGTGTGCCCACCTGGGCGCGTCGGCACGCTGAACACCCTGGCATCGCGGACCTGGTCCTGCACATGACTGCAGTCCGGTCAGGCCGCTGCATGGGGCCTCAAAAAACAAGGAGACGAACATGACTGCACAAAGATGGGGGGCCTCCGGCCCGAAGCGCCGATGGGTGCTGCGGGCGGCAGGCCTGGGCATGGCCGGTCTGGCCTGCATGACGGTCGCGACGGGCGCCCAGGCTCAGGCCTGGCCCGCCAAGCCGGTGACGCTGGTGGTGCCGTTCCCGCCCGGAGGGACCACCGATGTGCTGGCGCGTGCCTTGGGCACCGCCCTGGCCAAGAGCCTGGGGCAGCCCGTGATCATCGACAACCGCCCAGGGGCTGGCGCCACCATCGGTGCCGACTACGTGGCCAAGTCCAAGGCCGATGGCTACACCCTGCTGATGGGGGCTGTGCACCACACCATCGCCACCAGCGTCTACAAGAAGCTGCCCTACGATTTCCAGAAGGACTTCGCTCCCATCACCACTGTGGCCGTGGTGCCCAATGTGCTGGTGGTCAACAGCAGCACCCCGGCGCGCAACGTGGGCGAACTGGTGGCCCTGCTCAAGGCCCAGCCCGACAAGGCCACCTATGGCTCCAATGGCAACGGCACGGCCCAGCACTTGATCGGCACGCAGTTCCAGAACAGCACAGGCACCACGCTGACCCACATCCCCTACAAGGGCAGTGGCCCGCTGGCCACCGACTTGCTGGGCGGCCAGATCCTGATGTCTTTTGACACCATCACCCCGGTGCTGCAGCACATCCGCAGCAACAAGTTGCGCGCCCTGGCGGTCACCACTGGCACCCGTTCGCCTGCGCTGCCCGAGGTGCCCACGCTCGACGAAGCGGGCCTCAAGGGCTTCAACATCGGCACCTGGTTCGGCGTGCTGGCGCCTGTGCTCACGCCCCGTGACATCGTGGCGCGACTCAACACCGAGATGGTCAAGGTGATCCATTCGCCCGATTTCACCCGGCGCATGGAGGAGATCGGGGCTCAGCCCGTGGGCGACCGCCCCGAGGACATGGCCCGCACCCTCAAGGCCGAGACCGAGCGCTTTGCCGAGCTGGTGCGGGTGGGCAAGGTGGTCATGGAGTGAACCCTGCCGCAGCCTTGGCCGGTGCGTTATCCCGACTGCCACTCGGGTCATACGTTTGCTGGCGCAGGCCTTGGGCACCGCCCTGGCCAGGAGCCTGGGTCAGCCCGTGAGCATCGACAGGCGCCCAGGGGCTGGCGCCACGTCGGTGCCGACCTCGTGGGCAAGTCCAAAGCCGATCAAAGTTTTGATGAAAAACATGACATCAATTGTTCATTTATGATGATTGAATGCTCATTAATTCAGGTCGGTGGTTCGATCGCGCGCGCACCCATGCCGTGGTGACGCTGGCGTGCGCTGCGGCGTTGCAAACGACGGCATGGTCCGCCTTCTCTTTGAACGAGACCTTCCGAAACAGCACAGCCCCCAACTGGCTCTTTCTGGGGAGTGCAACCCTGACGTCCGGTGCAGCCGATACCGTTGGCGCAGGCTGGCTGCGGCTGAATACAACAAGCTTTAGCGCCGTCGGATCTGCCATCTACAACACGCCCTTCAGCAGCAGTGATGGTCTGCAAGCAACCTTCACCTACGCCACTTATGGCGGAACAGGTGCTGATGGCTTTGCTTTCTATTTGATTGATGGCAGCACCGCGTCTCCAACGGTCGGTGCCAAGGGTTCAGGATTGGGGTATTCACGCGAAGCGGCGATCAACGGTGTCACCAATGGATACCTTGGCATCGGCTTTGATGAATGGGGAAACTTCGGCACTGCTTTTGCCGGGACATGCATCCAAGTTGCCTGCAACCCGACCGCTGTCCACGACACTGTGGCCATCAGAGGCTCGGGCAATCTCTTGGTGGGTTTCGACCTCTATTCGAAACAAACCATCGCTTCTGTTGCTGCGCTGCGGACTCAAAACAGAAAGGTCCGTATCACACTGACGCCTGCCCCCACAGTTGCCGTGACCGTGGAATTGGATTCGGGATCAGGGTTTGTGAAACTGGTCGACAGCTTGGTCATTTCGTCCATTGCCGGGCAAGCCGCCATGCCTGCCACCTTCAAGCTGGGTTTCAGTGGCAGCGCCGGCGCATTGAACAATTTTCATGAAATTCGTGATCTGGTCATTGGTGGTGGGAACACTTCAACCACGACCTTGACCGTCAATGGCGATCCTGCCTGTGGGCCTGTGCAGCTCACCGCTGCGGTGTCACCTCCTGCCGCAGGAGGAAGCGTCGAGTTTTATGACGGCACCACCTTGCTGGGCACCCGAGCACTCAGCAGCGGGAGTGCGAGCCTGAGCACTGATTTGAGCGCAGGGGCCCACACGCTCAGCGCCAAGTATCTGGGGGATTCAAGCTATGCGATCAGTGCCTCGGGCAACATCACGAAAGACGTTGCGACTGTCTGCCCCTCACCTGTTGGAATACCGACATTGACAGAATGGGGCATGGCGGCCCTCTCTTTGATCCTGGCGGTAGCCGCATTTCTCGGCTTCAACCGCAAGCGGGTGAACTGAGCGTTCTTTGCAGCCTCTCGCCAGCCTGACTGGCGTCTATAGTGGCGCCATGACACGCCCGAACCACCCCACCGCCTCTTCCTCGCTCAACCGTTCGGTTCAGGGCCGACCCCTGCCCACACGGCGGCTGTGGCTGCTGTCCGTGCCTGTGCTGGCGCTTGGGGCCTGGGCTGTGGGGCCGCGCAGGGCCCAGGCCCAGATGCCCGCCAGCTTGCTTGAAGAGTCCGACCCGGGCGCCCAGGGCCTGGCCTACCGGGCCGATGCGGCCAAAGTGGATCCGGCAAAGAACCCCAGCTACCAAGCCGGCCGGACTTGTGCCAACTGCTCGCTGTATGCCGGCGAGCCTGGCCAGCCCCAAGGCGGGTGTGCGCTGTTCTATGGCAAAGAGGTGGCGGCTGCAGGCTGGTGCAACGCCTGGGAACGCAAGGCGGGTTGACTCGGCCTGCGCCCGTGCGCCTCAGCGTTCGTTGCGAACCAGGCGCACCGGCATCTCTGACTTTTTGGCCACCTCGCCATTCATGTCGCCCGTGCCCAGGTCAACCGCCCAGCCCTGCAGAAAGCTGAGCCGGTTCACCGATTCGCCCGACACCCCACGGGCGATGTTGTCGTAGCGGTAGGCGTTCACGCTCTGGCCATTGGTGCGTGTGGTGGCCGACCAGTGCCAGCCCAGGGGCGCGTCCGGGAACAGCTTGGGGTCCAGGCCTTCGGTCTGGCGATTGAGCTTGACGAGGCGCTGCAACTCTTTGGCCGTGGGCAGGCGCCAGGCCAGCCCGCTTTCGCGCTGGCGCTCGGTGGCGCGCTGCATGGCCTCGGTGCGGCTCAGAAGCAGGGGGCGGCCCAGGCAATGGTGGCCGCTCCAGCGCATGCCTTCGGCGCAGCGGGCCCAGACCAGGCTGGAGCCGGTTTCCCGCACCTCGTCGGTGCGGGGCTCATTGACCTGCAAGGGGGCGGCCTCAGGGGCGGCAGCCTGCGCGCCAAAGGCGGTGCCGACAAGCAGAAGAAGGGCCAATGGCCATCGCAGCGCTGGGATCATGGCCCCGATTGTGCCCAGTCCCTTTGCGCGCCGGCTTGAGCTTCTTCAAATTGCTTGCACATTGGGTCGCCACAATGAAACGGTCAGAGGCGGCCCGCCGGGCTGCTTCGGGCATGACCGTACAAGGAATCGTTTCATGATCAAGGTTTCGAGGGAGTGGGCCACGCCGCTCACCATCGGCGTGTTTCCGCTGATGGGAGTCACCGGCCTGTTGATGTTCTTCCACTGGGACAACAGTCTTCAAAAGACATTGCACGAATGGCTGGGCTGGCTGATGGTGGCCGCGGCCGTGGTTCATGCGCTGGCCAACTGGCTGGGTTTCAAACGCTATTTCAAGCCGGGCCCTGCGCTGTGGCTTGTGGTGCTGTCGGCCTTGGTCTTGGCTGGCTCGTTCATCCCCTGGTCGGGCGGCGCCAAGAAGGGCCCCTCCACCCCGGCCCTTGCCATCCAGACCCTGTCGGGCGCGCCCGTCCGCCTGCTGGCGCCCCTGTACGGCCAGACACCCGAGCAGGCCCGTCAGGCCTTGGCCGCAGCGGGCATCACGTTGGCAGATGACGAGGCCTCGCTGGCCAGTGCTGTGGGCAAGGATCGCGAGCGCCTGGGCGTGGCCCTCAAGGCGTTGGCGCAGGCCGGCGCTGGCGGCTCACGCTGAGCGGTGCGTGAAGATGGGGGCCGATCGCCCCGGACATCGGGCGATCCTCCGGCGCTGAGTTCGGTAATGTCGCCGGTGTGATGAACATCAACACCGCCTACCTCAGCTCGCTCCTGGGCTCGTCTGCCGCCAGCGGGTCTGGATCCCAGGCCACGCAGGGGGCCGGCACCTTGGCGGCGGCTTCGGCGGCACTGTCCAAGACCGTCACCCGCCTGCAGGCCGACGCGGCCACCACCACGGCCCAGCTGTCGTCTTTCGGGCAGCTCAAATCGGCCTTGGCCAGCAGCCAGACGGCCGCTCAAGCCTTGACGCGGCTGTCGGCGGCCTCGTCTGCCGCCGACGTGACCCAGGCCACCGGAGATTTCTTCAATGCCTTCAATGCGGCGGTGAAGGTCGCCAAGACCACCGCGGCCGTGCCGGGCTCCAGCCAGGCCGCGCAAGCGGCGGGCCGGGTCACCCGCGACCTTGACGGTGCCTTGACCGGGGGCGTGGCCAACCAGAACGCCATGAGCAAGCTGGGCCTGTCGGTGCAGGCCGATGGCAGCTTGAAGCAGGATGCCGCCAAGTTTGCCGCTTCGCTGGCCAAAGACCCGGCAGGTGTGACGGCGGCCCTGGCCCAACTGGGCCAGCAGGTGCAGGCCGCCGCCAACAAGGAGTTGGCCAGCGATGGCCATGTCAGTACCAGCGTGGCCAACCTGACCCAGCGCAGCAGCGCCCTCACGCAGCAGCAAAAGGCCTTGCTGAACCTGCAGCAGAGCACGGGCCTGTCGGTCTATCAGCGGGCGTCGGGGTCATAGCGTCTGGGCGGTGGCCTGGCCCGTGACGGCCTGGGCCGCAGGGCCTGTTACGATGAACCGATCGGGCCCAGCCCGCTGGTTCGTGTTGTCTTCATTTCTCCATGGATAAACTTTTGTTGCAGCAGCAGGTGCTGGATCGGCTTGCCGACGACCTGTTACAGGTCGAACACGCGCTGCGCGAGGCCCACGAAACGGCGACCCACGAAGAAAACATCGCCGAGAACAAGTACGACACCCTGGGCTTGGAGGCCGCTTACCTCGCCACTGGCCAGGCCCGACGTGCCGAGGCCATCCGCCAGGCGATGGCCCAATGGCGGCAGTTCCGTCCGCGCCCCTACCTCGCCAGCCAAGGCATCCAGCTCGGTGCGCTGGTCTGTCTGGTCGATGTCGACGACCAGGCGCATCATCTCTTTCTGGGCCCCGATGGGGGCAGCATGAAGCTGCCATGCGGCACCCATCTCGTTCAGGTCATCAGCAGCGATGCCCCTTTGGGTCGGGCCATGCTGGGCAAATGCGAGGGAGATGAGGTGTCGATCAGGGTCGGCGCGCTGCAACAGCGGTTTGAGGTGCTGCGGGTGGATTGAGCCCTGCATTCGCGGATCCTGGCATCAGTGGCAAGGCATGGTTGCTGCTCGTCTGCTTCCCCAAGCGTTTGGTTCAAAATGGTCTGCATTTCGAGATTCCGAAATGCCCCTTGGAGTTGACACATGAAAATCCTTGTCGAGACCACAGTGATAGCTCCGATCGATGTCGTTTGGCAGGCCTACACGAGCCCTGAAGACATCGTCCAATGGAATGCAGCCTCAGACGACTGGCACACCACCAAGGCCAGTGTCGACCTTCGGGAGGGCGGTGCTTTTTCCTCCCGGATGGAGGCCAAAGACGGCAGTTTCGGCTTCGATTTCGCGGGCACCTACACCCGGGTGGTACCGCATCAACTGCTTGAATATGCTTTCGGCGACCGGCAGGCCCGTGTCGAATTCACGGCCGTACCTCCCTCCGTCCATGTCAAGGTGGCATTCGATGGGGAAGACACGCATACCGTCGAGCAACAGCAAAGCGGCTGGCAATCGATCTTGAACAATTTCAAACGCCATGTGGAGCGTCAGGCCCAGGGCGCGGACAGCCGCCCTTGAGCGGCCTGCTCTGAGATTCAAGCTCAGTGGGTCTGCGCAAGCGCCGGTGGCGCTTGCGCAGAGGACCTCAATCCAAGGTGATGCCCAGCGCCTTGATCAGCGGTTGCCATTTCTTTCGTTCGCTGTCGATCAGGCGGTTCATGTCCGCGGCGTCGGCCGGGCGCGCCTCCCAGCCGGCATCGAACAGCTTCTGCCGCACGGCGGTATCGGCCATGGCCTTCTGCAGCTCGGTGCCCAGGCGTGCGCCGATCTCCTTGGGCGTGGCCGAGGGCAGCACCAGGCCTTGCCAGGTGTAGGCCTCGACCGCCGGGTAGCCCATTTCACGCGCGGTGATCAGTTGGGGCAGTTGCGGGATGCGTTCGCCCGACAGGGCCAGCAGGGGCACCACCTTGCCCGCCTTGACGGCGCTGATGCCGCTGGGCAGGTCGAGCATCATCAGCGGCACCTGGTTGCCCATCACGTCCTGCAGGGCCGGGGCACCGCCCTTGTAGGGCACGTGCAGCAGCTTCACGCCGAACTCGCGCTGGAACAGCTCCAGCGCCAGGTGGTGCGGGCTGCCCTGGCCGGCGGTGGCGATGCTGAGTTCGCCCGGGCTGCGCTGCAGCGCAGCCAGCAGGGCCTTGGCGTCGGTCAGGCCGGCCTGAGGAGAGGCCACGATCAGCAGCGGTGAACGCCCCATCATGCCCACGGGGCCGAAGTCTTTGTCGGCCGAGTACGGCAGCTTCTTGTACAGCACAGGGTTGTAGACCAGCACGCCGTTGTCGGCCGACAGCATGGTGTAGCCATCGGCCGATGAGTGCGCCACGTTGTCGGCGGCGATGGAGGCGCCGGCCCCAGGGCGGTTGTCCACCAGGATGGGCTGGCCGAGCTGGCGCGACAGCTGGGCGCCCACGGTGCGGGCCAGAAAGTCGGTGCCGCCGCCGGCGGGGTAGCCCACCACCCAACGGATCGGCTTGGCGGGGTAGTTGCTGGGCTGGGCCTGGGCCTGCCCCAGGGCGAGCAGGCTGGCGGCTGCGAGCGAGAAGCTGGTGAAAAGTCTCCGGGTGCTGATCATGGTGTCTCTCATCTTTTGAAGGGTGGCTGGAAATAGGGCGGAAGCGGAACTGCAGGCCTGCCGGGCTGCGCCTGGGGTGGGCGCGCGGCGTGAGCCATGTCGTTCACCGTGGTGGCGCAGCTGAAGCTGAAGCAGCGGCTGGGCAGACTGGTGTCTTTCAGGGCCAGGGGGGAGTCGGGCTCAGTAAGGGCTGCTGCCGCTCGGGGTCGTAGGCGGATCGGGCTCGGTCGCAGTTTTGAAGCTGCGGGCCAGGGCGGTGGCGGCGCCGACCAGCAAGGTGGTGTCCACGCCCACGGCCACGAACTGCGCGCCGGCGGCCAGGTAGTGGCGTGCCTGGGCCGGGTCGGCCATCAGGATGCCGGCCGCCTTGCCCGCGGCGCGCACGGTGGCAATGCCCTCGGTGATGGCCTGCTGCACGGCCGGGTGGTTGGCCTGGCCGCGGTAGCCCATCGAGGCCGACAGATCAGCCGGCCCGAAGAACACGCCGCCCACGCCTTCCACCTGGGCGATCTCGGCCAGGTGGCTCAGGGCCTCGGTGGTTTCGGCCTGCACCAGCAGGCACATCTCGTCGTCGGCATACTGCACGTACTGCGGCACCTGGTTCCAGCGCGAGGCACGGGCCAGCGCAGCGCCCATGCCGCGCACCCCGACCGGGGCATAGCGCATGGCGCGCACCATCTCGCGGGCTTGCCCGGCGTTGTCGATCATCGGCACCAGCAGGGTCTGGGCGCCCACATCGAGGTATTGCTTGACCAGGGCCACTCGGCCCTCGACCGGACGCACCACGGGGTGCACCGGGTAGGGTGCTACGGCGCGCAACTGCGACAGCACCGTGCGCACATCGTTGGGGCCGTGCTCGGCATCCAGCAGCAGCCAGTCGAAGCCGCAGCCGGCCAGGGCCTCGGCCACGTTGTCGTCGGCCAGGCCGACCCACAGGCCGATCTGGGTCTGGCCTTGTTGCAGGGCGCGTTTGAACAGGTTGGGGCTCAGGGCTTGCATCGTTGGCCTCACACGAAACGGAAGGACACCGAGCCCAGCGGCCCGTAGTCGGCATGGAAGGCATCGCCGGCCTTGGCCGCTGTGGGCCGCGTGAACGAACCGGCCAGTACCACATCGCCCGCGTTGAGCTGCTCGCCGTGCGGGGCGATCTTGTTGGCCAGCCAGGCCACGCCGGTGGCGGGGTGGTTCAGCACGGCGGCGGCCAGGCCGGTCTCTTCGATCACGCCGTTCTTGTGCAGCAGGGCGCCGACCCAGCGCAGGTCCACCTCCAGCGGCTTGACCGGGCGGCCGCCCAGCACCACGCCGGCATTGGCGGCAAAGTCGGAGATGGTGTCGAACACCTTGCGGGGGGCACCGCTTTCGCGGTCGAACTGCTCGATGCGGGCGTCGATGATCTCGATCGCGGGCACCACGTAGTCGGTGGCCGAGAGCACCTCGAACAGGCTCACCTCAGGGCCTTTGAGGGGCTTGCCCAGGATGAAGGCCAGCTCCACCTCCACCCGCGGCGCGATGAAGCGCGCAGCTGGGATGTCGGTGCCGTTGTCAAAGAACATGTCGTCCATCAAGGGCGCGTAGTCGGGCTCGGTGATCTGGCTGGCCATCTGCATGGCGCGCGAGGTCAGGCCGATCTTGCGGCCCTTGATGCGTCGGCCGGCGGCCAGTTCGAGCTGGACCCACTCGCGCTGGATGGCATAGCCGTCCTCGATCGTCATGGTGGGGTGGCGGGCCGAGAAATGACGCAACGGGGCACGGGTTCGGCGCGCCTCTTGAAGCTCGCGGGCGAGCGATTGCAGGGTCTCTGGGGACAACATGGGTGTGGGTGCTGGGGGCGGGAGTGGGTTGGGTGAGGGGCTCAGGCGGCGACGGGTGCCGTCAGCGGCTGCACGGGGAAGATGGCGTTGATCTGGCCGGTGCCCGAGCTGGGGAAGAACGGGGTCACCACCTCGACGCCAGCGGTGTAGGCATCCCAGCCCAGGGCGCCCAGCAACATGGCGGTGTCATGCATGAAGCCTTCGCCATGGCCCTTGTCGGCGTACTCGTGCAGCAGCGCGCAGAAGGTCTTCCAGTCGCCCTTCTTCCACAGTTCGACCACATGGTGATCGAACTCTTCGAGGTAGGGGCTCCACATCTTGTGCATGAACTCTTCGGCGACGCCGTTCTGGGCAAAGCGGTGGCTCAGCGAGCCACTGGCAAAAAAGGCCACCTTGCCGTCGTAGTCGCGCTCGACCGCCTCGCGCATCGCGCGGCCCAGGCGGGCGCTGTCGGCCAGGTTGTGCACCGTGCACAGGGCCGACACCGACACCACCTTGAAGTGGCGGTCGGCGTTCATGTAGCGCATGGGCACCAGGGTGCCGTACTCCAGGTTCAGCGTGGTGTCGGGGTGGGCCCGGGTGGGCACGCCGGCCGCCGTGGCGGCGCGGGCCAGCAAGTCGCCGAGCGCCGGGTTGCCGTCGTACTCATACGGCATGTTCTTGATGAAGTGGGGCAGTTCGTTGCTGGTGTAGACACCCTTGAAGTGGGCTGCGTTGTTGACGTGGTAGCCCGAGTTGACCAGCCAGTGGGTGTCGAACACCACGATGGTGTCCACACCCAACTCACGGCAGCGGCGGCCGATTTCAAGGTGGCCATCGATGGCGGGCTGGCGACAGCCCTTGTGCGGGCCGTCCAGCTCGCTGAGGTACATCGAGGGGACGTGGGTGATCTTGGCGGCGAGCGCGAGTTGGCCCATGGTTGACTCCTTGGTTTGTGTCTTGTTTCGGGGCTGAGGCAGTGAAGGTCAGCGGGGGGCTCAAATCCCCCAATGAGGGATGTGGTGGTTTCCAAGCGAAACGGCGACGTTCTTCGGCTCGCAGAACACCTCGTAGCTCCA
>RXJO01000461.1 GCA_003987795.1 Curvibacter sp.
ATCTTGAACTCGCTGGTCGAGGCCATCACCGGGCCGGGGCTGACGGCCATGGTGCCCACCGGCATGCCGGGCCAGTTGTGCATGCCGAACACGGCCTGCATGGGGAACTGCTCGAACAGGCCGTCGTTGACCATTTCGCGAGCGCCGCCACCGCCCTCCTCGGCCGGCTGGAAGATCAGGTAGACCGTGCCATCGAAGTCGCGATGCCGGGCCAGGTGCTGGGCAGCCGCCAGCAGCATGGCCACATGACCATCGTGCCCGCAGGCGTGCATCTTGCCGGGGTGCCGGCTGGCATGGGCAAAGGTGTTGAACTCCTGCATGGGCAGCGCATCCATGTCGGCGCGCAGGCCGATGGCGCGCGGGCTGTCGCCGCCCTTGACGATGCCGACCACGCCGGTCTTGCCCAGGCCCCGGTGCACCGGAATGCCCCACTCGGTGAGCTTGGCCGCGATCAGCTCGGCCGTGCGAAGCTCTTCAAAACACAGTTCGGGGTGAGCATGGATGTCGCGGCGCACCGCCGCGATGCTGGCCGCCTGGGCCACGATGGAGTCGAGGATTTGCATGGTGATGTAGTGGGCGCTTAATGGATCAGTCTAGCAATGGGCAGGGCTTTGCCGCAAGTTCTGCGCCATCTGCGCACATCATCCACAATGCCATCCATGATTTCCGAACGAGCCCTTGCACTGGCGCAGACCCTGGTCCGGATGGACACGGTGAGCCGAAACTCCAACCTCGAACTGATCCATTTCGTGCGCGACGAACTGCTGCGCCTCGGGGTGAGCAGCCGCCTGACCTGGAATGCCGACAAAACCAAGGCCAACCTGTTCGCCACGCTCGGCGAAGGCAAGCCGGCGGGGGTGATCCTGTCGGGCCACACCGACACGGTGCCCTGGGACGGCCAGGCCTGGAGCCTGGACCCGCTGTCGGCCACGGTGCGCGACGGGCGCCTGTACGGGCGGGGCTCGGCCGACATGAAGGCCTTCATCGGCATCGCCCTGGCACAGGCCCAGCGCTTTCTGGACAGCCCGGCGCCGTTTGCCATCCACCTGGCCCTGAGCTTCGACGAAGAAGTGGGCTGCCTGGGAGTGAAGGAGCTGATCGCCGACCTGCGCGACGCCCGCATCCAGCCCCTGGCCTGCATCGTGGGCGAGCCCACGCTGATGGTGCCGGCCATTGCCCACAAGGGCGTGTACCGCTACCGCTGCTGCGTGCGCGGCAAAGAGGCGCATTCGTCGTTGACACCCCAATCTGTGAATGCCATCGAGATGGCGGCCCGCCTGGTGGGCAAACTGCGCGACATGGCCGAGGGCTTCGAACGCGACGAGCCGCGCTACGCCGGCTTCGACGTGCCCTACACCACCGCCAGCGTGGGCCAGTTCCATGGAGGCATCGCCGACAACGTGGTGCCGCGCGACGCCGAGTTCCGATATGAATTCCGCAACCTGCCCACGGTGGACGCCCTGGCCCTGCAGTCGCAGGTGGTGGCGGCGGCCCGGGCGCTGGAGCCGGGCATGCAGAAGGTGAGCTCCGACGCCGGCTTCAGCTTTGAACCCATCTGCGAGGTGCCGGCCTTCCTGGGCTCAGCCGACGATGCCGTCACCCGACTGGCCCAGCGACTGGCAGGCGAATCAGGCACCACGCTGGTGGCCTTCGGCACCGAAGCGGGGCTGTTCAAGCAGGCCGGCATCCCCACCGTGGTGTGCGGGCCGGGCAGCATCGAACAGGCGCATCAGCCCGATGAATATGTGAGCCTCGAACAACTGGGCCGTTGCGAGCAGTTTCTGCAAGGCCTGGGCGGGGTGCGCGACATCGCCTGAGCCCGCAAGCCTCAGGTGCGGAGGCTGCCATCCCCCACCAGGGTGGAGAGTTCGACGAAATTGGAGGCCACATGACGCTTGGGGCCCAGTTCGATCGGAAAGCCGCCGATCTCGCGCTGCCCCAGCGACTCCAGGCCCTCGACCAAGCCCTCACGGCTCAGGCGCCCGACCCGCTGGGCCGCCTGCAGCCCGGCCACCAGCACCGACCCGGCCAGATAGCCCTCGATGCCGGAATAGGTCAGCGCCACATGCCCGCCTGCCTTGCGGGCCGCCGCCCGGAACTGGGCGGCCAGCGGGTGGACATCGTTGTAGGGCGAGGGCATGACCTGGGAGATCATCACGCCAGCCCCTTCGCGACCCAGGCTGTCGATCAGGTCCTGAGTCCCCACAAAGGACACGGCGGCAAACAAACCGCCAAACCCCGTCTTGCGCACGGCCCGGATGAAAGCGGCCGCCGCCTGGTAGGTGCACACCAGCACAATGGCCTCGGGCCGCAGGGGCGCCAAAGTGCGGACGGCGGCACTCACGTCAAGAGAGTTGCGCTCGATGCCCGCCTGGCCGAGCAGCCCCAGGCCTTGCGCGGCCAGGGCCCGGGTCAAGCCGTCCAGCCCGGCGTCGCCATAGGAGTCGGCCTGCCGCAACAAAGCCACACGGCTCACGCCTCTGGCGCGCAACCTGGCAACGATCAGCGACAACTCTTCGCGGTACGAAGCCCGAAGGACGAAAACCTGCGAATGCAGGGGTTCCCGCACCGCCTGAGCCCCGGTTCGAGGCGCGATGAAGGGCACGCGGGCCTCCAGAGCCAGAGGCATCGCAGCCAGGCTGGTGGGTGTCCCCACGTAGCCGAACAAGGCGAAAACACCCTCACGGATGAAGCGCCGTGTGTTGTCTGCGCAACGGTCGGCCTCATAACCATCGTCCTGGATGCGCAATTCGATGGCGCGGTGGCCGATGCCGCCAGCGGCGTTCACCTGATCAAACACCAACTGGGCGCCTTGCACGTAGTTGCGCCCCAGGTGGGCGGTCGGGCCGGTGAGCGGGACCGACTGCCCCAGCACCAGCGGGCCGTCGCCCTTGCCCGGGCTGGCGCCCGAAGCGGTGCTGCCGGGGCCACGCGCCCAGACAGGCCCCCCGAGCGCTGCCACGCAGGCCAGCTGCAGCAGCCGACGCCGAGGGGGCTGCCGTGGTGGATCACCGGGTTGGCGTGACGGGGGGGCGAGCATGACCATTCGACCTTAACGCTTGTCGTGCTGTATGACAATGCGTTCTCACCCGTCGGCCATCCGGCCACTCTGACACCGATCGCCCCATGAACCAGCCCAACGACGACACCCAGGTGCTTGGCGCCTGCCCGCATGATTGCCCCGACACCTGCTCGCTGCTGACCACCGTGAAAGACGGCGTGGCCACCCGCGTGCAAGGCAACCCGGCCCACCCGCTGACCGGTGGCGTGCTGTGCGCCAAGGTGTCCAAGTACCCGGAGCGCACCTACCACCCGGAGCGCCTGCTGCACCCGATGAAGCGGGTCGGCCCCAAGGGCGCCGGCCAGTTCGTGCGCGTGGGCTGGGACGAAGCCCTGGATGACATTGCCCGACGTCTGTCAGACATCGCGGCCCGCGCCCCTGACGCCGTGCTGCCCTACAGCTACGCCGGCACGATGGGGCTGGTGCAGGGTGACGGCATGGCGGCCCGCTTCTTCCATCGACTGGGGGCCAGTCGGCTCGACCAGACCATCTGTTCTTCGGCAGGTACCGCAGGCCTGGTGCACACGCTGGGTGGCAAGGTGGGCATGAAGGTGCAGTTCTTTGCCGAGGCCCGGCTGATCGTCATCTGGGGCAGCAACTCGATCGGCAGCAACCTGCACTTCTGGCGCATCGCGCAAGAGGCCAAACGCCAGGGTGCCCGCCTGGTCTGCATCGACCCGCGCCGCAGCGAGACCGCCGAGAAATGCCACGAGCACATCGCCCTTCGCCCAGGCACCGATGCCGCACTGGCACTGGCGCTGATGCAGCAGTTGATCGTGCACGACTGGCTGGACCACGACTACATCGAACGCCACACCCTGGGCTGGACCGAATTGCGCGAGCGCGCCCTGCAGTGGCCACCCGAACGCGCTGCCGAAGTGTGCGGCGTGCCCGTGGAACAGATCACTCGCCTGGCGCACGACTACGCCCACACCCGGCCCGCGGCCATCCGCCTCAATTACGGGGTGCAACGTGTGCGCGGGGGAGCCAACGCGGTGCGCGCCATCGCCTGCCTGCCCGCACTCACCGGGGCCTGGCGGCACCGCGGCGGTGGCATCCTGCTGTCGAGCTCGGGGCAGTTCCCGGTGCAACGCCAGACCCTGCAGCGGCCCGATCTGCTGGGCGAACGCCGGCCCCGGATGATCAACATGTCCACCATCGGCGATGCGCTGAACCAGCCGGCCTCGCCCACCTTCGGGCCAGCCATCGAAGCGGTGGTGGTCTACAACAGCAACCCCGTGGCGGTGGCACCGGACTCAGCCCGGGTGGCCGCCGGTTTTGCCCGTGAGGACCTGTTCACGGTGGTGCTGGAGCACTTCCAGACCGACACCGCCGATTACGCCGACTACCTGCTGCCCGCCACCACCCAGCTGGAGCATTGGGACATCCACCTGGCCTATGGCCACACCGATGTGCTGCTGAACCGGCCGGCGATCGCGCCCGTGGGCGAGGCCCTGCCCAACAGCGAGATCTTCCGTCGCCTCGCACAGCGCATGGGCTACACCGAGCCCTGCTTCGCAGAAGACGACGAAACACTGTGCCGCCAGGCCTTCGGCGATCGGATCGACCACGAGCAATTGCTGAGCCAGGGTTTTGCCAGTCTGCCGCTGGCCGATGCGCCGTTTGCAGAAGGCGGATTTCCCACCCCCTCAGGACGCTGCGAATTCCTGAGCCCGGCCCTAGTGGCCCAAGGCCTGGATGGCCTGCCCGACCACCTGCCCAACCACGAACTGCCCGACCCGGCGGGCCCCTGGCCGCTGGCCATGATCTCGCCGCCGGCGCGCAACTTCCTGAACTCGACCTTCGTCAACGTGACCAGCCTGCGCCACATCGAGACCGAGCCGGTGCTGGAGATCCACCCTGACGATGCCACCTCCCGCAGCATCCGCAGTGGCGACGTGGTGCGCGTGTTCAACGCCCGTGGCAACTACCACTGCAAGGCAGAGGTCAGCGAGCGGGCCCGCCCGGGCGTGGTCAACGGCCTGGGCATCTGGTGGCGCAAGTTCGGCCTGAACGGCACCAATGTGAACGAGCTCACCAGCCAGGCACTGACCGATCTCGGTCGCGGCCCCACCTTCTACGATTGCGCGGTGCAGGTCAGCCGACTGGATTGAAGGCCGGTTGAAGGCCGGCCGGGGGCAGGACCGGCCTTCGGCCATGAAGCGGGCAAGGTTGATTGAATTATTTAATGAGATTGATTCTCATTTGGGTGCATAATCCACCCATCAGCCAGTTTGCGGGGCCGACTTTCCGGACCGCAGACCCAGCCAGCCTCTTTTCACCGACTTGCTGCCATGACCCAGCTCACCGCCCTGTCCACCCCGTATCAGACCGCACCGGCCCCGTCGCGTGGCCCCTCGGCCTCGGCCGGCTCGGCACCCCGTGTCGTGCCGAGCCAGGACCTGCTGGGCGGCCAGAAGACGGTGGAGATCCTGCACAACGGCCTGCTCTATCGCCTGCAGGCCACCCGCCTGGGCAAGCTGATCCTGACCAAATGAAGTTTCATCGTGGGGCGACCCTTGCACGGCCACAGCCGTGTCTCCAAGGTCGTTTTGGCCAGCCATCAGGTGCCGCTCAGCGGTCCACCTGACCAGCCAAGCCTTTTTTACCCCTCGACCTTTCCCGCTGCCGAGCGCGCGAACAACTCGGCCAGCGCTTCGACCAGCGCCGTCACACGTGGCGGCACAAAGCGGTTGCTGGGCAGCACCGCATACAGCGGTGCCGGCGCCCCCAGCCAGGCCGGCAGCACACGCTGCAAGCGTCCGTCGGCCAAGGCGCCTGCGAGTTGCAGCGCCGACTGGTAGACGACTCCCTGCCCTTGCAAAGCCCAGTCCAGCGCCACCGAGGCATCGTTGCAGCGCAAGGCCCCGCGCACCGGCACGGTGACGTCCTGCCCTGCCCCATCGACAGGGCTGAACGCCCAGTCGCACAACAGACGCCCCCGCACCTCGTAGGTCAGGCATTCGTGCCGGGCCAGGTCCTGCGGTTGCTGCGGCCAACCTCGACGGCGAAGGTAAGCCGGGCTGGCACAGGCGATGCGGTGTGAGGGGGCCAGCAGCCGGGCCGCCAGACCGGAATCAGGCAGCGGCCCGTAACGCACCGCCACATCGATGGCCTCGCGCACCAGGTCGACATGGGTGTCGGTGACGCGCAGGTCGATCTCCAGCCCCGGGTGTTGCGCGGCAAAGCCGGGCAACCAGTCGAGCAACAGGCCCCGCGCCAGGGCCGATGAGGTGGTGAGGCGCAGGCTGCCAGTGAGGGCGGCCGATCCGCCCCGCACCAGGGCCTGACCCTCAGCCACCAACTCCAGCGCGCGGCGGGCATGGTCGATCATCACCCGGCCTTCCTGGGTTGGCTGCACGCTGCGCGTGCTGCGCTCGAACAGACGCACCCCCAGGCTGGTCTCCAGCCGCTTGATGGCCGCGCTGACCGCCGCCGTGCTCAGGCCGCAGCGACGCCCCGCAGGCGTGAAGCCCCCCGTCTCGGCAGCGGCCACCAGCACCTTGAGATCGGCCAGATTGTCAAATTTCATGAAACAGTCATTTCGCCGTCAACCCGTGTTTCACGGATCATAAAGGGCGCCATGCGCCCTAAACTGCGTCGACCCGGCCCCTGGAGGCCGGGCCCCCCCGCAAGATATCCCCGAGGAGAAGCCGGATGAATTTCCCCCGACGCCTGCCCCGCCTGAGCACCACGGTGCTCACGGGCTGCCTGTTCCTGAGTCTGCCCCTGGTCGCGCAAGCCGCCTCGGTGGCCCCTGTGGCCGCCGAGAACGGCATGGTGGTGGCCGCCCAACACCTGGCCACGAAAGTGGGGGTGGATGTGCTCAAGCGCGGCGGCAATGCCGTTGATGCCGCCGTGGCTGTGGGCTACGCACTGGCCGTGGTGTACCCGGCCGCGGGCAACCTGGGCGGGGGCGGTTTCATGACGCTGCAACTGGCCGACGGGCGCAAGACCTTCCTCGATTTCCGTGAGAAGGCGCCGCTGGCCGCCACGCCGAACATGTACCTCGACAAGGATGGCAACGTCATCAAGGGCTTGAGCACCCATGGCCACCTGGCCGTGGGGGTGCCCGGCAGCGTGTCGGGCCTGGAATGGGCGCGCGAGAAGTACGGCACGCTCAAGCGGCAGGAACTGCTGGCGCCCTCGATCGCACTGGCCGACCAGGGCTTTGTGCTGGACCAGGGTGACATCGACATGCTGCACACCGCCACCGCCGATTTCCGCAAGGATCCGGCCTCGGCCGCCATCTTCCTCAAGGCAGGCGAGCCCTACCAGGTCGGTGACCGGCTGGTGCAGAAAGACCTGGCCCGCACCCTGAAGGCCATCAGTGACAAAGGCCCCGATGGCTTCTACAAAGGCCCGGTGGCCCAGGCACTGACCCAGGCCAGCCAGGCCGGTGGCGGCCTGATCACCCAGGCCGACCTCGACCAGTACAAGACCCGCGAGATGCCACCGGTCGAATGCGACTACCGTGGCTACCACGTGGTGTCGGCCCCGCCTCCGAGTTCGGGCGGGGTGATCATCTGCGAGATCCTGAACATCCTGGAGGGCTATCCCCTGAAGGACCTGGGCTTCCGCTCGGCCCAGTCGGTGCACTACCAGATCGAAGCCATGCGCCACGCCTATGTGGACCGCAACAGCTACCTCGGTGACCCCGACTTCGTGAAGAACCCGATCGCCCGCCTGACCGACAAGGCCTACGCGGCCCAGATCCGCGCGGTGATCGACCCGAACAAGGCCGGCGTGTCCAAGGACATCAAGCCCGGCGTGGCGCCGCACGAGGGCAGCAACACCACCCACTACTCGATCGCCGACCGCTGGGGCAATGCGGTATCGGTCACCTACACCCTGAACGACTGGTTCGGCGCCAAGGTCACGGTGCCTGGCACCGGCGTGCTGCTGAACAACGAGATGGACGACTTCACGGTCAAGATCGGCGTGCCCAACATCTACGGTCTGGTGCAGGGCGAAGCCAACGCCATCGCCCCGGGCAAGCGCCCGCTCTCGTCGATGAGCCCGACCATCGTCACCAAGGACAACCAGCCCGTGATGGTGGTGGGCACGCCCGGTGGCAGCCGCATCATCACCGCCGTGCTGCACACCCTGCTCAACGTGATCGACTACGGCATGAACGTTCAGGAGGCGGTGGATGCACCGCGCTTCCACCAGCAGTGGCTGCCGGATGTGACCAACGTCGAGAACTTCGCCATCTCGCCTGACACCCGCAAGCTGCTGGAAAGCGCCGGACACAAGCTGGGCGCCCCGCAACCGGCCAACCACCTGGCCGCCGTGCTGATCGGTGCGCCTTCTCTGGGTGGCAAGCCGGTGGGCAAGAACCGCTTCTACGGCGCCAACGACCCGCGCCGCAACAGCGGGCTGGCCCTGGGCTACTGACGGCACTCACGCGGCGGGGGTGGGCTCCTCGCCTGGAAGGTCTGGTGGCGCCCAGGAGGGCCGTCCATGAGCCAGACACGCCACCAGCGCGTCGACCACCAGAGGATCGAACTGTCGCTCGCGGCGCTCCATCAGGTAGCTCAAAGCGGCCTTGATGGGCCAGGCCTTCTTGTAGGGGCGCTCGTGGGTCAGGGCGTCAAACACATCGGCCACGGCCACGATCCGGGCCGCCAGCGGAATCGCCCGCCCCGACAGCCCCTCTGGATAGCCCTGCCCATCCCAGTGCTCGTGGTGACCTGCCGCGATCTGCCGGGCATACAGCAAATACCCTTGCCCTCCGGACATGTCCAGGGCTTTGGCAAGGATCTGGCCACCGCAGGCCGCGTGTTGCCGCATGATGCGCATCTCCTCGGCATCCAGGGGCCCCGGTTTGTGCAGGATGCGGTCGGGGGTACTGACCTTGCCCACATCGTGCAGCACGCTGGCCAGGCCGGCGTACTCGATCATCTCAGGGCTGAGTTCATCGGCGTAAGCGCCCATGCGTTGCAGCTCGGCCATGATCGCATCGGTGATGTCCTGCACCCGCATCACATGCTCGCCCGTGGTGTCGTCTCGGAACTCGGCCAGATCGGCCAAGGCCAGCACGGTGGCGGTCTGGGTTCGGCGCAGGGCCTCGAACAGACTGAGCCGTTCCACCGCGGTGGAGATGCGCTCACAGAACAGCGTCAGCAATTGCAAATCATGCGGCGCCAATGACTCGCCCGGCGTGGCATAGATGACGTAATGCGATGCGCCTGCGCCGGGCACATAGATGACCATGCCGCCGGTGTCGACGCGGTGCGACCTCTCCTCCAAGGCGCGCCAGACTGCGGCGAGTGCCACAGGGTGGCGCCTAGACACCTCGCCCAGATCCGCAGCCTCGAAAGTCCCGGTCCCGGCCAGAACAGCCAACTCATCGCTCTGGTCTCGCTTGATGAACAACAAACCCTCGGAGCCCACCCCCAGAATCGCGCCGACCTGATGCAGCAGGCCCGAGGCGAAATCGTTCAAGGCGCGGATCTTGAACAGCTCCATCGAGGCCTCCAGCACCTTCTCCAGGCCCCGGCGGCTGCGCTCGAGCGAGAGCAGGGAGTCATAGGCCCGCAGCGAGGCGATCACGCAGGTGAACAGCTGGCGGCTGGTCAGCTCACTCTTGGCCTTGTAATCATTGATGTCGTACTCGACGATCACCCGCTGCTCGGGGACCTGGCCCGATTGGCCCGTGCGCAGCACGATGCGCACCAGCAGGTTGCCCAGGGTCTCGCGGATCACGCGGGTCAGCTGCAGGCCGGCATCATCACTCTCCATCACCACATCCAGCAGGATCAGCGCGATGTCGTGCCGTTGCTGCACAAAGGCCAACGCCTCGGCCGCACTGCTGGCGCCCAGCAGCTCCAGGGGCCGCCCGCGGAACTGGATGCCCTGCAAAGCCAGCCGGGTCACGGTGTGCACATCGGGTTCGTCATCCACGATCAACACCACCCAGGGCAGGACACGTGGCGCCCCCGGTGTCGCAGGCTGGGGCTCAGGCGGCGCGGCCAGCCAGTCCAGCTGGGGCCTCGGATTCAGGTCTGGGTTGCTCGTCATGGAGGCCTTTCATTGGCAATCGGAAATCAGGGTGGCGCCGTCGTCGCCCGACTCTGCGCGCTCCGGCGGCGACACCGCTGGCACGACGACCTGCAAGGGCAGCAGCAGATCGAAGCGACAGCCTTGCCCAGGTCGGCTGTGCACCTCGATGCGGCCCTGCAGACGCTGGGTGACCAGGGTGTAGACGATGCTCAACCCCAGGCCGCTGCCGCCCCTGGAGCGGGCAGTCGTGAAAAAGGGGTCGAAGACGCGCGCGAGGTGCTCCTTCGCGATGCCCTGTCCCGAGTCGGCAAAACACAGGCGGGCCCAGCCGGTGTTGCCCGCTTCGACATCGATCACGATGCGACCGGAGGCCTCGGGTTCGAAGGCATGCGTCAAGGCATTGCTCATGAGGTTGGTCAGCACCTGGGCCAGGGCTCCGGGATACGAATCGAGGCTGATGCCAGCCTGGCCCCGCAACATCACCTCGATGGGACGGCGCGAATGCATCGTGTGCAGACTGCGCAACACCTCCCGCGCATAGTCGAGCAGATCGAATCGGCGCCTCGCCTCTGACGACTGATCCACGGACATGGTCTTGAAGCTCTTGATCAATTCACTGGCACGCCCCAGATTGCGAGCCACCAGATCACCATGGACGGCCAACGACTGCAGAAACCGCTCCAGATCATGCTGCCGCAAGGTCCCTGCCGTCAGCAGCCGTCCCACCTCCTGGGCCTCATCACGCCAATGGCTGGTGCTGGTCACGGCCACACCCAAGGGGGTGTTGACCTCATGGGCGACCCCTGCCACCAGGGCCCCCAACGACGCCATCTTTTCCGACTGGACCAGGGTGTCCTGAGCCTGGTTGAGCTCGTCCAATGCGGCTTCGGCATTCACTTTTTCACGCGACAGTTGCACCTCCAACTGACGCAGACGCTCGTTGTCGGCGACCAGTCGCAGGGCGAAGGCCACAAAGGCATCGCTGATCGCCGAAAGTTCGTCGTGACTGGGTAGACGCAATCGGGCCACGTCAAGATCGGACAAGTGCGAGCCTGCGCCCTGCAAGACCTCGCGGGTCGCCCGCTCGAGCTGGTCGATGTCCTTCAACGTGGCCACATAAAAGGCCGAGAACAGATACAGCATCGACAGGCCACCAAACAGCAGGGCGCCGATCACGATCAATCGAAGCTCACCGGCCAGCACACGTTGCCGGGTCAACTCGCGCAGCAAGGCCTGCTCGGCCGCTTCGGCACCCGCCAGAAAGCCCGCGGCGTGGGTGGCCAGCGCCTCTTGCATCTGCGCCCGCTCGCCCAGACGCCGGGAAAGTGTCTGGTCATGCCAGGTGCGAACCTGTGACTCCAGCGCCTCCAGCGGGCCGACGATCTGCCGCCAGGGCACGGATGAACTCTGCAACCGTGCGGCATCCTGCTGGATCGCATCAGTGCGCCTGAGCACCTCCTCCAGCACCTGCAGCCATTCCGACTCGCGCCTGCGGCTGTCCAGGCGAAGTGAGACCGGAAGACGGCGCAAAGCCTGAGCCAGTTGCGGAAAGCTCACCGTCACCAGATGCCCTAGGTAATAGCTCTCGAGTTTCGGGTCCAGCACCAGCCCCGAGCTGTCATAGATCCAGTCGCGCAAATGGGCAACACAGCTCATGCCCGCCAGATCCTGGCGCGCCATGTCGGTGGTGGGGCGGGGACAGTCGGTCTGAAATGTGTCAAGCGCCTTGAGGAGTTTCTCGGGCGGCGTGGCGTTCTGCAGGGGTGACCAGGGCAATCGGGCCAGGCGCGAAAAAGCCTCCGACTGAGGCACATAGGCCAGCGCCGGCCACGAGGGATCGGTCATCGCCAGGCGAGATAGTTCGAAGTCGACCCCATTGAGTGCCCGGATCCAGACCAGCCCGTCCAGCTCGAGTTCGATGCGCTGGATGCGCTCACTGAGGAAACGCTGGATGACCAGCGACATCGCGCTCAGAGGCAGCAACACACACACCGCCACCAGGGCAAACTTGAACTTGTATCGGCTGCGCCGCATCAAGCGCACACCGGGCCCGATGAAAGCGTCCAGCGCCGCCCGCAGCACCTGGGCCATGAGCGTGGTGCGTCCCTCCCTCCATCGGCCGGTCGCCCGCAAGTCGGGCTGGCCGGGGTGGCAAACAGGCGGGTCCATGCCTGCCGCTGGCGCGTCTGGACCGCCAGCCTTGAGACCTCGGCGCCCATGATCCCATCTCGTCCATCTGAGCCACGCCACCACAACCCCTTTGCGCCCAGGCCTTCGATGGGTCGATCCCAAAGATGACGTGCACGAAATTGCTTTCTGAGACTCCCTGAGCGGCTGGGTCGATCGCTCCGGGTGTCACCCCGGCCTCAATCGAATGTCATTTAAATAATTTATGATTTTTGTAACCGAATTTCACTGAAGTGTCAAAACCTTTCGCTCGCCGAGACCATCGACTTCCCGTGCCTCAAGTCATGCGGCATGGGCATCGATCGGCTTGCCGCCGCGACCTGGATCCGTTGCACAACAAAAAACCCCGAAAGGCCTGAAGCCTTTCGGGGTTGCGCAGTCGGCCGGTTCAGCCGAGGGCGGGGCCTGAAGCCCCAGCAGATCAGCTCAGCAGCGCATTCACGCGCTTCACGTAAGCCGCCGGGTCTTCCGGCAGGCCCCCTTCGGCCAGCAGCGCCTGATCGAACAGGATGTGGGCCAGGTCATGGAAGTGCACGCTGCCGTCGAGCTTCTTGACCAACGGGTGCTCGGCGTTGACCTCAAGCACGGGCTTGGTCTCGGGAGCGCTCTGGCCAGCTTGCTTGAGCATGCGGGCCAGCTGGGTGCTCATGCCGCCATCCTGCACCACCAGGCAGGCAGGCGAATCGACCAGGCGGGTGGTCACGCGCACGTCTTCGGCCTTGTCTTTGAGGGCTTCCTTGAGCTTGGCGAGCAGGGGCTTGAAGGCTTCGGCAGCCTCTTCGGCCGCCTTCTTCTCGGCTTCGTCCTGCAGCTTGCCCAGATCGACCGCGCCCTTGGCCACGCTTTGCAGCGGGGTGCCGTCAAAATCGTGCAGGTAGTTGAGCGACCATTCGTCGACGCGGTCGGTCATCAGCAGCACTTCGATGCCCTTTTTCTTGAACACTTCGAGCTGCGGGCTGCTCTTGGCGGCGGCCAGGTTGTCGGCGGTGATGTAGTAGATGGCCTCCTGGCCTTCCTTCATGCGGGCCTTGTAGTCGGCCAGGCTCACGCTGACGGTGTCGCTCTGGGTGCTGGCGTAGCGCAGCAGCTTGGCCAGGCGCTGGGTGTTGCCAAAGTCTTCGCCCAGGCCTTCTTTCAGCACCGCGCCGAACTCGGCGTAGAAGCGGGTGTACTTGCCTTCTTTGGCCTTGTCGTCGGCATCGACCACATCGGTCACGCCGTCGGCGCCCGGGGTGGCGTCGTGCTTGTCGTGTTTGGCCAGGTCTTCGAGCATGCTCAGCACGCGCTTGGTCGAACCCTCGCGGATGGCGCGCACGTCGCGGCTCTCTTGCAGCAGCTCACGGCTCACGTTCAGGGGCAGGTTGGCCGAGTCGATGATGCCTTTGACAAAGCGCAGGTAGGTGGGCATCAGGGCTTCGGCGTCGTCCATGATGAAGACGCGCTTCACGTACAGCTTGACGCCGGCCTTCTTGTCACGGTTCCAGAGGTCCATGGGGGCCTTGGCCGGGATGTACAGCAGCTGGGTGTACTCGGTGTTGCCCTCGACACGGTTGTGCGACCAGGTCAGCGGGTCTTCGAAGTCGTGGCTGATGGCCTTGTAGAACTCGCTGTACTGCTCGGCGGTGATGTCTTTCTTGTTGCGCGTCCACAGGGCACTGGCCTTGTTGACGGCCTCCCACTCGCCGGTGGGCACCATGGAGCCGGGCTGGTCGTTCTCGCCGTCTTTCCACTCTTCCTTTTCCATCAGGATGGGCAGGCTGATGTGGTCGGAATACTTGTTGATGACCGACTTGAGCTTCCAGAGGTTGAGGTATTCCTCGGCGTCTTCGCGCAGGTGCAGGGTGATGCTGGTGCCGCGCTGGGCACGGGTGATGGTCTCGACCTCGAAGTCACCGGTGCCGCCGCTGATCCAGCGCACGCCCTCTTCGGCTTTCAGGCCGGCGCGACGCGATTCGACGGTGATCTTGTCAGCCACGATGAAGCCCGAATAGAAGCCCACGCCGAACTGGCCGATGAGTTGCGCGTCGGCCTTCTGGTCGCCGCTGAGTTTGCTGACGAAATCCTTGGTGCCGCTCTTGGCGATGGTGCCCAGGTTGTCGATCGCCTCCTGCTGCGACAGACCGATGCCGTTGTCGGTGATGGTGATGGTGCGGGCCGCCTTGTCGAAGGCCACGCGCACTTCGAGGTTGGGGGCGTCTTCGAACAGGGCGCTGTTGTTCAGGGCCTCGAAGCGCAGCTTGTCGCAGGCATCGCTGGCATTGGAGATCAGCTCACGCAGGAAGATCTCGGGGTTGGAATAGAGGGAGTGCGTGACAAGGTGCAGCAGTTGGGCCACTTCGGCCTGAAAGGACAGGGTCTGTTTGCTCATGGTGTTTTGATGGTTGACTGTTGCCTTGAAGGTCGGTTCGGGCTGGCAGTCCCAACCCGGCAGGCGTGAATTATGGGCGTTGTGCCAGCTTTCAAGAGCCAGCGGCAAGACACGGGGCAACTGAAGGCAAATGCAGACAACTGACGCTCAAATGGCGACAAAACCGCCGCCGGTCGCGTGGCAGACGTCAAAGCGCCTGCAGACGCACCTGGGGCAGCAGGCGTTGCACGTCCTCGGGCTGGCACAGGGCGGTTCCGGGTTGCAGCAGGGCTGCGGCACTGGTGGCCATGGCCTGGGCCAGAGCGGCGGGCCAGTCGACAGGGTCGATCTGACGGGCCAGGGCAGCCACCAAACCTCCGACAAAACTGTCACCCGCCCCGATGGTGCTGGCCACGGCCACGGACAGCGGCGGGGCGCGCCAGGCCTGCTCCGGTGTGATCAGCAAGGCCCCCTGCTCGCCCAAGGTCAGGGCCACGGCCTGGGCCTGGCCGGCGGCCATGAGCTGGCGGGCAGCGTGCAGTTGCTCGGCCTCACCAGGCAAAGGCTGGCCGACCAGTTCGGCGAGCTCGCGCAGGCTGGGCTTGAACAGAAACACCCCGGCGCTGAGCGCGGCGCGCAGGGCCGGCCCCGAGGAATCGAGCACCAGGCGGGCGCCCTGGGCACGCGCCTGCCGGGCGATGCGGGCGTACAGGTCGTCGGGCACGCCGGGTGGCAGGCTGCCACTCAGCACCCAATAGCGCGCAGTGGCGCCATGCAAGGCCACGCCTTTCAGGGCCAGCTCGACCTCGTCGGGTTGCAGGCGTGGGCCCGGCAGCACAAAGCGGTAATCCAGGCCGGTGCTGTTTTCGTGCACCGAAAAGCTCTCACGGGTCTCGCCGGCAATGGGCAGTCCCTGGGCGGGCACCCCCTCCTGGGCCAGCAGGGAGGCCAGCTCCTGACCGGTGACGCCACCCTGGGTGTACAGCGCCAAGCCATCGACACCCAGGCGATGCAGCACCCGGGCCACATTGATGCCGCCGCCCCCGGGATGCATCACCGCCTCGCCGCAGCGCAGCTTGTGGGTGGGCTCGACCCGGTCGATGGCGCTGAGCACATCGAGCGCGGGGTTCAGGGTGAGGGTGAGGATGTCGGGCATGCGTCGTCCAGCCCGGCCCTCAGCGGGGGGCAGGGACTGAAAGCCTCAGGCAGGCTTCAACCGTCGGCGTTGATGCGTTGCACCAAGGTCTTGAGCACTTCGTCGGCGCGGTCGTTGGCGATCTGGCAGGTGCCGGCCGCATTGTGGCCGCCGCCGCCGTATTCGAGCATCAGGTTGCCCACATGGGTCTTGCTGCTGCGGTCGAGGATGGACTTGCCGGTGGCCAGCACGGTGTTCTGCTTCTGCAGGCCCCACATCACGTGGATCGAGATGTTGGCGGTCGGGAACAACGCGTAGATCATGAAGCGGTTCACCGCCCAGATGGTCTCCTCCTGGCGCAGGTCGAGCACCACCAGGTTGTCGATCTGGGTCGCGCAGCGCAGGATCTGCTCCTTGGCGCGGGCAGCGTGGTCGAAATACAGGGTCACACGCTCCTGCACGTCGGGCAGTTGCAGGATCTGCTCGATGGTGTGGTCGCGGCAGTACTTGATCAGGTCCATCATCAGCGTGTAGTTGCTGATGCGGAACTCACGGAAGCGGCCCAGGCCGGTGCGCGAATCCATCAGGTAATTCAACAGCACCCAGCCCTGGGGGTCGAGGATGTCTTCGCGCGAGTATTGGGCCGAGTCGGCCTGGTCCACCGCGGCCATCATCTCGTCGGTGATGCGCGGGAAGGCGGCCTTGCCGCCGTAATGGTTGTAGACCACACGGGCGGCCGACGGGGCATGGGCCTCGATGATGTGATTGGCCCGTTCGCCGGTGTTGCGCACGGTTTCCGACTCGTGGTGGTCGAACACCAGGTGGGCGCCAGGCACGTACGGCAGGTTGGTGGTGATGTCGCGCGAGCTGATCGCCACCTTGCCGTCCTGCATGTCCTTGGGGTGGACAAAGGTGATCTCGTCGATCAGATCGAGTTCATTGAGCAGCACGGCACAGACCAGGCCATCAAAGTCGCTGCGGGTCACAAGGCGGTATTTGTTCGAGCTCATCGGCATCTCCGGCAGATCGTTCAGGGCCCGATTCGGGCCAGACTCACATGTTACAGACTGTAGTCTGCGATTCCGCACGCCAGCGCAAAAAATGCGCCCGCCGCCCGCCCGGCGGGCGGGGGTTGTGGCGTCAGAACTGCTCGCCCGGGGCCAGGTAACGCCACTGCCCCACCGGCAACTGGCCCAGCACCACACGCCCGATGCGGATGCGCTTCAGGCCCACCACCTTGAGGCCGACCTGCTCGCACATGCGGCGGATCTGGCGCTTCTTGCCTTCCTTCAGCACGAAACGCAGTTGTTCCGGGTTCTGCCAATCCACCTGGGCCGGGCGCAAGGCCTCGCCATCCAGACTCAGGCCGTGGCGCAGCAGATCGAGCTTTTCGGTCGGGAAGACGGCCTGCAC
Organism: Curvibacter sp.; assembly: GCA_003987795.1. GTDB lineage: Bacteria > Pseudomonadota > Gammaproteobacteria > Burkholderiales > Burkholderiaceae_C > Curvibacter. The sequence continues at coordinate 17,149 of RXJO01000461.1, forward strand.
GTTCTGGGACACCTCGCCAGCGGCACTGGCGTAGGTGACGCGCACCAGGTATTCCTTCTCGGTGTCGGAGTCTTCGCCGATCAGTTGTCGAGCCACCCGCCCATCCTGGGTCAGCACCAGCAGGCCGACCGAATCGATATCGAGCCGGCCGGCCGGGGCCAGACCGCGTAATTGCGAGTGGTTGAAACGGATGCGGGCCGTGTCGCCATGCCAGTGGTTGGCTGCCTGCACCAGCACGACGGCGGGCTCATGCCCGTCTTCGGCCTGGCCGCTCACGTAGCCCACGGGCTTGTGGAGCAGGATGGTGACCTGCTGCTCCTGCTGACCCAGGGCCTCGGGGGCGATCTCGATGCGGTCGCTGTGCTTGACCTGCTGGCCCATCTCAGCCACCTCGCCATTGACGCGCACCCAGCCTTTCTCGACCCAGTCGTCGGCCTCGCGGCGTGAGCACAGGCGCAATTCGGCCATGCGCTTGTTCAGGCGCACGGTGTCGACGCCGTCCTCGCTCCGCGGGGTGGCTGGGGCGCGGGCCGGGCGTTCGCCCCGGTCGGGTCGGCGTTCGGCACCGGGTGCTGGCATGGGGCGCTTGACGGGAATGGGCGTGCGCTCGCTGGGCACGTTGTAGGTGCGGATGCCGGTCCGGGTGCTGAAGCGCTGGTCGTCCTGTGCGGCGCCGTCCTGACGGTCATCGCGTCGACCGTCACGTCGGTCGTCACGGCGGTCATCGCGCGGGCCGCCACGGGGCGCACCACCGGAGCGCGCGCCGCCCGGACCGCCAGGGCCGCCGCGCGGGCCAAAAGGCGCGCCGGGGCCGCCAGGACCTGGGCGACCGCCCGGGCCACGACGGGGGCCGGCGCCTGGGCCACGGCGGTCGCCTGCATCGCGGTTGCCGCCTGGGGCGGGGCCACGGCCACCGGCTGAGGGCGGTCGGGCGGCGCCGCCGCTGCGGGGGCTGGCGGCCGGGTCGCCTGCGGGGCGCGGGGCGCGCAGGGTGAGTCGGGGTTTGGAATCGGACATGCTGATGAATTGAAAACCGCAGCGCCAGAAAGCGAAATCAGACGGCTGCGGGTTGTGATCGGGAAACTCAGGCGGCAGGGCTTGCCACGGCCGTCTGCTGTGCGCACCAGGTGAGGAACGCCTCGGCCGGCAGAGGCCGGCTGATGTGGTAGCCCTGGGCTTCATCGCACTGGAGCTGGCCCAGCCGCTCCATGATGGCGGCGCTTTCGACGCCTTCA
>RXJO01000085.1 GCA_003987795.1 Curvibacter sp.
GTCAGGTACTCACGAGCACCGGCCGGGGCACCTTCAGAAGTTTTACCGATCACACTCATGATGTTCTCCTTCAAAGACTCACAGACTCAATGACGCGCGCGCCGCACCAGGCCCGCCGTATCCAGGATCAAGGCCACCTTGCCGTCGCCCAGAATGGTGGCGCCCGACACGTTCGGAACCTTGCGGTAGTTGGTTTCCAAGTTCTTCACCACCACCTGATGCTGGCCCAGCAACTCATCCACCAGGAGCGCCACACGGCTGCCCTCGGCCTCGACCACCACCATGATGCTGCTGCTCTTCTCGAAATCGAAGCGTGGCACCTGGAAGACTTTTTCCAGCTCGATCACAGGCATGTATTCATCACGCACCTTGACGAGTTGCGACCCTTGCGCCACGGTGCTGACGGAATCGTCATTGACCTGGAAGGATTCCACCACCGACGACAGGGGCAGGATGTAGACCTCGTCGCCCACGCCCACGGACATGCCATCCATGATGGCCAGCGTCAACGGCAGGCGCACAGACACCTTCATGCCGTAGCCTTCGGCAGAGTCAATCTCAACCGTGCCGTTCAAAGCCAGGATGTTCTTCTTCACCACATCCATGCCCACACCTCGGCCAGAGACGTCCGTGACGACCTCGGCCGTTGAAAAGCCCGGCGCGAAAATCAATTGCCAGACCTCAGCATCGCTCATCTGATCTGAGACATCCAGACCACGCTCGCGCGCCTTGCCCAGGATCTTCTCGCGTGAAAGTCCGCGACCATCATCACGCACCTCGATCACGATCGAGCCACCCTGATGAGCGGCCGACAGTGTGATGGTGCCCTGCGCCGACTTGCCCTTGGCCAGCCGATCCTCGGGCAGCTCGATGCCATGATCGCAACTGTTGCGGACCAGGTGGGTCAGGGGATCGGTGATCTTCTCAACGAGGCCCTTGTCCAGTTCGGTCGCTTCACCCTGAGTGATGAGGTCCACCTTCTTGCCCAGCTTGTTGGCCAGATCGCGCAGCATCCGGGGGAAACGGCTGAAAACGATGGACATCGGGATCATGCGGATCGACATCACCGATTCCTGCAGATCACGGGTATTGCGGTCGAGGTCAGCCAGGCCAGCCAACAACTGCTGATTGAGCGCCGGGTCGAGACTGCGACTGTTCTGCGCCAGCATGGCCTGGGTGATCACCAACTCACCAACCAGGTTGATCAACTGATCCACCTTGTTGACGGCCACACGGATCGTTGCAGCCTCGAGCTGGGCCTGGGTGTGCGCCTTGGGCTCGGCCGCCTTGGCGGGCACGACCGCCTTGGAGACTTCGGCCTCAACAGCAGCCTTGGCTGCAGGCGCAGCGGGCGCATCAGGCACACCGGGGGCGCCGGCAAAGAAGCCGAACCCAGGAGCAGGTGACGACGAAGACGCGGCAGGTGGAGCCACCGCCGGAGGCTCCACAGGATCGAACAAGCCAAACCCCGGGATCTCAGGTGCCGAGGCCGGTGCTGAGGCTGTCGCAGCGGCCAGATCCCGGATCTTGACCTGCTCCTTGGCCACATGAAAAACGAACAGATCAAGCAATTCGTCGTCCGACGAAGCCGTCTGCACGGCAAACACTCGAAGGTCAGCCTGAGCGCTGGGTCGTGCCTCAATGGTGCCCAAACCGGGGATGTCGCGGAACAATTCGGGGATCGCATCAGCCTGTTCGGGACGGCTCAGCGGACCGATCACGATTTCCAGCGATCGAGTGCCGTCCGCTGCGGCCACCGCGGGTGCCACCACAGGAGCAGGGGCAGGGACAGCAACAGGCGCAGGGGTCGCAGCGACCACAGGCGCTGGCGCCGGAGCCGGCGCGGCAGGTACGCCACCCGATGCCAATTCACTGATTCGCCGCACCAGATCTTCGGTCGAAGGAGGCGTGCCTTCACCACCCGCCTGGTGCACCGCCAGCAATCCCCGCGAGGCGTCTGCCGACTCCAGCAGCACATCCACCATCTGAGGAATCGGTTTGAGCTCACGGCGCCGCAGCTTGTCGAGCAGAGACTCCATGTGGTGAGTCAGTTCGGCCACATCCGAGAAACCGAACGTCGCTGCACCGCCTTTGATGGAGTGCGCGCATCGGAAGATGCCATTGAGTTCTTCGTCATCGGCGCTGGCCAGATCCAACTCCAGAAGCATCTGCTCCATCAAGTCGAGATTCTCGCCAGCTTCCTCAAAGAAAATTTGATAAAACTGACTCAGATCGAAGTCTGCACCAGAACTTCCACCGTCATGCGCCTCAGCCATGCCTTGCTCCTGAAAAAGTCAACGGAAGAAAGTGTCGGCTCATCGAATGACCTTCTGGATGACTTCGATCAAGCGGTTGGGGTCAAAGGGCTTCACCAACCAACCGGTCGCACCCGCACTGCGCCCTGCCTGCTTCATCTGGTCACTCGACTCGGTGGTGAGGATCAGGATGGGAATGGTCTTGAACTTGGGATGCTCACGCAGCTTGCGTGTCAGGCCGATACCGTCCAGTCGGGGCATGTTCTGGTCTGCCAACACCAGATCGATGTGATGGGTTTGGGCCTTCTCGAAAGCATCTTGGCCATCCACGGCCTCCACCACGTTGTACCCGGCGCCAGTCAACGTGAATGACACCATCTTGCGCATGGACGGAGAATCATCAACGGCGAGAATCGATTGCATTTAGGGCTCCAGCAACAATATTGATCAACTTGGTTAGGGGAACAGGCGCGGGCGTCAGAAAAGGTCGATCGACCCTGCGTCCATTTCGCTCTGAGTGACGGGATTGGGCCGCTCCGGCATCTGATCGGCATAGGGAGCGGCTTCTTCGCCCTCGTCATTGCCCATCGATTCGGAGGCCAGCCGGAATGCGCAGCCTTGCAAAATCTTGGTGGTATGCGTGATCAACTGAGTTGCCATATCATGGAACTGCAACTCGGTGACCGCGCTCTTGAGCGCGTCCCGCACATGCCGTATGGCATCAGAGCTGTCCGTATCAAGCTGCGACAGACCCTGGTTGGCCACGCCGAAGCGGTCCAAAAGATTGTCCGCAGCATGGTTGAGCAGGCCTTCGAGACGATGCAGATCGTGCATCACGACCAACAAGGAGTCCTGTATCTCGGCCACCGCCATGACTGGGAGGTGAACAGCCGGTTCATTGGGATTTTCTAGCGCTGGTTGCATTTTTTCTCCGTCGCCACGAACACACTTTCAAGCGTTTGCAATTCACCGTTACTGTCAAAGCATTTTGCAATAGGCAAGCATCAAGCGCCTGATCAAGACCACAAAAAAGCCAGACAGCCGCCTTGATTTTGCAAAAAAGCTGCGCAAACTGCCCCCCGGACAAGCACCCATGAGAGTGTTCATGCGTGCTCTATCATATTGATCCATGTCTCACGAATCCACCGACCAAGCGCTGCGCATCCTCCACCTGGAAGACTCCCTGGTCGACCATGAACTGACCCGACTGGCTCTGCAGCGTGCGAAGTTGCAGTTTTCGATGGAACGTGTCGACACCCTGGAAAACTTTGACAGAGCTCTGGCCACCAGCCCTGACATCGTGCTGGCCGACTACCAGTTGCCCGGGTTCAACGCGCTGGATGCCTGGCGACATGTGCAAGAAGCAGGCCTGGCCAGTCGGATTCCGGTGATCCTTCTTTCCGGGGCCATCGGAGAAACTGCAGCCGTGCAGGCCATTCAGGAAGGGATCAGCGACTACCTGCTCAAAGACAGCATCGGCAAGCTCGCCCACACCATCACCCGCACCCTGGAGATCCATCAGGCGCGTCGTGAGCGGGAACATGCGGCACGTGAACTCGCCGCGTCCCAGCAAAGGCTGGCAGAGTTGGCTGAACACCTGCAAAGCTCGATCGAACAAGAGCGCAGCGCCATCGCGCGCGAAATCCATGACGACATCGGTGGCGCGCTCACCGCCGTGAAGTTCGATCTGGCCTGGCTCAGCCGCCACAGCACGGGCGACCCCATGGACGGCCATATCAAGGCAGCCTCGGACATGCTTCAGCATGCCCTGGGTGCCAGTCAGCGCATCATGTTGAACCTTCGTCCGCCCATCCTGGACCAAGGCCTCGTCCCCGCATTGCAGTGGCTGGCGGACAGCTTCACCCGGCGCACCGGCATTACCGTTCACCTGCAGTCCCGCCTGGATTCCGGGCTCAGCCAAGCGACGCGCGACGTTCAACTGGTGGCCTACCGCACAGCCCAGGAATCCTTGACCAACATCACCAAATACGCGCAATGCAGCCGGGTCAACATCGATATTGCCGAGGACAGGGCTGCCTTGACCCTGGAAGTCTCGGACAATGGACGAGGCATCCAGGGTGAAGAGCTTGAAAAGCCCAAGTCATTCGGACTCAAAGGCCTGCAGGAACGCGCCAGGATGGCCGGAGGATGGCTGGACATCAGCAGCCAACCCGGACGCGGCACGGCCATCACGCTGACCGTGCCCATGGATGCAGAACCCGACCAGCCCCCCAACGATGAGGACCTCTCATGATCCGCGTGATGCTTTGCGATGACCACGCCATGCTGCGCCGTGGCATACGCGACACTCTGGCAGAGGCGGTGGACATCCAGGTCACGGCCGAGGCCAGCAGCTATCCGGAGTTGCGTGAAGCCCTGCGCCATTCACCCTGCGACGTGCTGCTGCTCGATCTGAACATGCCGGGTCGTGGCGGGCTCGAAGTGCTGGCCAGCCTGAAAGAGACCCACCCCGACATCAAGGTGCTGATCGTCTCGATGTACCCGGAGGACCAATACGCCCTGAGGTGCCTGAAGGCTGGCGCCCAGGGCTACCTGAACAAGGCGGGTGATCCCGAAGACCTGATCAAGGCCGTGCGAACCGTGATGGAAGGCCGAAAGCACCTCACACCCGAGGTGGCCCAGTTGCTGGCTGACAGCCTGTCGCGCCCCACCCACGAGGCGCCGCACGCCACTCTGTCCGAGCGCGAACTGCAAACCTTGCTGAAGATCGCCTCAGGCAAGCGACTGTCCGACATTGCCGAAGAGTTGATGCTCAGCCCCAAGACCGTCAGCGTCTACCGGACCCGGGTGTTGGAGAAGCTCAGTCTCAGCAACAACGCCGAACTGACGGTGTACGCGATACGGAACAACCTCGTGTGAACACAGGCCAGGGCCTGTTAACAGGCCCTAGTGCACACCAAACAGGTCCATCACGCGCTCAAGCAGCGCCAGGACCGGCTGATCCAGCATCGGCGTGATGAGCGAGACGCCCAACAGTCCGATGCTGAGCGTGACCGGAAACCCGACCGAAAAGATGTTCATCTGGGGCGCCACTCGAGAGATCACGCCGAGCATGAGGTTCACAAAGAGAAGCAATCCGATCACGGGCAGAGCAATCCACAAGGCACTCGCAAACAAATCGGTGCCCAATTGGTACAGCTTGAGCTGAGCCAAGGCCTCCAAAAAATTGCCATCGGCCGGAAATGCCTCAAAGCTCTTGATCACGGCCATCAGCAGCATCAGGTGGCCATTGATCACGACAAACAAAAGAGTGGCGATGTTGCCCATGAAAGACGACACCGCACTGGACTGTCGGTTGGTCATGGGATCGAAGAACGACGCGAAACTCAGGCCCATCTGCAGACCAATCAGCTCACCCGCCAATTCGACACAGCCGAACACCAACCGGGCCGCAAAACCGATGGCCAGGCCCACGCCCACCTGCTGCAGCACCGCCCCCAGAGCCTGGGTGCCGTTGACCGAGATCATGGGCTGATCGACCAGCACGGCCTGGGCCGAGAGGGCCACCAGGAAGGCCAGCCCGATCTTGGCTCGCGTCGGAATGGAACGCACCGAGTACACCGGTGCGACGGCGAACATGGCCAGCACGCGCAGAAATGGCCACAGGATGGGGGACATCCAGGCCACGATCTGTGCCTCCGAAAATGAGAACACGCCTAGCCCGCCATCGTGGGGATCGACTCGATCATGCGCCGCAGGTAGTCCACCAGCGTGGTCAGCATCCAGGGTCCGCCCACCAGGAAGACGGCCACCGCCGCCAGCAGCTTGGGGACGAAGGTCAGGGTGGTCTCGTGGATCTGCGTGATGGCCTGGAACACACTCACCAGCAGGCCGACCACCATCACCACCAGCAGGATCGGCATGGACACCAGAAGCATCAACTCCATCGCCTCACGCCCGATGGTCAGCACCATTTGAGAATTCACAATAGTTGCCTTCCTGAGCCATCAATTTGCGAAACTGGCTGCCAGCGAGCCGATCATGAGGTTCCAGCCGTCGGCCAGAACAAACAGCATCAGCTTGAAAGGCAAAGCCACCAGGACCGGCGAAAGCATCATCATGCCCAGGGACATCAGGATGCTGGAGACCACCATGTCGATCACCAGAAACGGGATGAAGATCATGAACCCGATCTGAAACGCCGTCTTGAGCTCACTGGTGGCAAACGCCGGCACCAGAATGCGCAAAGGCGCCGTCTCGGCCGTGACGCTCGGATCCAGCTTGGCCAGGCGAGCAAACAGGGCGAAGTCAGACTGACGGGTTTGCTTCAGCATGAACTGCCGGATCGGCGGATCCGCCTTGGCCATGGCTTGCTCGAAGCTGATGGCGTTGGTGCTGTAGGGCAAATAGGCTTCTTCGTAGATGCGATCAAAGGTCGGACCCATCACGAAAAACGTCAGGAAAAGCGACAGGCCGACCACCACCTGGTTCGGCGGGGCAGATTGAGTCCCCAGTGCCTGGCGCAGCAATGACAACACGATCACGATCCGTGTGAAACCGGTCATCATCAACAAAATGGCCGGCAGGAAAGACAGTGCGGTGAAAAACAGCAGCGTCTGGATGGGCACTGAAAAACTGGTGCCGCCACTGCCCGTGCCCACCAACAGCGGCAACTGCCCGGCCGGTTGCGCCTGAGCACACCAGGGCAGCCATCCGATCAGAGCGATCGCCGCAGCGGCCAGCAGGCCCAACCGGCCTGTCCACAGGCCGCGCCGTCCGAAGACACGGGCCAAACCCTTCAAATCAGTGCCCATCGTTCACCGATCCTGCAGGAGACGCTGCCAATGCCGCAGCAAAACTCACCGGCGCAGCCTCAGTCGACGCCCCTGGTGGCGCAACCACGGGGAAGCTCTGCAGGCAGGTCACCTGCTGGGCTGTCACCCCCAGCACCAGCCAAGTCCGAGCATGGGGAGGACCGACCTCGACGGTCACGACCCGCTGCTGAGGGCCCACGGCCACGCTGGAGATCAGATCAGACGACAGCCAGACACCGCCCGCCTTGCCACGCTGCAGGCGCTGCAGCCAGCGCAAGCCCCAGGGCAGCAAGGCCAGCAAGCCCACCAGCAGGGCCAGAGGCCCGATGGATTGCCACATGCCTTACCCCTTGCTCACGCGACGCAGCCGTTCGGACGGCGTGACCACGTCGGTCAGGCGGATACCGAACTTGTCGTTCACCACGACCACCTCGCCCTGGGCGATCAGGTAGCCGTTGACCAGCACGTCCATGGGCTCACCCGCCAGCGCATCGAGCTCCACGACCGAGCCCTGGGCCAACTGCAGGATGTACTTGATGGGCACCTTGGTGCGCCCCAACTCGACCGACAACTGCACCGGAATGTCCAGCACCATGTTGATGTCGTTGAGCGTGCCATCCCCTCCGGGTGTGCCGCCGTAGGACGAACGCGAAGGCTCGCCGCCCGACAGAGGCCCCCCAGGCTCATGCACCGGTCCGTCATCGGCACGCTTCTGCTCTTCCAGCGCCTCGGCCCATCCCGCCATGGGATCGTCCGCTGGATCCTGATTTTCTTCAGACGACATTCTTATCTCCAATCCAGTTCAGATCATGGCTGCGCAGGCATTCCTCGATCCGGATCGCATACTTTGAGTTGTGAGTGCCATACTGGCACTCGAAAATCGGCACACCGCCGATCGAAGCCCGGATGCGGGGCTGCCGATCCAGTTCGATGAAATCACCGGGTTTCATGGCCAGCAGTTGCTCCACCGTGGCATCCGCCCGGGCCAGTTCGGCCACCAGGGTGACCTCGGCGGCCTGGATTTCACGGGTCAGCACCTTCACCCAACGGCGATCGACCTCGATCGAATCGCCTTGCGTGGAGGAATACAGCACATCCCGGATCGGCTCCAGCGTGGCATAGGGCATGCACAGATGGATGGCCCCCGACAACTCGCCGATTTCGAGCTGGAACGCGGTGGACACCACGATTTCGCTGGGCGTAGCGATGTTCGCAAACTGCGGCTGCATCTCCGAGCGCTGGTACTCCAGCTCCAGCGGATAAATGCCCTGCCAGGCTTTCTTGTACTCGGTGCAGATCACATCGACCAGGCGGTTGATCACGCGCTGCTCGGTCGGTGAGAAATCGCGCCCCTCGATGCGGGTCTGGAACTTGCCGACACCGCCATACAAGGTGTCGATGATGCCGAAGACCAGGGCCGGCTCGCACACGATCAGGCCACTGCCGCGCAATGGGCGGATGGCCACGATGTTGAAATTGGTCGGCACGGCCAGTTCACGAAGGAAGGCGCTGTAGCGTTGCACGGCCACCGTACCCACCGAGATTTCCGGGCTGCGGCGGATGAAATTGAACAGACCGATGCGGAAGTTGCGGGCAAAGCGCTCATTGACGATTTCCATCGTCGGCATGCGCCCACGGACGATCCGCTCCTGGCTGGAGATGTCGTAGCTGCGGACGGCGCCAGCCTCAGGAATGTCTTCGACGATCTTCTGACTCTCGCCCGTGACCCCCTCCAGAAGCGCATCGACTTCTTCCTGGGAAAGAAAGGATTCGCTCATGAGGCCTCCTTACTGGACAATGAAGTTGGAGAACAGCACAGCCGTCAGAGGGCTTTCGGGTCGCCTGACCTTTTTCTTCTTCTTGGCCTTGGGCGCCTCATCCTCATCCTCGGATTCATAGCCCAGGATGCTCGAGGACTCTTTGAGGATCTCATTGGCGAGCTTGGCCTTGCCGTCTGCCGTCAGCAACTCTTCGGAGGTGCGCTGGGAGGTCTGGCGCAGGATCATGTCTCGGATCTTGGGCAGATAGGCCTTGACTTGGTCAGCGGCATGCGCGTCCTCGATCTCGAAGGTCACGCCGATCTGGGCAAAGCGGTCGCCCCCCTGATCGGCGAGGTTGACCACCATGTTCTCCAACGGCAGATAGGTCGGGGCGACTTTCTTGGCATCGTGCGACGAGGCGGCAGGTTTCTCGTCCCCCTCTTCGTCAGCATTCTTCTTCATCAGAAAGAAGTAGCCTGCACCACCACCGCCCAGCAACAACACGGCCGCGATGATGATGATGAGCATCTTCTTGCTTTTGGGCTTTTCCTTGGCATCGGCTGCGGGAGCATCAGACACGTTGTTTCCTTCCGGCGATCACCCTGCTGCACGCCAGGACGGCTGGCAGTGGGTGCATGGTGGGGATTATTGGGCCAATCGAACCCAATAATAGCCAGAATAGAAGCCCAAAAATGGGGTTAAAGCAGCGCAGGTCCGAGGGCCTGCGCCCACCGCAGCCCCTGCGGCAGACAACTCAGGACACCCGGCTCAGACAAAAAGATCGAGCGTGCGGTTGCTGCTGACCGAACGCCTTACCACGGTGGCCGGGCCGTCGACCCCCTGCTGGGCTGAAGCCCGGGTACCCACCCGCCGGATGCCCGAGGAGGCGTCCTCGCCCTGCCGCGATGAGGATGAGGACGAATTCGACTGTCCCCCACCAGCCCCGACCGAGACGCCAGCCAGGACCAGGCCTTCACCCTGAAGCAAGGTCTTGAGTTCGGGCAAAGCGCCATTGAGCATGTCGCGCGTGGCGGCCTGATCGGAGCGGAATGCCACATTCGCCTCATTGCCGTTCATGGAGATGCTCACCGCCACGGGCTGACCATTGCCACCATCGAGGGTCAATTCAGCGGCCTGACGCTTCTGATGAATCCAGTAGCTGACCTGCTCGGCCACCACTTCTTCAGAGCTGCGGGCATTGGAGTCGTTCAGACCGCCCCCCGCCGCCCCGGCCGACGCGGCGTTCACGCCCAGGTTCTGGTTCCGATCCTGTCCGTCCGACAGCGGCTGCAGGCTGACAGCCTGTCGATCCTCCTGCGACTGCACGTTCTTGTGTTCGGGTGCCGAGGACGGATCGCCGCCGGCGAGACGGCCCAACATTTTCCCGGCCTCTTCAGCTGCGGCATTCAATGGTGTGCTGTCCATCAGGCGGGTCGCCATGTCCTTGAAATCGACGTCTGCCTTGGCCAGGGGTACCAGATTGCCGGTGCTGCCCGACTCCAGCCCCAAAGCGGTCTTGCCGCTGTCGACGCCACCGCCAGCCTGGGCCTGCAACTGCGCCAGCAGATCCCGGTGCCCCTTGCGCGCCAAAGCGCCTGATTCGAGCGAAACACGGCCGCTGTCGCCCGCAGCCCCCGTCGCCCCTGCGGCCAAGGCCGAGGCGCCGCCCGCGCCAGACTCTTTCTGAGCCGCGGCGGCCATCTGGGCCAACACGGCCGGATCGGTGATGGCCTTGGTCATGTCCACCCCAGCGGCCAGGCTGCCAGGCAAGGGGGTGCCCGCTGCAGCGTCGGTCGCGGAGTCCTTGGCGTCGGCTGCCGTGCCGGCCTGCGCCCCTGCGGCCGCCTGACGCGCCGCCTCCGCCAGCAAGGCCATCTGGGCGACCAGATCGGTGGGAAGGGCTCCGTCCATCAGGTCGATACCGTCCTGACCACCTCCGGTCAACTGCACACCCGGTTTGCGCCGAGCTTGACCCAGGGCGCCCGCCAACTGGGCGTCCAGATCGCTGCCAGCGTCGGTGCCCAGAGTGCCCGAGGCCTCTGCACCATCATTCAAGGCGGTCGAAAAATCCTCCAGCAGCCCGTTGAAGCCCCCACCGGCACCCGCCGCGGGCTTGCCATGCCCCTTGACGTGGGATGCGTTGGTCGACGCAGAGGCCGAGGTGCTGCTGGATTTGACTTGTTCTACGCTCATGGTCTACCTCGTCAGGCTGTAGGCTGGATCTTCAGGCGGTGGCGCGATGCAGCCAATTCGTCCACCTCTTTCTGTTCACGGCGCTGCAGGGCAGCCGCGGCATCTCGCTGGCGCCGTTGAATCACCTGACGCAGACTCACCAGGCGAAGCTCGGCCTGGGTCAGCTCGCGCTCGGCGTCCTGCACCAATTGATCGTGACGCGCCATCTGGGTCTTCTGCAGTTCGATGGTCTGGTCCAGTCGGGCCATGAACTGGCGGTGGTGAAACATCACCTCAGGCGCCATGCCCAACTGGCCGCGGATCAGCCATCGCTGCTCGGTTTCGCCCGAGTAGCCGGTCAACTGATCCATCTGCTGCTGGGCCCGCTGGCGGGCCAGACGGGCCTGGGCCAGTCGTTGGACGGCCGCATCGCGCAGTCGCGTCGCATGCTCAAGGGCCACCTGCAATCCGTGAGAAGCTGCCATCGTCGTGCTCCAGGGTCAGGGGTTGATCTGCAGGCCCAGGCTGGCGGCCATCTGGTCCAGCGCCTGCTGCAGGTTGACGGCCTCGTGCATGTCCTGCTGCAAAAAGCCGGCCATGCCGCGCTGCAACTGGATGGCCTCATCCAGATCCGGATCACTGCCTTGCACATAAGCACCGACCTGGATCAGGTCACGACTCTTCTGGTAACGCGAGTACATGGCCTTGAAGCGGCGGGCCACCTCGATGTGGATCGGGCTGACCACGTTGTGCATCACCCGTGAAGCCGACTGTTCGATGTCGATGGCAGGGTAATGCCCCGCCTCGGCCAGGGCTCGTGACAACACAATGTGGCCGTCCAGGATGGCGCGAGCCGCATCCGCAATCGGATCTTGCTGGTCATCGCCCTCGGACAGCACGGTGTAGAAAGCCGTGATCGAGCCCACGCCATTGAGACCGTTGCCGCTGCGCTCGACCAACTGGGGCAGCTTGGCAAAGCACGATGGCGGGTAACCCTTGGTGGCCGGGGGTTCACCGATGGCCAGCGCGATCTCACGCTGGGCCATCGCATAGCGCGTGAGCGAATCCATCAGCAACAGCACATGCTGACCCTTGTCGCGGAAATGCTCAGCCACCGCCGTCGCGTAGGCGGCGCCCTGCATGCGCAAAAGCGGCGGGGCGTCTGCCGGCGCGGCCACCACCACCGAACGGGCACGACCGTCATCGCCCAGAATGTCCTCGATGAACTCCTTGACTTCACGGCCTCGCTCACCGATCAGGCCCACCACGATGACGTCCGCCTGGGTGTAACGGGCCATCATGCCCAACAACACGCTCTTGCCCACACCAGAGCCCGCGAACAGGCCCAGGCGTTGACCACGGCCAACCGTCAACAAGGCGTTGATGGCGCGCACCCCGGTGTCCAGGGGTTCACGCACCGGGTCGCGGTCCATGGCATTGATCTGGCGCCGCCCCGGGGGTTCGGCCACCACATCGAGCACCGGGCCCTGGTGATCCAGGGGGTTGCCAGAGGCATCGACCACCCGCCCCAGAAGACCATCCCCCAGCGGGAGGCGCAACACCCCCAGCGAGAGTGCCGAGGCCGGCAACGGCTCATCGCCCAGCCGAGGCAGCGGCACGAAGGGCAGGGCCGGGGTGACCACGGCCCCGCTGGACAAACCGTGGATATCGCCCGCCGGCATCAGAAACGCCCGCTCGCCCGAAAATCCCACCACCTCGGCCAGCACCGGCTCCGAGTCTTTCTGGGTGATCCAGCACTGCGAGCCCACCGGCACGCGAATGCCTGTGGCCTCCAGCACCAGGCCGGTCAGGCGGGTCAGGGTGCCACGACTTTCCAGGGCCATGCCTCGAGATGCGCGCTGGCGCAGGTCCTGCATGAAGAGATCCCAGCTGGGCGGGCGGTCGTGCTCAGTCGACATCGGCCACCTCCGCATCGTCGGCCCAGGGCCGATCCAGCCCCAGGTTCGCCACCGCGCGGGCCCAGCGGCGTGACAGACTGCCATCGACCTGAGCACCGGCGGCCTCGAGCAGGCAGCCGCCAGGCTCAACGGCCGGATCGGCCACCCACTTGATCTCGACGCTGCCGAACTCACCCGCCGGGGCCTTGGCCAGCACTTCGTGATCGGCCGGATTCAATCGGACCACGGCCGTGCGGGCGTCGACGGACAGGAGCCCCAGCGCCTCACGGATCACCGGTCGCAACGCGCCGGTATCCTGGGCCAATTCACGACGCACCACCTGGCGGGCCAGTTCACAGGCCACATCCAGCACGCCCTGGGCCACCACCTGCTCAGCATCGGCAAAGCGCTGCTCCAGCGAAGCCAACAGGGCGTCAAAGCGCTGGCGGGCCTCGGCGCCCTGCTGGGCGATGTATTCATCCAGCCGGCGTTGACCTTCCAGGGAGGCCTCCAGGCGGCCTTGCTCAAGACCTTGCTGGAACCCCTCCTGATGGGACGCCTCGAGCATGGCGGGGGTGATCACAGGCTCGGCAGGGGTCTGGGCGGCCAGCATGGCAGCCACCCGACGCTTCTCATCCACCTCGGTGAACTGCCATTGGGCGACGTCGTCAATCTCCTCGCTCGGAATGAAGCGCGCGTACTGACGGGCGCGATTAGACGAGTTGGTCGTCACCGCCGCCTCCGATCACGATCTGGCCTTCATCGGCCAGACGACGCACGGTCTTGAGGATTTCCTTCTGCTGGGCCTCAACCTCGGACAGGCGCATGGGGCCGCGAGATTCGAGGTCTTCGCGCAGGGTCTCGGCAGCCCGCGAGGACATGTTCGACAAGAAGCGCTCCTTGAGCTCGGGCGCGGCCCCCTTGAGCGCCACGATGAGGGTCTCGGAGGCCACCTCTTTGAGCACCATCTGGATGGCCTTGTCGTCGAGCTTCATGACGTCGTCGAACACGAACATCTTGTCCATGATCTTCTGCGCCAGGTCAGGGTCGTAGCCCCGGATCGACTCGAGGACCGTGCCCTCGATGTTGCTGCCCATCAGGTTGATGATCTCGGCCGCCGTCTTGATGCCGCCCAGCGAGGTCTTGCGGATCTTGTCGCCACCGGCCAGCACCTTGAACAGCACCTCGTTGAGGTCTTTCAACGCGGTCGGCTGGATGCCCTCGAGCGTGGCAATGCGCAACAGCACCTCACCGCGCTGGCGTTCGGTCAATTGGGACAGCACGGCTGCCGCCTGTTCGTAATCCAGGTGGACCAGGATGGCCGCCACGATCTGTGGGTGTTCATTGCGCAGCAATTCGGCCACCGACAGGGGGTCCATCCATTTCAGGCTTTCAATGCCGGAGACATCGCCGCCTTGCAAGATGCGGTCGATCAGCAGCGAGGCCTTGTCGTCCCCCAGGGCCCGCCGCAGCACTGCCTTGACGTAGTCGCCGGTGTCGGACACCAGCAGGCTCTGCTGTGCCGCGGCCTCGGTGAACTTGTTGACCACATCGTCGACCCGGTCACGCGAGACGGAGCGGGTGCGGGCAATCGTTTCGCCCAACTTCTGCACTTCTTTGGGCGACAGGTGCTTGAACACCTCGGCCGCCTCTTCCTCGCCCAGCGACATCAGAAAAATCGCTGCGTCGTTCAGACCTTGTTCGTCCATATCATCTCTCCGAAGAGTGCCTGATCATGCCGGCGCTTCGCCGTTGACCCAGGTCTTGATGATATTAGCCACTGCAATCGGGTTCTGCTTGGCCAATTGACGCGCATCTTCCAGACGCAATTGCTCCTTGGACGGCGGCACCGGCGTGTTGTCCGCCTCCGGCGCAGGAAGCAATTCAGGCCGGCTGGGGGTCTCGGACTCGATGGCGTCGAGTTGCGTGCCTGCCACGGCGGGCACCACGGGCTCGACCTTGGGCGCGTTCATCGCCTTCACCGCCGGACGGACCATGCCCATCAGCACAATCAGCCCGAACAGGACCATGCCGACCGGCCACGCAAAGCTCTTGGCCAACTCCAGCATCTCCGGCTGCTTCCACAGAGGCACCGGGGTGTTGTCAGAGGCGGCCGCCATGAACGGCGTGTTCATCAGATTCACCGAGTCACCGCGCTCTTTGTTGTAGCCGATCGTGTCGCGCACCAGGGCGGTCATCTGTTCCAACTGCTCGGGGGTCAGGGGTTTGTTCACCGGCTTGCCCTTCTCCTCGGGCCCGCTCTGGTAGTTGACCACCACGGCGGCGCTGAGACGCTTGACGGCCCCGGTGCCACCCTTGACCACCTTGACCGTCTTGTCCACTTCGTAGTTGGTGACCGATTCCTTCTTGGTCGGCGTGCCGCTGCCAGTGCCGGTGACGCCGGCAGACAAGGTCGGGGCGGCGCCATTGATGGGCGCATTCGCCTGAGCGGCCGGCTGGTTGCTGGTGGCACCGGGCACGCCGGTGGGCGGGGTCGCGGCGGTACCGCCACCGCTTTCCACCACTTGCTGGCTGCGCACGGCCGCCGAGTCGGGGGTCTGATTGGGCTTGTGCAACTCCGAAGTCGACTCGGTCTGGGAAAAATCAATTTCAGCCGTGACCTGTGCCTTCACGTTCTGGCGCCCCACCACAGGTTCGAGGATGTCGATGATCCGCTTGCTGTAGAGCTGCTCGATCTGCTGCACATACTGAAGTTGTTGAACATCACCACCAGCACCTGCCGCTTCGGGCGTGGCTGACAGCAGCTTGCCGTTGTCGTCGATCACGCTCACAGCGGCCGGATTCATGTCCGGCACGCTGGAGGCCACAAGATGCACGATGCCCGCAAGTTGGGCCCGATCCAGGATGCGGCCAGGGTAAAGGGTGACCAGCACCGAGGCAGAAGGCTTCAGTTGCTCCCGGAAAAATCCGTTCTGATTGGGCAGCGCCAGGTGCACCCGGGCGCTCTGGATCGCGGCCACGGCCTGGATGGAGCGTGTCAGTTCACCCTCGAGACCGCGCTGGAAATTCAGCCGCTCCTGGAACTGGGTCACACCGAAGCGGTTGCCTTCCATCAACTCAAAGCCAGTCACCGACCCCTTGGGCAAGCCCTGCGAGGCCAGACGCAGGCGCAGGTCATGCACCCGATCCGAGGGGACCATGATGGCGCCGCCGCCCTCTGAATACTTGTAGGGCACGTTCATCTGGGCCAGTTGCGCCACCACCGCCCCACCATCCTTGTCACTGAGGTTGGTGTAGAGCACCTTCCAGTCGGCCTGACGGGTCATGAAGGTCCCAGCCAGCGCGACGACGACCAGCAAGGCAATGCCCAGCGCAAGCTTGATCTTTTGCGACCGGTCCAGCTCGGCGAGCTTTTGTGTCCACGATGGGGCCACTGGGGTAGCGGTAATTTCAGCGACGGCAGACATCTTGTTTCCAGGTCAAGTGAGTGGCAATGCACCTCAGGTTGGAGACGATTATTCAGCCGGCCCGCCCCGCCATCGCCGGGATAAACCGGCCCTTTGGACCTCAATTCAAAGGTCTGCGCCCTAGGCAAGCCCCTAACATCAGCGTCAATGATTTCACCGGAGAAGCGCCATGGATCTGCGATTCCCCTCAACCGCCACCCTCAGCCCACTCAGCACCCGCAGCCCGCAAATCGGCAAGGCAGGCGCTGGCACGGCCGCCCAGACCTCGTCCACCGGCAGCGCCGGCTTTTCGGGTGAGTTGAGCAACGCCCTCAAATCTGTCAGCGCAGCCCAGAACAAGGCCAGCCAGATGCAACAGGAGGTTCAGATGGAGAACCCCAACGTCAGCCTGGAAGACACCATGATCGCCATCCAGAAGGCCCAGATCGGCTTTCAGGCCACCATGCACGTTCGCAACCGCATGGTCCAGGCCTACACCGACATCATGAACATGCAAGTCTGACCCCTCATCGCAACACCCAACAAAAAAGCCCGCTTCGTCGACCGAAGCGGGCTTTTTTTGTTCGAACCGGACATCCGAGGACGCCCAGACAGGGGGGGAAAGGCCTGTCGCAACAGGCCCAACTGATCAGTGGAGCAATCTGGGCCCACCGTCCAGCAGACGCTGGATATCCGACAGCCGCGGCTCGGCCAGATTGCGGATCAGCGCATCGTTGCGCAGGATGCGCAACATGATCTTGCCCTTCTCGCTGCGGTCTTCGCTGGCCAGAGGCTCGACCTGGGACTGGTGGTGCAATTGCTCGATCAGCACCGCACAGGCGCCCTCGAGTTGCATGACCTGCTCCCAGTCTTCACGTTGTGCCGCCATCAACATGCGCTGGCTGGCGCCTTCGATGGCCTTGTAGTAATCAAGCAGAGATTGTTGCTGCACGTTATGCCCCCTTGCTATTCAACGTGTTTGAGGTCTGATGGCCTTCCAGGCCTCAGCGACGGGACGGATCAATTCGATCACGGATTGGACAGCCTCGGGACTGTTGCTCAAATTGGCCTTGGTCAATTCAAACACCGCATAGCTGTAGAGCGAATCCAGGTTCTTGGCCACATCGCCACCTTCCTTCTCATTGAGAACACCCCGAAGACCGTCCTGCAGAATCTGGATGGCCTTGTTCAGATACCGGGACTTCTCCTGGATATCGCCGCGGCGCATGGCACCCGAGACCTTGGAGAGGCTGTCCAGCAAGCCGTCAAACAACAGAACCACCAACTGATGGGGGTCCGCGCCAGTGATACTGGTTTCGACGCCAACGCGTTGATAGGCAGATGCAGCTCGGGTACTCACGGGTGTAAACATTCTTTTGGCCTCGCAAATTGTCGCACGGTACAACTGGTGTATCGGCAGCGCCACCGGGTTCTGAAGGCCTCAATAGCATGACATTTGGCAGGCTATTCCCGGAGGTCACGGCAAAGCCTCCAACAAGCCGGAATCCCCCTCTATATAGAGCGATCAAGACCACCGTGACCTTTGCGCTCCCGGATGGAAATGCCAACTAGTTGGCAGCCAACACCCCCACAAAGGCCCCAGAAATCTAAAAGCCCCGAAAAACCTAAAGTTTTCCGCGCCCGACCCGAAAAACAAAGCAACGGGCTTCAAGAAGGGTTCGTTGCCAAGCCTGCGAGAGCGCAGGTTTGACATCAGCGATAGGCTGATTTTTAACTTGAAGGAGCTTCAAAATGGCAATGACCATCAACACCAACGTCAACTCGCTGACGGCGCAACGCAACGCAGCCACCAATCAGTCGAGCCTGTCCACCTCGATCGCACGCCTGTCCTCGGGTCTGCGCGTCAACAGCGCCAAGGACGATGCTGCCGGCCTGGCCATCGCCACCCGCATGGACGCCCAGGCCCGCGGCATGACCGTCGCCATCCGCAACGCCAACGACGGCATCTCCATGCTGCAGACCGCTGAAAGCGGCATGCAGACCGTCTCCGACATGCTGCAACGCATGCG
>RXJO01000232.1 GCA_003987795.1 Curvibacter sp.
GGAGCTATTCAAAGGGTGATCAGGATGCACAAAATCTCGACTATATTCCAATGCCTGATAACGTGAAGAATGCTATCAAAGTGCAATGGAATGCGTTGAAAGGGGTTGATGGTAAGGCCATCAGGTAAATAGCTACCGAAGCAGTGAGGGTTTGATTAAGATCCTCACTGTGTTTTCTTGCAGGGAATCAGGGGCCGAAAAGGCGGGCAAGAGCACTATGCGCTCTAAACATAGCTTGAATCCTTTTGTCCTCTGCAGATCGCACGAAGATCCACGAATCAGCCACGATGGCGGGGTGTAAAAATTCGTGCTGTAGGCTAGTGAAACTTCCCTCCTAAGAGGAGCGCATATCACTTGTGGCTATGTGCGCACTCGAAATGTCCTCATCAAATCCTTCGGTTATCGCGGAACCAAGAAGGAGGACTTCTCCGACACGTGGGCATCCCCACCTTCGGCGCCGATCGAGAAGTACACGGTATGCGAACCCGTGGGGACGCTGCCGTAGGGCACTTGCAGACGCACGGGCACCCAGCGTGACTCGGCCGGCCCCACCTCGACCAGCGCCTCCGAAGCCACCTTCAAGCCCTCCAGGCCCGTGGCGCCCAGCCGGTAGGTCTGCGGCTTTTCAGTGGCGTTCATGATCTGCAGCCGGTACACGTTCTCCAGCATGCCACCCGGGGCAATCCGCGACAGCGCAGCGCGGTCGCGCACCACATCCACGCGCAAGGGCGTGCGCAGCACCAGGTGGGAGAACAGTGCCACCGTCAGCGCCAGCAGCACGGCGGCATACACCAGCACCCGGGGACGCATCACATGGCGCAGGATCTGGGCACGCGACCAGCCGTTGCGCACGGCATTCTGGGTCGAGTAGCGCACCAGGCCACGCGGGTAGTTGAGCTTGTCCATCACGGTGTCGCACACATCGGCACAAGCGCCGCAACCGATGCATTCATATTGCAGCCCCTTGCGGATGTCGATGCCGGTGGGGCAGACCTGCACGCACAGCTCGCAATCCACACAGGACCCCAATTGCAGTGCGGCGGGATCGGCCTTGCGCGAGCGCTTGCCGCGCGGCTCACCACGCGCTTCGTCATAGGTGACGATCAGGGTGTCCTTGTCGAACATGGCGCTCTGGAAGCGGGCATACGGGCACATGTATTTGCACACCTGTTCGCGCATGAAGCCGGCATTGCCATAGGTGGCAAAGCCGTAGAACAGCACCCAGAAGGTCTCCCAGGGGCCCAGGGTGTTGGTCCAGACCTCCAGGCCCAGCGTGCGCACCGGTGTGAAATAGCCCACGAAGGTGAAGCCGGTCCACACGGCCACGGCCAGCCAGACCCCGTGCTTGCCGCCGCGCCGCCAGAGCTTGTTGAGCGACATAGGCGCCTCGTCCAGGCGGATGCGGGCCATGCGGTCCCCCTCGAAACGTCGCTCGATCCACAGGAAGATCTCGGTGTACACCGTCTGTGGGCAGGCGTAGCCACACCACAGGCGACCGGCCACGGCCGTGAACAGAAACAGCGACAGGGCCGAGATCACCAGCAAGCCGGTCAGGTAGATGAAGTCCTGCGGGTACAGCACGATGCCGAACAGGTAGAAGCGCCGGGCGCCCAGGTCAAACAGCACCGCCTGCCGCTGCCCCCATTCCAGCCAGGGCAAGCCATAAAAAATGATCTGCGTGAGGAACACCAGGCCCCAGCGCCAACGCGCAAACAGGCCACTGACCGAGCGCGGATGGATCTTTTTGCTGGCAGCATACAGGAACACCTCGGTGTCTTTCGGCGGTGCCGCAACGATGGGAATGACTTTGGTTGGATTCGACGAGGTTTCCACGCTGGCTCCAGACAAAAAACAATATGGGCACCCTAGATACCGGTCTCTCACTGTCGCTCCGGACCTGCCCTCCGCCTGAATGCCAGGAGCGCACTTCCGGTTGAACGTCCTACATAGGGCAAAGGGTGAGGATGTATCTGGATACGCTTTTATTGTCTTGTTTGCTCAAGCGTGCAAATTGACATGAATCAAGCCGTGGTCAGCATTCGCAACTTTTCTGATCCTCACTCTTCTTGTGCTGTCATCACGATGGGGGCGCTGACCTTGCTGGAGTGGGGGTCAACCATTTCGTCAGGTACTCAACGGTAGAAATTTCAGGCAGGTGTAGCGCTGTTGATCATGTGGTCTGCCATGGAGGAGAACGCTCCCAAGATCGCGTTCTTGAGCATCGGATCATCGATTTGCTCATCCAGTGCCTGGGCCATGCACATCATCCATTCATCGCGCTCAAGCTTGCCGATGCGATAGGGTAGATGGCGCATCCTCAATCTTGGATGCCCCCTTTGCTCTGCGTACAGAGGCGGGCCACCAAACCAGCCGCTGAGAAACAAGCGGAGGCTTTCTGCGCTCCCTTGCAAATCTTGAGGGTGTAGTTGCCTCACGGCGTAGGCTTCGGGTTGCTCATCCATCAAACCGTAAAATCGCTCCACAAGCTTGCGAACAGCCTCAGAGCCGCCAATGCGTTCGAAAATAGATAGTGCACTCATGGTGAATCTGGCGTCTCAAGCAAAAGCGTGTAACACGCCCAGAAAATTCTGGGTTTCGGGGCGCTTTTCATGATCCCAGCCGCAGGACGGCTGCCCCAGTCAATGCCAGCAAGCATGCCCATCCGGAGAACGTCCAGCGCCACAGTAGATGACTTGGGATGAAGCCCAGGCCACGAACAAACCCTGCGCTCATGGCATACAAGAGGAGACCGGCCAGGCGATGGTCTGGATGTCCTAGCCGATCCGTCATGATGGCCGGATACAGTGTCCCGACCAACATGATGATCAACGCCGTGGCAAGGCAGGGGAGGTGCAGCGGCGAACTCACGGGAGCCTTGGCTGGAGGGTCTTTCTTCATGACTTCTCTTGGTCAGCCTTCCTGGCCGCGAGGCGCGCTTCTTCGTTTTCGCCCCACATCGCATTCATCACTGCAAGCAAGACCGCAAACCCAACACCCAGAATCCAAGCGAAGTACCACATGGTTTGATTCCATTTCAATTCGTGAGGGGAGTCCAAAAGTGGACACCCATATTTCTGAGATGCGCCTAGTAAGCAGTGTGATCATTGGCCCGGATGTGAGCCACCGTGACCTTGCCTCGCATCACTCGATAGGCCCAACTGGTGTAAACAACAATCAGTGGCATGAAGATCACCGTGGCCCAGAACATCAAACCAAGCGTCAGGTGACTTGAGACGCTGTCCCAGACAGTCAAGCTGGCTTGTGGCTGAGTAGAGGATGGCATCAGGAACGGGAACATGGCCGCGCCTGCAGTGCCAATCACCCCGGTGATGGCCATGGAGGATGCGATGAAGGCTGAGAGTGTGAAACGCAATGCTGTCAGCATGAATGCCAACAGTGCTGCCACGATGCCCATCGTTGGAAGCAGCCAAAGCATTGGATAGGTGCTGTAGTTGCGCCACCAGCCATCTGCACTGCGTACGACGGTTTTTGCGAGTGGGTCAGGCAATGCTGAGGGATCTATCGCTGATGTGATGACGTAGCCTTGCATGCCGCCGTGACGAAGCCACAACCCCGCTAAGACAAAGGTCACCACCATCAAGAGAGAGGCTCCCATGGCTGCGCGTACCGCCCGGCTTTGAATGGCGCCCTCAGTTCTGTGGGCCAGGTAGGTTGCCCCGTGCAACGTGATCATGCTGCTGCTGACGACCCCTGCCAGCAGCGCGAAGGGATTCAGCAGTTGCCAGAAGTTGCCCGTGTAATGGGAGACCAGAAAGTTATCGAACTCGAAAGGGACACCTTGCAGCAGATTGCCGAAGGCCACGCCAAAGATCAGTGGCGGCACGGCACCTCCCACAAACAGCCCCCAATCCCAGGTGCTGCGCCATAGAGAGTTGTGAATTTTGCTGCGGTAGTCAAACCCTACAGGTCGAAAGAAGAGAGCCCAGAGAACCGCCAGCATGGCCCAGTAGAAGCCACTGAATGCGGTGGCATAAACCAAAGGCCAAGCGGCAAAAATGGCGCCTCCACCAGTGATAAACCAAACTTGGTTGCCATCCCAATGAGGGCCGACAGTGTTGATCACGACGCGACGCTCGTCATCTCCTTTTCCCACGAAGGGCAGTAGGGTGCCGACCCCCATGTCATGGCCGTCCATCACTGCAAAACCCACCAGCAGAACGCCGACGAGCAGCCACCAGATCAGCTTGAGAGTTGAGTAATCCAACATGTCGTTCTCCTCTCACGCAGCAGCGTGGCCGTGACGGGGTTCTTGTTCATATCGGCCGGTGCCGAGGCTGCCCGGTCCCTGTCGAGCAAACTTGACCATCAGGAACATCTCGACGAACAACAGGATCGTGTAGAACCCGATAAAGCCTGCCAAGGAGCCGTACAGGCTCTCGACGGTGAGCGTGGAAACACTGAGGTGCGTGGGCAGCACGCCATAAATGGTCCAGGGTTGGCGGCCGTATTCCGCAACCACCCAACCCAACTCACACGCAATCCAAGGGGCCGGTAGCATCAGAACCGCCCAGCGCAGCAACCAACGGTGCTTACGGCAAGCACCCTTGAGGGTGCTCCAGAAGGCCAGACCAAACAAGGCGAGCATGGCAAAGCCAAGGCCGACCATCAGGCGGAAGCTCCAGAACATGGGGGTGACCTTTGGCACCGTGTCGTGCATGGCTTGATCAATCATGGCAGGCGTGGCCTGGGTCACATCCGTGGTGTACTTCTTAAGCAAGAGCCCAAAACCCAGGTCACCCTTGGTGGCCTCCAAAACCTGCTTCGCGGTGTCGTCACCTCGATTCTTTCGAAGCGCTTCCAGGGCGGCTACGGCCCGGATGCCATTCACAATGCGCTCGCGATTACGGGCCTTGATTTCGTGGATGCCGGGGATCTGCTTGGTGACCGATCTGGTTCCGATCAACCCCATCAGCCAGGGGATCTCCAACTCCCAGTCGTTCTTGGATTGAGCTTCGTTGATGCCAGCAATCAGCTTGAGACCGGCTGGTGCCGGCTCTGTGTTCCACATGGCTTCGATCGCAGCCATCTTGGTCTGCTGCGCTTCTCCAACCGTGTAACCTGATTCGTCGCCCAAAACGATCACGCTCAATACGCTCGCCAATCCAAACGCAGATGCCACTCGAAAGCTCCGCTTGGCGAATTCAACGTCACGTCCCTTCAGTAGGTACCAACTCGAAATGGACAAAACAAACATGGCACCTGTGACATAGCCTGCTGATACCGTGTGTACAAATTTGGCTTGCGCATCCGGGTTGAACACGATGGCCCAAAAATCAACCATCTCCATGCGCATGGTCTGCCAACTGAACTCAGCACCTACTGGGTTTTGCATCCAGCCATTGGCGATCAGAATCCAAAGGGCTGACAAGTTGGTGCCGATGGCCATCAGGCCCGTCACCATCAAATGTTGGGTCTTTGGTAAGCGATCCCATCCAAAAAAGAACAGGCCAATGAAGGTGCTTTCCAAAAAAAACGCCATCAGGCCTTCGATAGCCAGGGGTGCTCCAAAGATGTCACCAACGTAGTGGGAGTAATAGGCCCAGTTGGTTCCGAACTGGAATTCGAGGGTAATGCCTGTGGTGACGCCCAAGGCGAAGTTGATGCCAAACAGCTTGCCCCAAAACCGGGTCATGTCCTTCCAGACCACCTGGCCAGTCATCACGTAGACCGTTTCCATGATGACGAGCATCCACACCATGCCCAGGGTCAAAGGCACGAACAGGAAGTGGTATAGCGCAGTAGCGGCGAACTGCAACCTTGACAGGTCGACGAGTTGTTCTGAGATCACGGGGTGGCTCCTTTCAGAGACTCAGTCATTTGAGATTTGTTGGGGTCCGTTGTGGCGGCCATGTGTGCCGCGGCGCTCTCCGCGCTGACTGGCGGCGAGGCGTCCCGGATGAGGAAAAACCAAATCGCAACAAGAGCCAGGACCTTGATGGCAACAATCCAGGCCAGGTGGCGAGCGAGATGGCTTTGCGCATTCAACATACACCTGGGAGTATCAAATTCCATGCCTGCTTGGCAAAACCCTGCATAAGGCTTTACTGACAACAAGTTACATCGAATGCTCAGCTGCTTCGTCGCTTGTCGCTCCCTGATTGAGTGTCAATTTTGGCATTCAGTGCCATATATGGCATAAACTAAGCGCTGAGCAACAAGACCTGTGTGGCGATTGGTGGTGGACCCATCGCGCTCCGCTGAGAGCTTGGGTGGCGAACCTAGGGGATGCACGATTGACAACCCTTATGTGCCTTCAGAAATGCAAAGGTAACTGCGGCAATGAGCACCCGTACGAATTCCGAGGACGCACCGGTCCCACCAGAGTTGGCATCCTTTCTCGAAGGAATGCCCGAGCCTCATATCCTCTTTGATCAGAACTACCGAATACTGGCGGCGAACAAAGCCTACAGACGCCTGTTTAGCCCAAATAAGTCAGTGCTCGGGCAGACGTGCTATGCCGTCTCTCATCATTTCGATGTGCCCTGCGACCAAGCTGGCGAAAGTTGCCCGCTGGCGAAGTCCCGAAAAACCGGTCAGCGAGAACGAGAGCTCCATCTCCACCACACCCCGCAGGGCGAGCAATACGTCAGCATTGAACTGGTCCCGGTGCCAGGAGCCTCCGGAAAGCCGAGCTACTACGTCGAAAAAATGGAGCCCTTGCGTCAAGCGGGGCAGCCCTCGGTCCTCTCCGGCCTCATTGGTCAGTCAAACGCCTTTCGTTCAATGCTCGAGTTGGTGAGCCGCGTCGCACCCTCGGACGCGTCCGTGATGTTGCTTGGCGAGTCCGGCACCGGCAAAGAGTTGCTTGCGCGAGCCGTGCATGAGGGCAGTAAGAGATCAGCACAGCCATTTGTCGTTGTGGACTGCGCCAGCATCACTGAAAGCCTTTTTGAGAGTGAGCTCTTTGGACACGAAAAGGGCGCCTACACGGGGGCTCATGCTGCTCGTCCGGGATTGGTTGAAGCTGCGTCCGGGGGAACTTTGTTTCTGGACGAATTGGGAGATATTCCCTTGGGGATGCAGGTGAAGCTTCTTCGGTTGTTGGAAAGCGGAACGTATCGGCGAGTTGGGTCTACGGCCCTGCGTCATGCAAACGTCAGAGTGGTTTCTGCCACTCACCGGGACATGGAGCGCATGGTGGCAGATGGACGCTTCAGGCAAGATTTGTATTTTCGACTGAACACCTTTCCCATCGCGTTACCGCCGTTGCGGGCGCGGGCTGCAGACATTCCGATGTTGGTCGCAACCCTGCTGAATCGGGTTTCACCCCAGCGTGCATTTGTACTCAGCCCTGCGGCCATGAACTTGCTGGCTACCTGGCCGTTTCCTGGCAACATTCGAGAATTGCGCAACGTACTAGAGCGTGCAACTTTGCTATGTGACGGGCCTGAGATCGGATACGAAGTTGTGGAGCGATCGTTACACCTTGGGGTAGCCGCATCTCATGAATCTGTGCCTGCGCGAACGGTTCGGACCGCAACTTGGAGTCAAGGCGCCACAACTCTGAAAGATGCCGAACTTGAAGCCTTCAGATCTTTGCTGGCATCGCACAAGGGAAGTCGCCAAGCTTTGGCTGAGCAATTGGGCATCAGCATGCGTTCGCTCTATCGAAAGATAAAGGCCGCAGAAATGAGTACAGATCGTCCGGTGTGAGGTGTCGTCCGCCATGTCAGCAAATGCTCGCAGGGAGGAAATTTCAGGTCTTTTTTAGTTCAGGATTGCCGTGATGCCCTCGTTGATCGCGAAGCCGCCGCATACCAACCACACGAACAGCACAGCCGCCAGCGCCAGTGGCTTGATTCCAGCCTTGCGGATGGCCGAGCCGTGTGTTGTCAGACCCAGGCCGGCCATGGCCATCGCAAGCAGCACGGAGTCGACGTCAATCAGTTGGGTCACGATCACATGTGGCAGCAATGCCAGCGAATGGAGTGCGGTCACCAGCACGAATCCGAGGGCAAACCACGGAATGACGATGCCGCCGCGCTTGGCATGGCCTTGACCTTCTCCGTCGTCGTCATCGTCGGTGGCCGGGTCTGTGGCGCCTGAGCGGGAGAGGTAGGCTGACAGGATCATGAGAAAGGGTGCGAGCATCATCACTCTGACCATCTTGGTGATCACCGCCGTGTTGGCGGCTTGCGCGCTGATGGCGTGGCCTGCTGCCACGACCTGTGCGACCTCATGAATCGTTGAGCCAGCGAACATGCCATATGCGCTTGGCGAGAGATTGAACTGCCGATGTTGAGTCGCCAGGTGATACAGCATCGGATACACGAAGATCGCCAGCGTGCCGAACACCACCACTGTGGCCACCGCGACAATCACATGCTCGGCGCGTCCACGCACCACCGGTGCCGTGGCCATGACCGCTGCGGCACCACATATCGAACTACCTGCGCCGATCAGCAGTGCCGTCTCCCGGTTGAGGCCCAACACTCGGGTCCCGAAGACGTAGGCGAGCCCGAATGTGCTGCACAAGATCGTCGCGTCGATGGCTATACCCGTCCAGCCCACGCTGCCGATGTCCTGAAAGGTCAGGCGCAGACCATACAGAATGATTCCAATGCGCAGCAGGTTGGCCTTGGAGAAGCTCACGCCCGCCGTTGCAACGTTATTCAGGCTTGGGTAAAGGGTGTTGCCGACCCCTATGCCCAGCACGATGGCAAGAGTCAGCGCGCTGATGCCGTTGGCTTGCAGCCACCCATTCTTACTCAACTGAATCGACGCGAACGCTAGAAGGCCTGTCAGCGCGAGGCCGGGCATCAACTGGCGAAGACGGGGCATGCCAGCAAGTGGCGATTTGTGTGGGGTGCCGAAAGGGGCGCTGTGCATCGTTTTCTCCGTCACGTCGCATTTGGAAACATGGACGGACTTTGAAGGGATGCAACGTATCTGACAAACAGATAATTTAGATATAACCTATGCGATAAACAGGTCATTGAGGCACTGAATGAATCTGACATTGCGTCAACTCCTGATCTTCGCGGCCGTGGCCGATACCGGCAGTACCACGGCTGCGGGCGAGCGAGTTGCGCTTTCGCAGTCGGCCACCAGCGGCGCACTGAACGAACTGGAGAGGTTGCTCGGCGCACAGCTCTTCGATCGCATCGGCAAGCGCTTGCTGTTGAATGACAATGGCCGAGCACTGCTGCCTCAGGCCCGGGCCTTGCTTGAGGGGGCTCAGGAGATCGAAAGCCAGTTCGGGCTTGGCAGGTCGCCATCGGCCACGGCGCGATTGGTCACGAGGCTTCGCATCGGCGCCAGCACGACGATTGGCAACTATGTGTTGCCAGCGTTGGTTGCCAGCTACAAAAAGGCTTGGCCCGGTGCCGCGGTGGACGTCGTCATCGGCAACACGCATGATGTCGCCGTTGCGGTGAGCAGGCTCGAAGTCGATATGGGCTTGATCGAAGGACCTTGTCACGAGACGGATCTTGGCGTCTCCCCATGGCTGCAGGACGAACTGGTCATTGTGGCCGCGCCTACGCATACATTGGCGCAGGCCCATGTTTCGGAGCCTGTCTCTTTGCAGGCATTGCAGCAGGCCAACTGGTTGCTTCGCGAAACAGGTTCGGGCACGCGGGAGGCGGTGGAACAAGTGTTGCTGCCTCACCTGCACCATTTGGCCGGCGATGTGCAACCAGGCAGCACCGAGGCGATCAAGAGTGCGGCGGCTGAGGGGGTCGGCCTGGCATGTCTGCCGTTGTGCGCGGTGCAAGACCTGGTGACCCTCGGCAGATTGGTCATATTGCAAACCCCGCTGCCTCTGCTGACGCGCCGCTTCTACCGCATACAGCACCGGCAAAAGCGTCTGTCGGGCAATCTGCAGCGCTTTGTTGCGCACTGTGAGTGCTTTGAACGACCCATGAGTTCGTTGAAAAAGTAGCGATTTCCAATGGCGGAGCGAGCACCCAAGTGGGAAGCGGTTGTCGCTGTGACTGGCTTCTGGGTGTCTGGCCCAGCTCTCGCACCTTGGACCGTTGTTCGTTCGCACTACATTGGGAGCAGCGATAGGAAGCGGCCAGGGAATTAGTGGGCTATGTCACGCTCTCCAGCTGACTCTTTTTTGTTGCGGTACATCGCAGAGTCAGCTTTTGCAAACAACGCTGCCGGTTGAGTTGCATCGGTGGGGTAGAAAGCAACTCCGACGCTGGACGACACAGACACTGTCGGACCACTTTTGAGTGTGATGGGTTGTTTGATGGCAAAAAGAACCCGTCGGATCACTAGTTCAGCCTCTTCGGCCCGGGTCAAGTTAGTCAACAGTAGCGCAAACTCATCCCCGCCCATCCGTGCAGCTGTGTCGTTGGCACGTACAGCGGTACTCAGTCTTGTTGCTACCTCTTTGAGAACCTCATCTCCGGCTTCATGTCCAAATCGATCATTAATGGGCTTGAATCCATCCAGATCGAGGTAACAGAGTGCAGTGAGGGTACCCATCC
Source organism: Curvibacter sp. (assembly GCA_003987795.1). Classification (GTDB taxonomy): domain Bacteria; phylum Pseudomonadota; class Gammaproteobacteria; order Burkholderiales; family Burkholderiaceae_C; genus Curvibacter. The sequence goes on from RXJO01000232.1 coordinate 10,461, forward strand.
GATCGTTCAGCGCCATTGACAAGCGTAGGTGATCCGAGAAAAGCAGTCGATTGGGCAGGCCTGTTAGCGTGTCATGAAAAGCAATGTGCTCCACCTGGGCCTGGTATTGCTTCATCTCCGAGATGTCTTGAAGAAGCCAGAGACTCTCGCCGGTTTCTTCCGACAGCCTGACCCCACTGATGTCGAGCCAGATGGCATCGCCATTCTTTTTGCGCATGCTGGTCTGCTTGCGAAAGTGTTGGCCCGCTTTCAGCACTGGATACGCCTCAATGCCGAACTCGTTGTAAGCCTCATCCGACGGGTACATGCACGAGGTGTCTACCCCCAATAGTTCGCCAGGTTCATATCCAAAAATTCTTTCGAGTGCCTTGTTGCGCCAGACGATCTTTCGATCCTTCAACCTGGCGATACCCAACAAGTCGTTGTCGAGCATGGCTTCTTGCTCGGCATTAAGTTGACGCAATTGGTAGCGCATGATGAAGAGCTCTGAAACGTCATACATGACAGATCGACTCATCACAAATCGCCCATCACTGTCGCGAATGGCTGTGGCTGCCAGGCTGACTCGTCGAGTGATTCCGTTTCGTCCCATCAGGTTGAACTCAACGGGGTCTGTTTGGCCTCGCTCAAGGAAAGTCGGGAAGTGTTCCCAGTAGGCGGCCTGGCCAGCTTGGTCCAAGTAGTCGACCAATCGCGCTTTGCCGAGCACGGCGACACGTTCAACGCCCATCCATTTCAGTGCCAGGTCATTGATCCTCACAATCACGCCATCAGCGTCTACAGAGTAGTAGCCACAGGGTGCATGGTTGTACAAATCTTGATACTCGCTGGAAACCCTCTGAAGTTCTAATTCAAGCAGCTTGTTGCTGGTGATGTCCCGCCCTACGGTTTGCCATTCTCGTAGTACGCCTTCGGAGTCAAAGTACGCTCGGTTGACGAATTGACACCATCGCACCTCACCAGTCCCGGCGATGACCCGGTTCTCAATTTGCAACACGGGATTGACTACGCTGATTGCGGTGAGTTCTTGTTTGACCCTGTCGAGGTCATCTGGATGAACCACAGGTGCCCAGATCCGCCCCAGAACATCTTCACGCTTCAGTCCGAACATGCGGCAATAGGCATCGTTCACATAGGTCAGCGTGTGGTCCACGTTAAAACGGCAGATGATCTCGGTTTGGTCCTCCAGAATGCCTTTGTATTGCAGTTCCCGGAGCGCAATTTCGGCAGTTCTATCTCGAACCTTTTGTTCGAGGACCAGGTTGGCTTCCAGCAACTCGTTTTTGCTTTGCAGCAAGTGCTGGGTCATCTTGCGAAGGGCATCGCTGAGGTGCGCGAATTCAACGGTACTAGCCTTGATGCTGAAATCTGCACCTTGCCCAGTCTCATCGAGACTCCTGGCCTCATCGGCCAATTGTTCAACGGGAAGACTGAAGCGTCGTGCAACCCAATAGATCATCAACATCAAGATGACGGTCAACCCGATTGACCAGCGGGCCACAACGATATGCAGCTGCTTGATAGGCGCCAACGCCGCTGCCATCGGCTGGCGTACAACAAGCGTCCACCCCAGACTTTGGATCGTCGTGGCTGGCAGCTCCAAGGTGGTAGTCAGAAATTCGCCATCTTTTCCCCACTGGACATTTGCGAATGATCCGATACCTGGCAGCGAACTCGGCTTTTGATCATCTCTGATGTTTCTGGGGTGCAGAAACTCACCTTGCCGGTTAACTATCAGTATTTCCAGATCGTCGGTACGGGGCAAGACTTTCAGGGCGTTGGCAATGAGTCCTGTGGCCCACTCCCAGTTGAGATGAGCACCTAGAACGCCACGAACAACCCCATCGTCGCGCCGGACCGGCGACGAAAAGTCAAGAAAACGTAGCGGCTCGGCCGCAGGGTCAGTGCGCAAGTGCTTGTCCAACAGCAGTGCCTCGTGTGCGTCGCCGCTGTAGGGCCCATTGAGGCCGGCAGAGAACCACGGACGCTGTAGGACACTTTGGTGCTTGAGCACCCCGCCGGTGCTCGATTGAACCTGCCCCTTCTCATCGGCGAGGCCAATCCAGGAGTAAGCAGGGAAAGACTGTTGAATTTCTTCGAAATGTCCTTCGATCACTGCCGAGTCAAGGGGCCCTTGAGCCAGCATGGGATGGTGGCTCAACAAAACGATCTCACGTTCCCTCTCCTTCAGCCCCTCCGCCAGTGCCATGGCGATGGGCTTTCCAGTCAGGAGTAAGAGGTCGGAATTGACGCGAGCAAGCTCTTCAGTCCGCTCGTGGTCGATGTAGATCGCAACGATCAGGGCCATCAACAGCGAGATTCCGCCGAACAGCAAAGTGAGCCTGGCGCGGGAGGTCCGGAGCCAGAGCAGTAGCTGGTCGGTCGTGCTCATAAGGGAGATAGCGAAGGTAGTTGAATGAGACGGGCTGGCTTGCCACTCGAAAATAAAGAGCGTAACGCCGCAGTCAGGGCATTTCAATAAGTATTTTCATCACATCAACGCTCACAAAAGAGTCATTTAGTGATAAATTTATACAGTCGATACGACTCAATTTCAGCGTCAGACAAACTAAAGTGATAAAAAATTCTGAAGTTGTGCCTGAGCGGCACTTTGATTTGCACACATCAGTCAAGTGGCTGGTGGTTGTAGCTGCGTACTACCTTGCTGCGAGGTTGGGTCTGTTGATCCCCTACGTGGGCTCACATGTTTCCCTGGTATGGCTACCCACTGGGATTGCAATCGCTGCGTACTATCGATGGGGGGCCAGCATGGTTCCCGCCATGCTTCTTGCCGCCTTCCTGGTCAACCTGGGTCTGAGTGGCCCGATGTGGATGGCCATGGGTATCGCTTGCGGCAACGCGCTAGGCCCTTGGGTGGCTGCTCGCCTTCTACGGCGCTTTGAATTTGACGCCACTTTCACTCGCCGATACGACCTTGGCCTTTACCTGATAGCTGTTGCCATAGGCATGTTGATCACATCCACCAACGGCACTGTTTGGTTGGGATTAGGAGATCAACTGGGTGGAAGTTCACCAGCTGGTGCGTGGGCCGTATGGTGGATCGGAGACGCTGTAGGGGCTTTGTTGGGGGGTATCCCTTTGCTGACCATCAGCAGAGCCAATATCAGAAGAACGTTTGGAAGTCAGTCCGGCATCACGAACCTGTTGTTGGTTCAGGTCGTCGTGGGGTGTGGCCTGTTGGGCTTTTCTCCCTGGGGGTTGCCTACTCCCTCATTGATGTTTCCACTGATTGCGCTGCCGCTCTTCGTGATTGCGCTCCTGGCACTTCGTGCAGGCATCATGGCAGCGTCATTTGCTGTGTTGCTGTTGTCCATGACAGCGGCCTGGGGCACTGCTCGAGGCGTTGGGCCGTTTGCAGGCCAAGACACCAACGCCGGTCTTCTTTCCTTGTGGAGTTACCTGACGGCTCAGGCCTGTACCACCGTGCTCTTGTGCGGGCTGACTGCTGAGTTGCTGGCAAGCCGGCGTCAGCAAACTGCTTTTTTCAGGCGCGCTCACGAAGGCATCCTGGAGGTGACGTCCGAAGGACGAATTGAAGCGATCAACCCAGCTGCTCAGTCGCTGTTAAACGTGAGGCCCGAACAGTCTGGCGTGTACTCGTTGGAAGAGCTTCCGCTGGGCAATGGACTGAACTTGCAAGGGTGGCTTCGAGGATCCCAGGAAGGAGGTCGTACTCCCTCGGTTGAGGATGTGCGCCTGCTGCAACCCGATGGGTCATCCCTGGTGGTTGAGGTTCAGCGCGCAATTCATGTGGATGCTCGCGGCCGTGAATTGACGCAACTCGTTCTGCGAGACGTCACCAAGCGTCTTGATACGCAGGAACGCCTTATCGCCAGCGAGGAACGACTGCGAGCCATCACCGATAACGCACCTATTCTGATAGCAGAATTTGATCGAGAGCTGAGATTTTGTTTTGCCAACAAGGCATACAAACAATGGCTTGAGATCGAACCCGAGACCCTGCTCGGAAAGACCCTGTTGGAGGTCTTCGGTCCAGAGGTCGTACAGAAGGTTCAGTCCAAGCTGGATAGTGCTCTAGGGGGCAAGCCGGTCAGTTATGAACGGCGGTTATCAACACCAATGGGAGACCGGTGGTTCAAAATTTCCTTGGCACCCAAGCGATGTGCATCGGGGGAAGTTTTGGGCATTTATGCGGTGGGCAGCGACATCACAGAGTCGCGCAAGTCAGAGACAGAGCTGCGACTCAGTGAACAACGTCTGCGGATCGTGACAGACCACCTTCCCATGCGGGTCTCATATATCGATGCGCATGAGCGATACCGATTTGTGAATCGCGCCTACGAGCAGGGCTTCGGAAGGTCGCGCGAGCTGTTGTATGGGATGTCCGTTCAGGAGGTTCTTGGCGAGGGCGCTTACCAGCAAGCTGCGCCGTATATCAGAAGAGCGCTGAAGGGTGAGACGTTAACGTTTGAAAGCGAAATCACCACACGCGAGACCTATCGATGCTATCGGGCGAACTACGTGCCGCAATTCGCGGATGATGGACGCCAGGTGCTCGGCTTCGTTGCCATCGTGATCGATACAACAGCGCAAAAGCTTGAAGAGCGGCGTTTGATTGAGCTCTCTCAGATCGATCCACTGACAGGCCTTTTGAACCGTGCCGGCTTTGAAGCACGTTGCCAGGAGGCCATGGAGCGCTGCAGGGCCACACAGGCCACCATGGCCATCCTTTATCTGGATGTGGATGAATTCAAGCAGGTCAATGACCAGCACGGCCACTTGAGTGGCGACATCTTGCTCAAGGCATTTGCCGGTCGGCTGCAGCGTACTTTGCGGGGGACCGATGTCGTTGCGCGTCAAGGCGGTGACGAGTTCCTGGTGATTCTGGAAGGATTGGCGGGTCCCGAGGACGCCAATCTCATTGCTGCAAAGCTTGTCGAGGCCATGCAGGATCCATTTGTGTTGGAGCAGCGTGCGATATCAGTCACCACCAGCGTCGGGGTGGCCGTTTTCGCGGGAGAAAAGGCGGTGCTTCAGCGCGATCTCATCAAGCAAGCGGATGACATGCTTTACAGAGCGAAGGCTCAAGGACGCAACAGGTTCTGCACGGCAGGAGCAGTTGCTTAACGTAGGTCAGAAAGAAGGACGGGTTTCCCCATTGGCGGTTGGAACGGATCTGGTATCGAATTTGGATCTGTTACCTCGCGAATTAACGACCATCACACCGAAAGAGGGTCATCATGAACTGGATTCGCAATCTCAAGATTGGTCCCCGTCTGCTGGCGGGCTTTGGCGCGGTTCTGACACTGTTGGCTCTCATAGGAGTCATTGGTGTCATTGAAATCAAGAGAGTGAACTTCAATGCCAACGAATTGGGGACCAACTGGCTTCCCAGCGTTCGGGCGTTGGGCAACATCACGGCTGAACTCAATGAAGTGCGGCGGGTTTCGTTGCGAATCTTGCTTGAGGCAGAAGCGGGCCCACGCGACGAGCAGATCCGCCGACATGATTCCGCGAGGCAGGAAGGGGTACCCAAGGCATTTCGCGCATACGAGCAACTTATCTCATCACCAGAAGAGCAGCAACTCTGGAAGGATGTCCAGCGAGACTGGGAGGCCTACCTCGCCTTCGATGCCAAAGTGATTGCTCTGGCGCAATCAGGAGATCCGGCGGCCAAAGCACAGGCATCTGCGCTGGCGATTGGTGAAGCCGGCGCCGCATTCCTCAAAACGCAAGCGTCCCTGGAAAAAAGCGTTCAATTGAACGAACGGGGCGCGGCAGATGCGACGGCACAGAGTGCCAGCGACTATGAAATGGCATTGACCTTGATTTCGATCGGCGAAGCCATTGCGCTGAGTCTGGGTCTGATCATTGCATTGGCCATTGCACGCTCCATCAAAGAGCCCATCAACCGAGCCTTGAAAGTCGCACAAACCGTTGCTGAGGGTGACCTGACACAAAAGATTACCGCATCGGGCAAAGATGAACCTGCGGACTTGCTTCGTGCCTTGGGACACATGAACGATCGCTTGGTCGAAATTGTTGGTCAGGTTCGCTTGAGCAGTGACAGCATTGCAACGGGATCAGCTGAAATTGCGATGGGCAACGCTGATCTGAGCCAGCGCACTGAACAACAAGCCAGCAACCTTGAAGAGACTGCTGCCTCGATGGAAGAGCTCAACAGCACGGTGAAGACCAATGCAGATACAGCTCAGCAAGCCAATCGCCTTGCCAGTGAGGCCACGCACGCAGCCGAAGAAGGCGGCGCTGTTGTAGGCCGTGTTGTTGCGACCATGCAAGACATCTCCGAATCCTCCAAAAAGATCTCCGACATCATCAGTGTGATCGACGGCATTGCCTTTCAAACCAACATCCTTGCCTTGAACGCAGCAGTGGAAGCAGCTCGCGCAGGCGAACAAGGTCGTGGCTTTGCCGTCGTCGCAAGCGAGGTTCGCAGCCTTGCCAGTCGATCGGCGGAGGCTGCGAAAGAAATCAAATCTTTGATCAACGCCAGTGTTGAAAAAGTTGACAGTGGCACAGCCCTCGTCGATGAAGCGGGCCACAGCATGGAAGGCATCGTGAGCCAAGTGAAGCGCGTCAGTGCGCTGATCAATGAAATCTCCAATGCATCGATGGAACAGAGCAGTGGTATCAGCCAGGTCGGCGATGCCGTGAACCAGTTGGATCAAGTGACGCAACAAAACGCTGCGTTGGTCGAGGAAAGTGCTGCCGCTGCCGATAGCTTGAAGGCCCAGTCACAGCGACTGGCTGAATTGGTGGCTGTGTTCAAGATCGATGCGCAGCCCAACAATTTTCAAAGTGGAACGCATATCTCTAGTCCTGGCCTCAAAAGGCCGGCGACCAAAGCACCCATGGCGAAAAAGGCACCTCCTAAGAGTGCGCCACAGATCAAAGCCCCGGCCAAGCCAGCGTTGACCCACGCAGCGACTGCTGCTGAAAACGCCGACTGGGAAACATTCTAAAAATTAACGCACCCACAAACCTCTGAGCCTGTTCCATGAACTTTTCGATCAGCAAATCTCCAATTTGGCGACCTGGTGCCGCATTGATGCGAGGCCTTCGCTTTCCTGCCAAGATGGCCCTGATCTCGGGGGCATTCCTTCTGCCCGTGGGATGGCTGTTGTTTGCTTATGGCAGCGCCAAGAATGCTGAGCTTGAGTTCGTTGCTAACGAGCGCACAGGGGTTCGTTACAGCCAAGCCCTGGCTCCTGTGGTCGACGCTGCCAGCACTTGGCGGTATCGTGCACGCAATGCGGCGGGAGGCCAGGCTGGTAGCGAGCTGACTGAGGCACAAGCTCAGTACCAACAGGCCTTGCAAAAGCTTCAGACGCTCGATTCTGAGGTCGGCGCGCAATTGGGTAGTACTGCAGCCTTGAGAAAAGTGCTCGATTTCAGCCAGGCAGCGACGCAGGCGACTACGACGCCAGAGGCTGTCTTCGAAGCGATGAACAAGCTCTCAGCGGCTCTCAGCGAACTGCAAGATCAAGTCACTGATGGATCGGGCTTGGCACTTGACTCTGACTTGGCTGCTTTTTACTTGATGAGTGCCACTTTGATGCAGCCCCCGAACTTGCTGCGCGATACGACTGAGCTGCGTGGCCTGGGCCGGGCCGCATTGGCCAGCGGCCAACTTAAGCCAGAGGCGGCTGCCAGGCTGTACTCCTTGTTGGGCGTGGTGGCCCATGAACGCCAACTGCTCACCGAGAACCTCGACAAGGTGCGTGCTGCGGCCCCGTCCGTCGCTGGCCGACTGAAGACCGATGCGGCATCCTTGCTGCAGCGCTTGGAAGAGGCTGCACGCAGCAGTTTCCCCCCTGGACAGGTCGAT